>JBGOTO010000029.1:0-23559 GCA_041476485.1 Nitrospirota bacterium
AGGGGTAAAATCATGCATCTGGTGCCAATCTTTCGGCTCCAGTAAAAGACACTTGGCCGGAGTATCCAACACAAACGTTTCCCTTTTCGCGCCATCGTTGTTGGAAATGACACAACTGCCCTTAAGGCAAATAGCCGCCTGATACGTATTATGATGTCGATGTCCGCCACGAACCGAGCCGTCCACTCCGTAAATATAAAAGATGCGCCTGATTTCAAACGGCAATACTTTTTCAATTACCGTCAGATTGCCTCTCGCGTCGGAAAACGTCCTCAGATCTATCAGCGTTGCCATTTCTCTATCGTTTGCCCCTTATGGTTGGATGGAAACTCTCTCACGGTACCTTGCCAAATAATATTTTGCGATAGCATCCCAATTAAACCGGTCTCTGATCAACTGCAGCGAATTCTTACCCATTCTCTTTCCCAGTTCAGGATCCTCCATGAGCTTCAGAACGAAATCCGCCAGCAGCTTCGAATCATTTTCATCGTGAAGATAACCGTTGCTTCCCGGGAAGATGACCAGGTCATTCCCGCCTACCTTGGAAGCCACGACCGCCCGCCCGCAGGCCATCGCCTCAGGGACGACGACGTTTAATCCATCCGAGGGAAGTCTTTGGGAAGGCATTAAAAAAATGTCACATGCCGAATAATACTTGCTGAGTTCCCCCGTCGGGATTTCACCGATAAATGTAACATATGATTCTGTGCCGTCTTCTCTTAGTATGTCGAGGTAGTTGCTCTTTTGCGGCCCATCTCCCACAACAACCATCCTCACATTTTTTTTGCATTCGGTGATGTATTTTAAAGCCTTAAAAGCCGTGCTAAAACCTTTTTTGGGCACAAAACGTCCTATCAGCAACAAAACAGTATCATCTTCGGATACGCCCCAGCTGCATCTCAACGCCACCCTCTCTTTTTCTGAAAAAGAGATTTTCTTGTCGTCAACCCCGTAAATAACAAGATCAATTCTGCTCTTATCTATTCCCGCCTTTACCAGATCCTCTTTCAGGTCAGAGCTGTTACAGGAGAGATAGTCGGACGTTGCGATCATCTTTGCGATGGTCCTGCCCATGAAACCCAGACGGGTTATGACGGTCACGTCCGACCCGGGGAATGAGGTAAATACGCATGCCCGGGAGCGGGCGAAAAATCTTGCCGTAAGCGCTATCAACGTATTGGGGACCGCCCAGTGCGCATGGATCAAATCGAAGTTTTCTTTTTTGAGAAGGGCCGATAGTTTTATCGCCCCGACCAGAAGCAGAAAAGGCATCAGGAGCACATCTTTGAGATTCATTCTCAAATCGGCTTTCATCGAATGTCCGTACCCTATGGTATGGAGCGACGCGAACGGCATATACTTATAATTGACGATTTTCACCCCATCGGCATCAGTCAGCACGCGATTAAAATGAACGGTAAAGGGGACAAAAACCGTCACGTCCGCGTTGTTCCTCGCATACGCCCGCGCCAGCGATTCGATAAAATTCGACCTCCAGTCTCCCTCAAACCGCGGGTACGAATGAGTGACGATGCATACTTTGAGGTCAGTTGCTCTTGCCGCTTTTTTCAATTTCCGCTTTCCTCAGTCTATACTGTACGTCTTCCATCAATCTTCTGTTTACCGCCTGTAAATCGGCCAAAAAAGCGACGGCTATCGTCTGGAACCCCATGCCGAGAAGAATAGAAGCGAGGATCAGGGATTGGACATGTCCTTCTCCACCGTCTTTTATGAAAAAATATAAAAATCTAAAGCCTACTATAAATCCAGCCGTACTGAACAATACCCCGAGCGTCAGGAAAAACCGGAATGGCCTGTAGACGACAAAAATCCGGATTATCGTCATGATCGATTGCATCAGATAGCCTCGAACGCTTTTCACAAGCCGCGAGGGCCTCAGGTCTTCATTGACGCGGACCGGGACCGATATGATGGCCATGTTCTTCTGTCCGGCCTGAATAATGGTCTCAAGCGTATAGGTGTAGTCATTAAAAACATTGAGACGAAGCGCTGCCTCTCGACTGATTGCGCGAAAACCGCTTGGGGCATCAGGAATATCGGTTTTGCTTGTCCGTCTCACAACCCAGCTACCCAACTTTTGTAAAAGCTTTTTTATCGGGGAAAAATGTTTGATCTCTCGTATCGGCCTTGCGCCGACGACAATTTCCGCTCTGCCGCTCACGATCGGCCCGACAAGAAAAGGAATATCGGCGGCGTTGTATTGATTATCAGCGTCGGTATTCACTATTACATCCGCTCCGAGCCGTATAGCTGCGTCCAGGCCCGCCAGGAAAGCTTGGGCCAGCCCCTGGTTCCTGGCAAAGTTGACGACATGATCGACCCCGTTCGCCTTCGCAACCTCGACAGTGTTGTCCGTGCTTCCGTCGTTGATGACGAGCCATTCGACGTTGTCAAAACCCTCCATTGTTCTCGGCAGTTCTTTTAACGTGACCGGAAGGGTCTCTGCTTCATTGTAACAGGGTATTTGAATTATAAGTTTCATCTGAACAAAGCACCCCAATAATCACGCAGCGCAGCGCCGTTGAACGCTTCTCAAACAATACCACGAGAATAGTAAAAAAACAAATACGCCGACCGAACTCACGATAACTCCCCATCGAAACGACTCCGGCTGATACTTGAATACGATGCTGCTTGCTCCTCGCACCGGTATGGCGGGCAAGATATCAAGATAGGTGTCGTAGTTGACTTGACGATTCCCGACAGAGGCCTTCCAGCCGGGATGAAGATGCATCGGCAGCACGACCCAGCCTGCTTCTTTCCCTGAATAATCGATTTTGATCAGGTCGGCCGAGGGTCGCGTGACGTCCAGCATCGAGAAATCTATTCGCGCATTTGAGGACGCATCAAGTTTTTTAATAAAGTAGGCGCTGTTTGTGACCTGTCTATTTTCGAATATCAGGATATCTTTTTCCTGCCCGATCACATTCCATTTCCCGGCATCTATGGCCGGAACGACTTCTTCATAATAACTTATCCGTAATTTAAGCGACACATCTGTTTTGAACCCGTTTACCTCCAAAAAATTGCCTGTATTCTCCTGAGTTTTGGTCGCCCATACCGTTAATTTATCAGTACCCATATAATTTACGAGTGATAATCCCAGGGAATACGCCCCTTTCTTTAAAAAAACCTTATCGGGAAAATCAAAAAAAACCCACATGTTATCGGAAACATCATTCTTGTCCAGCACCATGGACAATATTTCTCCCTTGTCATTGTAAAGAGCGAGGCGGATGTTCGCGGGGGCATGCTCTTTATCAAAGGTAGAGAACAAAAATCCGAAATCGGCAATGGCCATGTCGTTCGGCAAATTTATCCGTTGCCTCCATGCATTGTCAGGCAGAGGCGGCGCGAGACTGTGGGACAGCTCCGGCAGTGAGATCCTTACCTTATGCTTCGTAAAATTTTTATTGACGAGAACATATTTTATCGCCAACGCATCCATCAAAGGCGAATTAAACTGAATGTTGGCCCCGTCAAGAATCATAGAGGTGGGTAAGGGGAATGGATCATGGACCAGGTTGTTGAGAATCTCTTTTTCTTTGTCCGTCCGAAAGCTGTGCGCATACCACTCCGGAATCCCGTACGCCCCGAGAGTTCCTGTGTACCAATAAGAGGCATCGGCAATTACCGACTGCAATGGTTTGAGGTGTTCTTTAACATACGCAATGCTCGGCGTCGATGGGTAGAACCATGCTGAAGGCGCCACCGCGTTATAGGTATTAAAAAGTTTCTTCTGCAGATGAAATTGAACGGCGATAATCCCGATCATCATCACGGCAATTATCCGTTGAGCATTCTGAGCATTCATGGGCGTCAATCTCAAGTACCGGCCGGACAATGTCTGGAGCGTTGTCCCGATAAAATCCAGACCAACAGCCGATAAGGCAGCTAACCCCAAAAGCGTCAAAATGACCAGCCTGCCCCATCTATATGTGTTAAAAACCGGCAGCGCTTCTAGTAACCGATGGGGGACCAAGCCAAAGGCTATCAACAACGAAACAATTATCAGCATCGCATTAAACAGAATAAATATTTTTAGACTCTTGTCCTCCGTTTTGAATATCGCAAAAACACCTAAAAGGGCAAGGATGCAGGCAGGCACGCCGACATAGATGGTCCTATCCAGTCTCGGCGGGTTGTCATACGCAACGAACAGCCGAAGGTCATGAATGCTGAACGTGTTTTTCAGAGCCGTTCGGTAGTTGAGATTGATCCCGGTCATACTATCGATAAAGGGAATGAGAGCGACCGCGGCCATTACAAAAGCGATCCCCACCGCAAGAAAAGGGAAGGCTGTTTTCTTCACGAAAGGCTTCAGACGATCGGCATGTTTTGGTTTGTCGCCGATTACACCGAGAAAGCTCAGGACGTTCCAAACAAGAACGAGCAGCGCAAAAGCGTAAAAGCCGAAACCGGCAATGGCGGGAAAACCGCCGAATATGAGCAAAAGCGATACCGTTGCGATCGCCGGCAGCCATTTCAGCTCTTCCGTCTTGAGATACAGGACCGTTGCCCACAGAAGCCACGGGATCCACATGGCGGTCGCAACGTGTTCCCAGAGAAACCAGGTCGCATTGAAGCCGCACAGCATATAAACAATACCGCCCCAGATCGACGGCAGCCATGGCAGAAAAATTCTAAGGAGCAAATATCCACCGAAGCCCGCAATAACGAGCTTGGCTAATCCCACAAAGTAATACGCGAGTGCGTTGTCCTTGATACTCAGAAACAGCAAAAAGGTGGGGTTGCAAAGCTCCAGAGATGTTGACTGCCCGCCGGCTCCGTTGGGATACCAGAGGGGGCTCTCCCCTTTCCTGATCTGCTCTTTGAGCGTTATCCAAATAGGGAGCTGCGAATCGACTATATCGCTCTGCTCGAAATGAACTGCTTTACGATTACTTTGGACCGAAGCCCATCCCGGGTGTTCCAGGAGCTGGTCAAACGGCGCCACGGTCTCGCCGGCGAAGGGATTTGCGCCCATCGTGTATACGGACAGGCAGATAAAAAACGCGACGGTCCAAAAGGTTTGGTGACGCGATATCATCGCCGGGTTCCCGTCTTTTTCACCTGCAAGCGACATTTGAGAACACGCCTTTCCGCTTTTTTCGTAACTACTCAGGTCTGCTGCGGAGCGCAGGCGCAATAAAGCGCGCGGCGACCGATGCACGGACATCAAGCAAGGCGGGGCTAGTGAATCGACTTCGAAATTCCCTTAATTATCCGGCGCGCCTTGCGCAAAGCGAGGTAGCTGACCTGAGTAGTTACTCTTTATTTTCAAATCTTTCATTCCGGCTTGTCCTGGCCGGGCCCACTTATGTTCCCGCTTTCCGGAACAGGGATGAGTTCGCAAATCCCGTTTTCTGCAGTAAAAATTTCACGGAAGTCGCGAGCACGCCAAAACCGTATTTGACGCTCCTCCTGAAGCTGATCGAGGAGGCGTCATCGAAGTATTTCGTCGGACAACTGATCTCTCCGATTCGAAAACCGAAATAGACAGCCTGGGCGAGGATCTCGTTGTCGAATACGAAATCATCGGAGTTCTCTTCGAGAGGGAGCGTTTCGAGCAGCCCGCGGCTGAAAGCCCGGAATCCGGTATGGTATTCCGACAGCTTCGCGCCGAGCGCCAGGTTCTCTACAAACGTCAGAAACCGGTTGGCAACATACTTGTACAACGGCATGCCGCCTTTCAGCGCTTCTCCGCCCAGGATCCGCGAGCCGAGCACGAGATCGTAATGCCCGGACACAACCATGGACGACATCGCCGTAATCAGGCGGGGAGAATATTGATAATCGGGGTGGAGCATTACCACGACATCCGCCCCTCGTGACAACGCTGCTTTATAACACGTCTTCTGGTTGCCGCCGTACCCGCGGTTCTCTGGATGAATGATCGTATGAATGCCAAGTTCCCCGGCTTTCACCGCCGTGTCGTCTCTGCTCGCGTCATCTACCAGGATCACTTCGTCTACGACATCTTTCGGGATCTCGTTATACGTCAGCTCAAGCGTCTTGGCCGCGTTATACGCGGGCATAACCACGACTATTTTCTTCTGATGAAGCATCTTTCTCCTTATCACGAATCGGCCGATATTTTTGAGGGCACTCGGGTTACACTAAAACTTGCAAGAGGCATGCCCGGTACGTTGTCTGTAATTGCCTGAAAAATAGACGAGGTTTTGCCTAATAGCATGGAGTTTCTCAATACTGGTTAAATGACCACTTCTTATCGGTCATTTCACCAAACTCGTACGCTATCGAAATAGGGCTGAACCAAATTAAGAACAAATTACCTTATTTTCCGGTGATTTTTGAATAGCAATCACGAGTACAAGAATTGCATATTTTAAATAGTAGTCTAAATTGCAGGGACTCGAAGATGAAGAAAATTTTGATTGTTGATGATGAAGATTTAATCCTGCTGGCCCTCTCCTCGGCGCTTCGGCAGAAGGATGCATGCGTGAAAACCGCTTCATGCGGCACAGAGGCGCTCACTGAAATAGACCGGGCCTTTTACGACCTCTGTTTTATGGATATACATCTTCCCGATGCAAACGGCCTCGTGCTCATGAAAATTTTCAGGGAAATTTCACCGGCAACCAACATCGTCATGATGTCGGGCGATATGCTTGATGACGATGCAAAAAAATCCATGCTCAAGACGGCCCGTTACTTCCTCCCGAAACCATTCGATCTGGAACAGGTACGGTCGCTCGCCGACGGACTTTTACGGGAAGAACGCGGGTGGACGGACTATGCCGCTCCCCGGCCCTATCCGGACAGAAGGCCGTTCCAATAGCATAAACTGAATCCGCCCGGTCTTCGTCAATCACTCCAAACCGTATTTTTTCACTTGATACCGAAGCGTATCATAACTTATCTGCAGGAGCCTGGCGGCCTGCGTCTTGTTGTATTTTGACCGCTCAAGCGCCTGCTTGATAAGGCCCTTTTCCACTTCTTCCAGGGAAAGCCCCGCTTCCGGAAGCAGAAACCCGCCCTGGCGGGGTTGGCCCGCTTCTCCCGGCCGCTTGGTCAGCCAGTCCGGAAGGTGCTCGGGAAGGATGACCTCGACGCTTTCCAGCACCACGAGCCGCTCGACGAGGTTTCGCAGTTCCCGGATGTTGCCCGGCCAGCCGTAGGCCTCCATGAGCGCAACAGCGTCCGGGGAAAAACGTTTAACGGTCTTTTTGTTGTACCGCTTCGCGAGGGACGCGAGAAAATGCCGGGCGATGACGGGAATATCTTCTTTCCGCTCCCTGAGCGGCGGAACATGCAGATAGAACGTATTCAATCTGAAGAAAAGATCTCTCCGGAACTCGCCCGTTTCGACCGCCCCCGCGAGGTCCTTGTTCGTCGTGGCGATGACCGTGGCGTTGATGGGGATCTCCTCGCTTCCCCCGACGTGCCGCACGGTCCTCTCTTCCAGGACGCGCAGGAGCTTCGCCTGGAGGCTCATCTTCATGTCCCCGATCTCATCGAGAAGGATGGACCCGCCTGAGGCCATTTCGAACAAGCCCTTTTTGCCGGTTTTAGCGTCGGTGAAGGCCCCTTTTTCATGCCCGAAGAGTTCGCTTTCGAGCAGGGTCTCGGGCAAAGACGCGCAGTTGATCTGGATAAAGGGCGCGAAGCCGTTGCCGGTAGCGCCCCGCATGATGCGGTGAGCGTACCGGGCGAACATTTCCTTGCCGGTCCCGCTCTCTCCGGTGATGAGCAGGGTGGAAACGGACGCCTGCGCGATCTTTTCTATCCTGGATTTCATTTCCCGGACGGCGGTTGATTCTCCGATGATCTCCCGGTCGAACATCTCCGAGCTGACCTTCCGGAGATAAGCGACCTCCTGCCTCAGTTTTCCTTTTTCCAGGATGTTGCGCACCACGATCTTTACTTCCTCGACGTTGAACGGTTTCGTCAGGTAATCGGCTGCGCCGAGTTTCATCGCTTTCACCGCGGTCTCCGCGGTGTCGTCCGCCGTCAGCATCACGACCTGCGTGGGCAGCTCCAGCTCCACGAGCTCTTTCAGGATGTCGATGCCGTTCCGTTCGGGGAGGTTGATGTCCAGGAGAACGACGTCCGGAGACCAGGATTTTATTTTTCCCACGACGCCCTCCGCGCTGTTCGTCACGCGAACGTCGTACTCGGTGCCCTTCAAAACCCGCGAGAGCATGGAGCTGATGAGCTCGTCGTCGTCGACGAGAAATATCCTGTCCTTTTCTTTCATGGCTGCTTGCACCCTCTCCCCTCGTCACAGGGGAGGCTTATGCGAAACGTCGATCCTTTTCCTTTGACGCTCTCGATGCCGATCTTTCCTCCGTGGTCCTCGATCAGCCGTTTTGATATCGCCAGCCCCAACCCGGTCCCCTTGGCCTTGGTCGTGAAAAAGGGCTGGAATATTTTCTCCAGGGCCGCGGCGTCTATCCCTTTGCCGGTATCGGACAGGGCAATCTTGATGGCGCGCGCCGGCTGATCGTATGTGGTTTTCAGTACCAGCCGGCCGCCCTCTGGCATGGCGTCGACGGCGTTCAAAAGCAGGTTCATAAATACCTGTTTCAATTGCATCGGGTCGGCGGTGATTTCAGGAAGATCGAGGCCGTAATCCTTTTCGAGCTCGATCTTCCGCGGCTTGCCCGGCGCCGGGGAAACGTTTTTCAGGACCAACTGGGCCGCGGAATCGAGGACGCTGTTCACGTCGGTGCTCGTAAATTGCGGTTTGGGCGGCCGGGCAAAATCCAGCAGCCCTTTTATCAGGCCTTCGATGCGCTTGATCTCGTCGATGACTTTTCCGAGGACGCCCCGGTCTTCCTTCGAGAGCGTCGGTTCCTCGGAGAGGGCCTCCATGGTCACCTTGATGCCCGCAAGCGGGTTCTTGATTTCGTGCGCCAGTCCCGTGGCAAGCTCCCCGGCGGTCCTGATCTGTTCCGCCCGTTGAAGCGCCTCCTCGGCCTGCTTTCTCTCGGTGATGTCCCGGTCGATCGCGAGGGCGTATTTGCGGCCGCCGAACTCGAATGCCCCGGCGTTCATCTCCAGCGGGAACACCGTGCCGTCTTTTTTATAGTGTTCGACCACAGCCTTGATCCACTCGCCCTTTAACAGCCGCTCGAACTTTTCCGGCGATTTTGCGGCTGAATCCGGCGTGTCGAGGTCCTGAATCTTGAACGTCAGGAGTTCGTCCACCGTATAGCCGTGCATGCGCGCCGCGGCCTGATTGGCCTGCACGATCCTGCCTCGCTCTTCTCCTTCGGCGTCGAGAATGAAAATGGCGTCTCCCGCGCTTTCAAACAAGAGACGATATCGCCGTTCACTCTCCCCGATCTCCCGCATATGCTCCCGGAGGGCGCCCCCCATATCATTGAAGGCGACCGCCAGCTCGCCGAACTCTGCCTTCAGTCCTTCGATCCGGTAGTCCAGATCTCCGGCTTTCAAGCGTTTCGTTGCATTCAGGAGAACGTTGATCGGCTTGGTAAAACCGCTTATCAGGACAATGGCCAAACCGAGGGAGAGCAGCGGCCCGACCGCAGCGCCCAAAATCAGCACTATCCTCGTCCGATTTGCTTCTTCCCTGGCGGTTTGCGTTCTTTCATTGAGCATCCGGTTAGTCAGCGCAATCATGGTGTTGCCTTGCGCGATCAGTTTGTCCCCGATCGTAAAGGCGGTTTCCTCCGCGGCCCGTCGCCTGGCCGCGCCCGCCTCCATGTTCAACACCCTGTTTAATGAACGATTGAATTCATCAGCACGATCTTTCAAGGCCTGGATCCGTTGTTGCACACCGGCGGCATGGTGGCATTCAAAACAGGAACCGACCATACCCTCCATCTGGAGCACATGGCCCTTGATCTCTACATCGTTGTGAGCGCGTCCCGCGCCGTGGGCATATAGGTCCGCCTGCACGCTGCGAATATTCAACAAGAGGTGCTCGCGAAGGATCTCAACTTGATGGAGCATGATTAAGTTATCGAAGCGGGAGGTGTTGGCGTCTATTGCCCGGATAAGGTAGATCCCACCAAAAATGGAGAGGAGGGAAAAGACGCTCAGGAATATGATGATCTTTTTCTTCATTAATTATTGAATGGGCATTATCCCATGCATCGAGGTCGATGCAAATCGCTCGAATTCGTTCATTATATTAACCCAGATATTCGACGCTGTCAATAAAACGATTCGGTCTTGCTTCAATCCAATCACCCCGTTTACGTGATATTTTATCGTTTATCATCCATCCAAACTTCGATGCCGGTTTTCGTGTCCTGGATCAACGCCCCCTTCGGCGCTCCCAGCAGCTTGAGCACAATCCACACGTCGCCGACGGCGCCGATCGTATTGATGATGAAGCTCAAGTCGGAAAAAAGCTTGAGCGCGCCTTGAACGTACAAAAGCGCGAACAGCAGGTCTAAAACCACGAGCGGCGCCAGGGCCACCAGGATGAAATGACCGCGCGGGATCTTGTCTGCAAAAGTAATGTAGACGAGGGGCGGCTTGAGACCGAACAAGGGTTTATGCCCGAGAAGGGCGGCCGCCGCGCCGTGAACGCCCTCATGCAGGGCAACGACGATGATGATTGCTGCCAAAAGCCATCCGTAGAGCGAGGGTCTCGGGCTGAAATCGATAGCGAGAAATGAGTTCGCCACGCCGGCGAGAATTCCCATAAAAACGCAGACCCCATATACGGTGTTTCGTGGAAGAGCATACTCATCTATCTTTTTCATTTGAAATTTTTTGTAACTATTCAGCCGGTCAACCGCTGAGCACGGGAGCAGAAAGCGCGCCGCAATGCCACGAACAAATGACACGCCAACCAGGACAACGCGCGCGAAGCGAAAGCGTTGTGGGAATCGTGCGCGTGCAGTATAACCGACGCGAAGCAACTTGGCGCGCCCTGCGACGAAGCGAAGTGGTTGACCTGAGTAGTTACAATTCCTTTCTCCTTCGTTCTTTTTTTCTTCTTGACCGGGAAAAATCCGAGCGCCGCACGAGAACCGCGCCGATCAGGTCTTGGGCGAGTTTTTTCGCTTCCCGTTGAAAGAATGCATGACTAAGTCTCTGCATAATTGCAGCATGATAGCACGGGGGATGAGGATGTCAAGGCAGGAAATGAAAGATTACTTTTATGGGTAAAATACGGGACCTGTCCGACCGGCCGTATGATATAATTAAAGCAAATTTGTGGTACATCCTATAAAGAGGAGGGAATTTTGATGAAACGTTTGCTCACCATGTTTTATGCAAAACAGCTTTCAATGTACCTCGTCGCCGTACTGATCGCCGTTTCCGCTCTCGCGGGCACTTCCGAGGCAATGTTTCTGCCTACCGCGCCCGAGAACCAGGCGGCCCCGCTTTTTGACCGGGCGGCCGATCTCGCCAGGATACAGAAAACGCTGGAATCCAAGACGATTCAGCAACGCCTTACTGATTTGGGTCTTTCCCCTGAGGCGGCCCAAGCCAAAGTGAACAGCCTTTCGGACGGACAGCTCCACCAGCTTGCCGCAAGCATCGAATCGCTCCAGGCAGGCGGCCGCCTCGGCACGAACGAGCTCATCCTTATTTTGCTTCTGGTGCTGCTCATCGTTATTCTTATTTAGCTGTTCAAGGGGAACGGGGGGGGCTCTGCCGTACTTAACTTAGCCACTTAGCCGAAGGTAGCCTGCCGGATGCCTTCGCGGCCCTCCTTGTGCCTCCTCGCGGCAGAGGTTCAGCTCATTCCAGAGACCGAGAAGCCGGGTGTATACGTGGTTCTCTGCCGGTACTGTGGGAAGTACGTCCTTGGTTTTTCAAGCGGTCTTGCCGCCTCTTGTGATCACGCGCGGGAGTTTCGCATTGACGCTCGAAAGGCTGAAAACAGGCTACTTCCAGATGGACTTTTTCTTTATGAAAATGTTCCTGCTGGGACAATAAATTTATGGTAGCATAGGTAGTAATATATTTTTGTAATGCTGGTTCAGCAGAAGAGCAATTGCATAAAATTGCCTTAATCAATTGAATTTATTAAGATTACTTCACATACCTTGTATAAAATAAAAAACAGCAATGACATAATTTTTTACTTGACATGTACGTTAAGGATATGTATACTCGGCTCAAATATCCCTTTTTAAGGAGGAATAAAAATGAAAAAGCTTTTGTGCCTTTTGACCTTATCTGCGGTCAGTCTTCTGATGTCTGTATCAACGGTTTTTGCAGCAGGGTTCGCACTGCCCGAGCAGAGCGCGTCCGCCATGGGCATGTCCAGCGCGTTTACCGGACAGGCCGACGACGCCTCGGCCGTGTGGTATAACCCCGCGGCCCTGACCCAGCTCGACGGGACCAGAGTAGCGGGCGGCTTTGTCGCCATCTATCCTACCTTCACCCACGAAAACGTGGGCGGGACCACCGATGTCGGTGAACGTGGTTTTCATTATCCTCTGTTTCTTTACGCCACGCACAAACTGAACGACAATATCTCGCTCGGTTTCGGCATCAACAATCCTTTCGGCCTTTCAACAAGCTGGAGCAACACCGGCAGCGCCACAAAACAGGTGGCCACATTTTCCTCGATTAAAACAACTGAATTCAACCCCAATATTGCTTACAAGCTAAATGATAAGCTCTCGGTGGCAGTAGGAATTGCCTACGTGAAGTTGGACGCAACATTGAGAAATGAATTGTTCACCGGTCAGGAGCTTACACTTACCGGCGACGGGACCGGATGGGGCGGAAATGCGGCGGTCTTTTATAAAGCTACCGATAAGCTTAATTTAGGGCTTTCCTACCGCAGTGAGATACAGATAAAGGTTGACGGTTCAGCAATTTACACCGTCGGCGGTATACCTGGGGGCGGGACACCAAATAGCGCTACTACGGAAGTTACCCTGCCCGATCTCCTGCAACTGGGCGCTTCTTACAAGGCAACGGACAAGCTCACACTGAACGCGGACTTCGGTTACACATGGTGGTCTACTTACGACAGGCTGGTTCTAAAATCCAACACTTTTCTTTTTACTGGCAGCAATACGATAACGCAGGAAAAACAGTGGAAAGACGTCTGGAACATTCGCATCGGCGGCCAGTACAAGCTGAGCGACGAATGGAAGCTGCGCGCCGGATATCAGTATGACAAGACCCCGGTCCCGGATGCGCACTTCGAAACAAGGGTCCCTGATTCCGACAGGCAAGGCGTTTCTGTCGGGGCAGGATATGCCGTCGGAAATCTTACTGTTGATGCTGCATATTTATATGTACATTTTAATACCAGGCATATCGCCGACAGCACGGCAGACGATGGTACAACAACCCCAAATGCTCTGAACGGCACGTACAAATCCGATGCCCACGTGGCCTCACTGATGGTCGGGTATAAATTCTAACACTCCTCCCCCTCACCCCTCACCTCTCGCCCTCTCCCCTTTGGGGAGGGCGGGGGGGAAATTTTTATCCCGTTATAATTATAATAATTTGGAACGTCTGTGCAGAGACAAACGCCGGTCTCGGTAACGATTCGGTAACGATAACGATATTGATGAATATTGTTGTATCCTGGTAGCTGGGAGAAAATCCGGGAATTGGGAAACAAGCAATTGAGTGTTTTGTTATGGCCGAAAATAGAAAAGGGCCGCCGCTTTGGAAAGCGGCGGCCCTTTTTATGCAATCACTTTACTTTTGCAGTCTTGCCGTGAGAGCGGGGACGAACTGCATGACGTCGGCGACCACCAGGACGTCCGCCACTTCGCCGATGGGGGCGTCTTTGTCCTTGTTGATCGCCACCACGAAGTCCGACTTCTTCATTCCCGCCAGGTGCTGGATCGCCCCGGAGATGCCGCACGCCACGTAGAGCTTCGGAGAAACGGTCTGCCCGGTGGTCCCGACCTGGTGGCTGTGGTCGACCCACCCCGCATCGACGACCGGCCTGCTCGCGCCCAGCTCGCCGCCGAGCGCCTTGGCCAGGGCGGCGATGGTCTGCACGTTGTCCTTCTTGCCGATTCCCCGGCCCGCGCTGACGATCACCTCGGCCTTGGTCAGGTCCACATCTTTCGCTTCCGCGGCCTCGTAGCCCACAAACTCAAGAGAGGAAGCGGTGTCCGGTAGATCAAGCTTTTCCAGGTGCGGTGTTCCCTGGGGATCTCCCATAAAGCTGAAAGCCCCTGTTTGGATAGTCACGACCGTCTTCGCCGTTTTCGGGGAAACCATTCTGCGCATCTTGCCGTTGCAGCAGGTCGTCTCGAACTTGCCGTCCACCACGGATACCACTTCGGAAACCTGGGCTGCCTTCAAAGCAGCAGCCACGCGAGGGGCCAGGTCCCAGCCATAGGAGGAGTGAAGAAAAACGATGCAGTCGGCATTTTCGCGCTGCGCAGCCTCCAGCACGATCTTTTTATGGACGTCGGGGTTGTACTCCCCGTATTTTGCAACGTCCGCCAGGTATACCTTGCCGCCAAATCGCGGCCCCGCGGCTTCACTGCCGATCAGGACCATCGATTTTTCGGCCCCCAGTTTGTCGGCAAAGGCCAGCAGTTCATAGCTCGAGTCAAGCAGTTTCCCTTCCCGGTATTCGCAAACGAGTAATGCTTTCATGTCCGCCTCCTATCTCACAACCGCGGTTTTTTCTTTCAGAATTCCGACGAGCCGGTCAGCCATATCGTTCACATCCCCTTCGAGGAGAATCCCTCCGCCCTTCTTCGCCGGAGGGTAAAATTTCTCGGTGACGGAGTGCGCCCCTTCCTTAAGAAAATCCGCGACAGGATGGGAGAGCATCTCTTTCTTCTTCGCCTTCATAATATTGGGAAGAGTGGGATAGCGCGGCGTGTTGAGGCCGAGCTGACACGTGACCACTGCCGGCAGACGAAGTTTGATAACGGACTTTAACCCCCCCTCCAGCTCACGCTTGGCGGTAATGACGTTGTCGCCATAGGCGAAACTTACCAGAGTGGTGGCGCAGGAAAAACCGAGTATCTCCGCTACGGTGGCCCCTACCTGGGCCGAGCCCCGGTCCTGGGACTGCATCCCGGTGAAAACCATATCGAAGTTCTTGTCTTTCGCGTAGGCGGAGATGATCGAGGCGACCTGCCAGGAGTCCTTTAGGTAGTACTCGTCGTCCTGGATATGGACCGCGCGGTCGCACCCCATGGCCAGGGCTTTCTTGAGGACTTCGACGACCCGGCCGGGGCCGATGGACAGCACCGTCACGTCGGGAGTGTTCCCAGACTGCTCCTTGAGCTGCACCGCCTGCTCTACCGCGTACTCGTCGTACTCGTTCATCCGGAAGGCGAGGTCCGTCTCCTCGTACCAGACCCCGCTACCGTTGACCTTGAACCTCGATTCCATGTCCGGCACCTGTTTGATGCAAACCAGTATCTTCATCTTATCCTCCTAATTCAGAACCAAAGTATGCCACGAAGACTCGAAGGCACGAAGGAATTCATAGAGGCCATTAACTCATTTAACTCACCCGTTCTTAAGATTTTCTTTGTGTCTTAGTGCCTTCGTGGCTAAATTTTGTTTTCATTTTGTAAAGAATTTAACTTGTTGCTATTCTTGCGGCGATAATCTCGGCCAGATCGAGCGCCTTCAGCTTCCCTTCGCATTCTCCGGTCTTGATTCCGTCTTCGAACATGGTGAGACAGAAGGGGCAGTTGGAAACGAGGAGCGGGGCGCCCGTTGCCTCCGCCATCTTTACCCGCTCCACATTGATCCTCGTCCCGATCTTTTCCTCCGCCACGATCCTACCGCCGCCGGCGCCGCAGCAGAAGCTCTCGGAGCCTGATTTCTCCATTTCCGTCAACCTGCCGCCCGCAGCCGAGAGCGCGGCCCGCGGCTCGTCGAAGATGTCCATGTACCGGCCAATATAACAGGAATCGTGATAGGTGAAATCAAACGGTTCCGGCTTGAGCGGGAGCTTCTTCCCGTTGATCAGACCGTGGACAAAAGTGCTGTAGTGCTCGACCTCGAGCTCCAACCCCAGGTCTTTATAATCCCGTCCCAGCGTGTTGAAGCAGTGGGGACAGGTCGTGACAATCTTCTTGACCCCGTACCCTTTTATCCGTTCTATGTTCTCCGCCGCCATCATCTGGTAGAGGTACTCGTTCCCGAGTTTCCGAACCGGTTCGCCGCAGCACTTCTCCTCCTTGCCGAGGATGCCGACCCTGACCCCGGCGGCATTGCAGATCTTGATGAAGCTCCGCGCGATCTCCCGGTTCCGTTTGTCGAACGAGGCATAACACCCGACGAAGTAGAGGATGTCCACGTCGCTGTCTTGTTCCATCACCTTGACGTCGAGCCCGTCTGCCCATTCGCCGCGGGCCGCGAACGCGAGGCCGAAGGGGTTGCCGTTCACCTCCACATTGGACGTCGCGGTCCGTACCTCGTCGCCGGCGAAAGACCCCTCCATGAGAGAAAGATTGCGGCGCATTTCGAGGATCTTGTTGACATGTTCGATATTCGCCGGGCAGATCTCCTGGCAGGCGCGGCAGGTGGTGCAGGCCCAGAGGACATCCTCCGTCACCGTCTCGACCAGGCCGGCCTGCGGGTTCGTGAACGCCACGTCGCCGATCTGCTTCACGACTTTCATGGGCGAAAGAGGCTTGCCGGTCGCATAGGCCGGGCAGCGGTCCTGGCAACGCTTGCAACTGGTGCAGGCGTCTGCATCGAAGATATCTTTCCAGGTGAGATCGGCTACCTTTGCTGCACCGAACTGCGCGGCCCCTTCATCTTCCAGGTTGATGGTGGCAATCGTCCCCTTGGGCGCCAGGTCGGTAAAGAGATAGTTGGCGGACGTGGTGAAGATGTGGCGCAGTTTGGTAAATGGAATTACCGCAATGAACCCCATTGCAAGGAAGAAGTGGGCCCACCAGAGCGCTTTATGGGTGAGAGAAAGGCCATCCGGCGTCATGTTGACAAAAAGTTTCCCGACGAGCATACCGACGGGAGAAAAGAGCGCCAGGCCGGGATTATTCCGCAGCTCGGTAGCGGCCATCCGGACACCTTCCACTACGAACCCGGTCGACAGGATGGCAAAGAGAAGCGCATGGACCACGTAATCATCTCGGATCGTTTCCAGACCCTCCGGCTTCACGAAGAAGCGCCGCACCAGGAGGCCGCCGAGCATAATCAGCCCAACAAGCCCTGCAACGTCGAGGACGAGAGAAAAAAGTTTATAGAAAGTACCCTTGAGGAAGACCACGCCGAGGAATGGGTCGGTAAAGTCGGCCTGGGCCATGACGAGCAGCGTGCCGATGAAGAGGAGACCGAAGCCCCAGAAAAAGAGGGCATGGAGAAAGCCGGGGGCAAGCACCCGGAGCACGCGCGTCTGTGCCAGCATATTTGTGATAAAGAGGGTTATGCGCTTCGTCAACCGGTCCAGCCGGACTAACCGTTTGCCCTGCCGGTATACGGCGAGGCGTTGGTAAAAACCGTATGCGCATACAGCCATGGCAATGAAAGAGAAAAGATACATGGGCCATACGACCCCATGCCCGACGTTCCAGTATATTTCCCGCGTAGCTTCCATACAAACACTCCTTAAGAGAGTAAAAACATGGTCAAATCATACTTCTTCTTAACGTTAATGTCAAGTAGAAAATTGCGGTATTTGTTCTTTCTGGATTTTTGGATCTGACTGATTATTTTGTGTTTTTCCTGGAATTATTAATCATATGTAACTACTCAGGTCTACTGCGGAGCGCAGGCGCAATAAAGCGCGCGGCGAGCGATGCACGAACATCAAGCAAGGTGGGGCTTGTGGTCAACTTCGAAATTCCCTTAATTCTCCGGCGCGCCTTGCGCAAAGCGAAGTAGCTGACCTGAGTAATCACAATCATACTACATTCCGGTGAATGAGTTAAGAAAATACTATGATTTTTTATTATAGTTGGGAAAGAATTTTTTTCTTTACATTTTTTTTCAAAAGTGTTAAAAACAGACGTTAACGTTGAGGTAAAGTATGAAACTCAGTTCCGAAGAATTCATGCAAATTAGCGAGTTGGCTAAGGCTTTGAACCTTACCACCAGAACTATCCGTCTTTATGAGCAGATGGGGCTGGTGGAACCGCCGAAGCGGACCGTGGGAGGCATCCGGGTTTACGAAAAATCCGACATCACGCGGTTCAAATTCGTACTCAAACTGAAGGCGCTCGGGCTCTCCCTGCAGGAGATGAAGGAACTGGCCGACATATACAGCAAGGAAAAGCTCCCCGAAAAGATCATGCCGCGCCTTATCGAACTGCTCAATTCCCACCTGGAAGCCATAAGAAAGCGCGTCGCCCAACTAACGTCCCTCGAGAAAGAAATCGGCGCTTATAAACAGCGCCTCTTCGGGTATTACGATCTTCACGAGTAGCACCCGAATCGCTCAAGTTTGCCGTCACGCACAATCACACACCGCTCCATGAAGTCGGCCAGGCCAACGGATTATGCGGACTCTATCGTCCTGCTTCGTAAGGATCGTCTCGCTTTGACGATGCGAGTTCAGCAAGGAAATCTGTTACTCCTTGATCACCCGTATCTTTGTGAGTCCCTTCCCTCGCAGGAAGCCACGCAACCCCTTTTTTAGACCGCTCGTGAGGTACGGCAAAAGCCTCTTCTTCTCTTTCAGGATACGTACAAAGAGGTCCTTTTTCTTGAACGGCGGGATCGGGCGGTTCCGGCTGGGAACAAGGGTAAGCGCCCCTTTTTTACAAGCGGCTATACAGGCTGCGCAGCCGAGGCAAAGTTCTTCGCTGACCGCCGCAAAGCGCCTGCCACCTCCGGCATGCTTCTCCCCCTTCGCCATCCCGATCGCCTTCACGTTGCACGTGGCAAAACAGGCGCCGCAGTAATCGCATTTGCTTCCATCGATTACCGCAGAATACCCTGTTTTCGCAATGCCGCTGTGGTATCCCATCTGCACCCCGGCAAGGAGCTCACAGCAGCATCGACAGCAGTTACAGATAAAGGAGGGTTTGTGGCGGATATTGTCGGTGATGTGGGTGAGATGGAGAGACCTGGCGCGGTCGAGCACGGCGAGCAGTTCCTCGGTACTCTTTTCTTTTGCGAACCCCCGCCGGGCCATGAATCTGGCGGCGCTCCCCAGGGAGATGCAAATCCCTTCCACCGGCGCCCCCTTCCGGCACTTCTCGCCCAGGTGCTCCTTCTTATGGCGGCAGTAGCAGATCCCGACCGCGCCGAAACCGGCCTGCTTGATGATTTCCCGCGCCTTTTCATAGGTGGTGATTTCGGAGGTCACCGGAATATGTTCTTCGTACGCCAGAGCGCGGGTGAGCGGAGTTTTGCTTCCAAAAAACTCCCCCGCCTGGCTCTCCGCAAGGTACTCGCTCATGAGCCGGGCGATCTTTTCCACCGGAAGGTCAACGCGCCGCTTCATGAAAGTAAATTCAAAGAAGCCGATCAGACCGGGCATCAGGAGGTAATAGGTAGTCCCTCCGTAGGGGAGGTCCATGACGAGCCCCTTGTCCGCCATACGATCGAGGACCGAGAGGAGATCCTCCTCCGGTATCTTCGTCAGTCGCGCGAGTTCGAGAAGGGTCGTCTCTTCCAGAGGGAACCGGGATGCGACGTACGCCTCCTGCTCGGAAAAGAGAAGCGAGAGGATCTCCCGCAGCTTTTCACTATCAACCAAGCCGATGGGATATTTGTTCAGCCGGTCTATGAGCGGGACCAGGCTGCTTTTCGAACTTAGATGATGGCCCATTGGTCGTCCTTTCTCGCTCTTTCCGCGTCTTCTAACTGAATTGTGAGAAATCCGGCCTTCGTCGCTCCAGGAACGCGCTGATACCCTCTGTCGCTTCCGGAGACTTGAGCCGTTCCATGAAGAGCGCCCCCTCCTCCCGAATAGCTTCCCGGAGGGGGAAAGCATAGTCTTGTTTCATCAGGGCCTTGGCAACCCGCACGGCAGCGGCAGGCTGCGCAGCCAATTGGCGCGCTTTTCTCTGGGCCGTCTCAAGAAGTTCCCCGTCGTTGCAGACAACACTGACAATGCCGACCTCGCGGGCCGTTTCGGCGCTGAATGGTTCACCCAAAAGGAGCAGTTCTGCGGCCCGCTGGTGCCCCATCATCCGGGGGAGAAGAAGGGTCGAACCCGCCTCGGGACAGAGACCCAGGTTTACGAACGGCATCTGGAAGAGCGCGCTTGCCCCGGCGTAGACCAGGTCGCAGTGGAGAAGCATGGTGGCCCCGACGCCGACCGCCGCGCCGCTCACCGCTGCAACGATCGGTTTCTTCGCCTGACTGATCGCGATAAGGAACTGCATGACCGGACTTGCATTGCCGAGCGGCGGGGAATGCATAAAATCTACGAGGTCGTTGCCGCTGGTGAAACACCCGTCGCCACCGGTCAGCAGGACCACGCGGACCGCGTCTTTCTCATTCGCCCACTTGAGCGCTTCGACCAAAGCAACATACATGGCGAGAGTCAGAGCATTTTTCTTTTCCGGCCTGTTGAATCGCAGGGTGAGAATTCCATCCTGAAAATCGGTTTGTATATACTCCGTTGTTCCCGCAGGTTTCATGGGTGCTGCCTTTCCCGTATTTTTTTAAACAGCGTCTAAAGCATTTCTTTTAAGCGCTCGGGTACGCCAATCGGCGCCTTTTTTCCCTTGTCAAAACAGATCAACGTCGTCTTGGCAGTGGCAAACATTTTGTTCGCGTTATCATGAATCTCGTAGTCAAGGTCAAAGCTCGAATTGCCGACACGGGACACCCAAGTCGAGACCATGACTTGATCATGCAAGAGGATAGGGCTTCTATAATCGCACTCGGCCCTCCCCACCACAAGGAGTATCCCCTGGTCGGTCAACTCCTGGAAAACCGTGCTGAACAGCTTCACCCGGGCCGTTTCCAGGAGGGTGAAATAGGCCACATTGTTCACGTGGCCGTAGAGATCGAGATCGGCAAACCTCAGCTCGATCGAAGTAGAAAATCGTTTCGCCATGGTCCGCTCCTTATTGCTGAATACCCAGCATCCCCTTCTTCAATCCCTCATCAGCAGGCCTCTCGCCGAAATAGATGGCGAGTATGCCGTGCGCCAGATTGTTCGATTTCATGGAACCCAGGACTTTACCGTTGTGCTTTGCTACGACTGTCCCATCAGCGCCCAGTTGCAAATCGACCGTGTCCCCCCTGACAAAATCATCGGTGAAGAAGGCGAGAAACTTTTTCCCTTCTCCGGATGCGGAAACATCCGGGGCGTTCCTGGCAAACCCTTCGGCAAATGCCTCGGTGATTTTCTCTTTACCAACCTTGCTGTGGAGAAAGTTCATCCGGATTAATTTGTCACCGGTGTCGTTCAGCACCTCGTTCGGGCTGGAAAGGTGCTTTATGGCATAAAGTGAACCGATGTATACTTTGATGAAAAATTTTTTCCGTATCCCGGTGCCGTTCAACTTCAAGGACTGGTTGTTGAGGGTGATGGTCGGTTCCACCGACACCCCGGCCACTTCCAAGGCGAAACCATTGCTGGAAAGGAGAAGGAGCGCCGCGACGAGAAGCATTCTTTTCATAGTAGTCACCTCACAGGCAGAATTAGTATTTCTTTGAAGACTGTCTCTTTAGCCGATCTCCGCCCCGGCGGCGAACCCCTGATGGACCGCGTCGAAAACCATGGCCGCCGCGACTGCGTCTCCGGCGACCTGGAATGGGATCCCCTTTTTTGCCACAATTTCCTGAAGAGGATTGTACGCTTTTGTCCCCACGGCGAGAACCACGGTATCGGCGGGGATTTCCTCGACCCCTTCCGCGTTTTCTATCCGCACTTTTTCGGCGGTTATCTCGAGAGCGCGGGCGGCCGTTTTCGTTTTGACGCCGAACCGCTCCACGTCCTGGAGCATTCCCCAGCGGGTCGTCTTCCCGAAGTTCTTGCCGATATCGTCGAGCATCTCGATCATCGTGATCTCCTTTGACCCCCGTACCGCGAGCCCATAGAGTTCCTCGGGAGTTGCCGCGCCGTGAATAAGGAGGAATTTCAGCGCCTCTCCGGAGAGGGTCCCTTTTTCCGCCAGGAAGAGCGCTGTCTCAACGCCCACTGCCCCGCCCCCGATGACCACCACTCGCCTCCCGGTAGGGACCTTGCCCGCCAGCACGTCCCAGGCCTGCACCACGTGGGGAAGTTCTGCGCCCGGAATGGGAGGGGTAATGGCTTTCCCTCCCGTGGCGAGCACCACGGCATCCGGTTTTACTTCGTCCAAAAGCGCCGCATCGACCTCCCGGTTGAGGACCACCTCGACGCAATGCAGGTCAAGCTGCCGCGTAAGATCGTTCGCCAGCCCGAGGAACTCCGCACGTCCCGGCGCCGCACCGGCAAGGTAAAGTTGGCCGCCGACCGCGTTGCTCCGTTCAAAAAGGGTCACCCGGTGACCCCGTTCTGCCGCTGTGATGGCCGCGGTCATCCCCGCGGCCCCGCCGCCCACCACCATGACCTTCAGCGGCTTGTCGGTCTTCCCGATCACCCGCTCCTGCTCATGCCCCGCCCGGGGATTGCAGAGGCACTCGACCGACTTCATCTTGAAAAGATTGTCGAAGCAACCCTGGCCGCAGGCCACGCAGTGGACGATGTCCCGCTCTCTGCCGCTCCTTGCTTTCTCCGGAAACAGAGGATCGGCGATGAGGGCCCGTCCAATGGCCACCATGTCGCACACCCCGTCGGCGAGCAGCTCCCGGGCCGTGACCGGATCGTTGATCCGGTGGCTGGCAATGACCGGCACGGTCACCCGTTCCTTGATCCCCCGCGCCAGGTAGGCAAAGACGCCGCGCGGCACTTTGGTGACAATCTGCGGGACCTGGGCCTCGTGCCAGCCGACATTGACGCAGAGAGCGTCCACCCCCTCTTTCGTCAGGCAGACGGCATACTCCCGCAGCTCTGTCAGGCTCGTCCCCCCCTTCATGAACTCGTTGCCGTTCAGCCTTACCAGGAGCGGAAAATCGGGGCCGACGGAGGCCCTGACCGCCCTGACCACCTCAAGACCGAAGCGCATCCGGTTCTCGAAGGGACCGCCGTATTCGTCCGTACGCTTATTGGTAAGCGGCGAGAGAAATTCACTGATCAGGTAGCCGGTGCCGGAGAGGACTTCAACGGCGTCGAAGCCCGCCACTTTAACGCGCGCTGCGGCCTGGGCGAAACGCGCGATGGTCCCGTTGATCTCATCAATGGTCAGCTCGCGCGGCGTTTCCTTGGTAAGGCGGGAGGCCACGGCAGACGGGGCGACCGGCTTTTTGCCGCCGAGAAACAGGGAATGGTTATAGCGGCCCGCGTGGTTCAACTGTACGGAAGACCGGGCGCCGTTGTCCCTGATGGCCGTTGCCAGGCGGGCCAGGCCTGGGACGAACTCGTCCCGATGAGCGCCGATATTCCCCGGGTTGCCGGAGAACTCGTCCACCGTGGCGTAGCCCACCGTGATCAACCCGGCGCCTCCCCGCGCCCGTTCCGCGTAAAACGCCGTCAATCGATCGGTTACCGCGTAATTGCGCGCCATGTTTAAATGCATGGCCGGCATGAAGATGCGGTTTTTCACTTGAAGGCCGTTGATGGTGATGGGTTGAAAGAGAGGATCGGTCATACGTTTTCTCCCATGCCGACGGTCGCTC
>JBGOTO010000030.1:0-23367 GCA_041476485.1 Nitrospirota bacterium
CAGGTCAAAAAGCTTGACCGCGTATTTTGCCTTGTTTGATTGAAGAGTGCCGATCAAGTGCCAGCTCGCGATGCTCCCGAGCTTTTCGATCTTGCCCCGCGCTTCCTGCACCCGGTTCTCGCCGAGGATGGTCGCTCCTGCGGCCGCTGCTTCTTGTATCTTTTCAGGATCGACGTTCTTGGTCACGACAACGAGCTTCACCGACGACGGCTTGCGCCCCGCCCTCGCCGTGGCAGCGGCGATCCTCGCCTCGATTGCCTTAATATTTTCCGCTATCGGCATGGATTATATGGACCAAGGCAACCGTGTTGCCGTTCAGAGTTACGCCGACATGGTCGGCTCGGTCCAAATTTACCTCACGGTTTTATCATGATCACCGACAGCATCCTGCCGGTCCTTCCTTCGGCCCTGAAGGAATAGAACAGGTCTTTTCTGCACGAGGTACACAGTCCGAGCGCGTGAATGTTTTTCTCGGCAAGGCCGGCCTGCGCCAGTTCCCTCTTGTTTGCCTTTACCAGGTCCAGGCCCCACTTGCCGGGCCCGCGTTCTGACGACACGTCCTTCCAGAACGGGAACGCCTCGCGCATCGGCCCCATCACCGGCTCGTCCACTTCGTAGCACTCCGGTCCGATAGCGGGCCCTATGGCCGCGATCATCCGGGAAGGGTCCGAGCCGAATTCGTCCTGCATTCTCTTCAGGGTCTTCTGCACGATCCTCTTTACCGTGCTGCGCCAGCCCGCATGGACCGCAGCAATCGCGGGTTTTCCTGGATCGAACAGCAGAATGGGAACGCAGTCGGCGGTCTCGACGCCTATCGCAATTCCCTGCGCATTTGTGATCATGGCGTCGGCTTGGACCGTTTTCAGTGCCCGATAGTTCTCATCATCAACTAATACGATAGTGTCGCCATGCACCTGGTTCACGGTGACGACCCGGTCCAGGTTGATGCCGAAGGCTTCCGCAACAGCCTTCCAATCATCGGGCATCTTCGTCCCGTTCTTTCGCCCGCCAAGACCGTTTGTTCGCGTCGTAAAGGCATGATTGAATCCGGTCATGGTATCCAGCGCGGGGATGGTGATAACTGTTCGCTGCGTTACGCTTGGTGATGGAGATTTATTCATCATGTGGCGCTTGCCTTACCCACACACCCCGCACGTCTTGCACGACCCCACGTTGCACGGCGGCGTGTATTTTCCTTCGAGCGAACGCCCGTATTCGTTCTTAAGATATTCTTTTCGGACGCCGATGTCAATAAAATCCCAGGGCAAGAGCTCATTGAATTCCCTCCGCCGAAGCACATAAAAATCCATGTCCATGCCCGTATCTCTCGCGGCCTTTTTCCAGTCGCCTCCCCGCTCCTGGGCGGCCTGAAGGAGCTTTCCGATTCTCCGATCTCCGCGCGAAAGCAACGCCTGAACATATTCCCACTTTGGAAGGTCATGAATGATGTTCATATTCCCGATCTTCTGCACCGCTTTTTCCAGAGAGCGCAGTTTCCTGTTCAGGCTCGGAACGTCTTCCATGGGTTCCCATTGGAACGGCGTGAACGGCTTGGGCACAAAGGAATTCACGGAGAGCGTTATCCTGCCGATCCTGCCCGCGGCCCGCGCGTGTTTGAGCTGGACGTCGTGCACTTTCAAAGCAAGAGTGGTGATCGCATCCACGTCCTCCTGCGTCTCCGTCGGAAGACCGATGATGAAGTAGAGCTTAAGGTTCGGTATGCCTGAACCGAATATCATATCAGCCGCGCGCAGGATGTCGTCCTCGGTCACGCCCTTGTTGATCACCTTCCTGAGCCGCTCGGAGCCCGCCTCGGGCGCGAGCGAGATGGTCTTGTGCCCGCTCCGCGCGAGACGGGCGATCAGCTCGCCGCTCACCGAATCGGCGCGGAGCGACGAGACCGACACGCTGCCTTCTATCGCGGCGCACAGCTCCCCGATGCCGGGATAATCGGACAAAGCCGCCCCAACCAGCCCGATCTTTCCGCAAAGGTCGTCCGCCTTTTCCGCCTGCTCCTTTGCTTTTTCTATTCCGAGGTTCCGGGGCGGCAGGTAAATGTATCCGGCCATACAGAACCTGCAGTGCCTGCCGCAGCCGCGCGTGATCTCAGAAAGATACCTGTCGCTGAACTCCGTGTCCGGAGTGAGGATCGCCGTCGCGGCCGGCGCGCGGTTGAAACCACTGAACATGCGCTTCACGATCCGGTCAGGGGCGGAAGGATCGAGTTTTTTCCGGTCTTTGATCGTGCCGTCTTCATTATAGAGAACGTCGTAAAATTCCGGCACGTAGATCCCCGGGACCCCGCTCAAAGACCTGAGCAGCTCCAGGCGGCCCTTTTCTCGGTTTTTCAGATAGGCGTCGATAAATTCTTCCGCGACCTCTTCGCCTTCGCCGATGATAACGGCGTCGAAGAAGTCGGAGAGCGGCTCCGGGTTGAAGAAGGAGCAGGCGCCGCCGAATATCACGAGGGGGTCGTCCGGAGTTCTTTCTTTCTTGTCAACGGGAATGCCGGAGAGGCGAAGCATCTCGACGATGTTCAGATAGTCCTGCTCAAAGGAAACCGAGAAGGCCAGAATATCGAACTCCTTCACCGGCCGCTTGCTCTCGAGCGTAAACAGGCCCGTGCCGGTCCTGCGATATTCTTCGATATCTTCGCTGTCCGGAAGAAAGACCCGCTCGCACGCGGTGTCGGGGCGGGCGTTCAGAAGGGAGTAGATCCGGTGCACGCCGAGGTTCGACATGCCCACGTGGTAGGTGTTCGGGTACGCGAGCGCGACCTCCACCTCCGCGCCCCGGGCTTTGAAGATCGTTCCGCGTTCCGCCGCGAGCAACGCATCGGCCTTTTCTTTGAGTTTGCGTGACATGAGGGATTATACTATTTTTTACCCGCGAGATGCAAAAATTGATGCGACAAACACTGTGACACGATAGGCGCTTAGACGCTCTTGAGGAAGGTTGACGAATATTTTCAAAACGAAAAAATGTTGAACTGAAGAGTCGGTTCCTGATTCGGATACTAAAACGGCCATCAGGGAAATCGAAATATAAAACCAGGGAATCCCCGATTAGCAACTCCTCCGGGCTTGGGTATAATTTATAGTAGGCGTTTTATGCCCCGGGAAAACGGCCGCGCAGAATCGCCTTATTGTAATTCAGGAATTACAATATGAACAGAAAAATTCTTATTGTCGAAGACAATGACAAAAACCGCCGCTTAATCGAGGATGTCCTGAAATATTACGGTTATGACGTCCAGGAGGCGGCAAACGGAGAAGAAGGCATTAACCTGGCGCGGGAATATAAGCCCGACCTGATATTCATGGACATGCAGATGCCGGTCATGGACGGATTTACCGCCATAAAGGTCCTGAAAAACGATCCGGGAACAATGCACATAAAGATCATCGCAATAACCTCCTTTGCCATGGTAGGAGACAAGGAGAGAATCCAGAGCGCGGGGGCGGACGATTATATTTCAAAACCCGTGAATACGATGGAACTTCCAATGAGGATAGAGAAACTGCTGGGTAAAGGATGACAGGGGCTGCCGTGAAGGAATGGATCTTACAGAGAAGATGGCGGATCATCGTTTCCGGGATATTTATAACCGCGCTACCGCTGCTCGGCCTTGCCCTCATTATGCATTTTCAGATTACCGCCGCCCTTGAAGAGAGAATCATAAAAGAAACCCAATGGTTTGCGAAGACCTCGTCCCGTCACCTTGAAGTAAGCTTAGGTCATGAGATAAGCCTGGGAAGGTTATTTGTCACAAGACCATCCCTTTTGACCGCAATAAATCGTGGTGATAAAAACGAGATGGCCAGGCATCTGAGAACTCTTGTGGATTCTACGCACACGCTGGAAAGAGCAACTATTGTGTCAAAAGAAGGCACGGTGATGGCTGTATATCCGAAAATCGCCAACCTCATAGGAAAAAACTTCGCGCACAGGGACTGGTATAAAGGCGTATCAAAAAACTGGACGCCTTATGTGTCGGAGTTCTTTCTCTCCGCCGCCCCCCAGCCGCACAGCTATCTCTTCACGATATCCCTGCCGTTCAAGGACAGCGACAACGGCATTCTCGGCATACTTGTCTTGTCGCCGACTACGGATTATATACAAGAAGCTCTGTTGGGCGTGGATATCGGCAAGGGTGTCATATATGTTGTGGACAAGAAAGGCAGTCTTATCTATCACCCGCGCTACACGGTGGATAAAATCATAGATTTTTCAAAAGTCCCTATTGTCCAAAAAGTAGTAAAAGGGCTTGACGGAGTTGAAAGGACTCTGGATTCCCTCGGAAAAGAACCGGCAATCTCGGCATATCACCCGGTCACGCCGTGGGGCTGGGGCGTGGTTGTGGAAAAACCCGTGGCAGTCATCCTTGCCCCGGTGAGAAAAATCACGCTTTGGCTCGCTGCGCTTACCGGGTCCATGCTCTTTTTAGGTGGTTTTTTTGCGTACCGCTGGGCTGAAATCCTTTTCGAATCGCAGAAGCTGACCCGTGATTTAAAACATTATGCCGATAAACTGGCAACCGCGAACAAGGAACTGGAGAGCTTCAGCTATTCCATTTCCCACGACCTCAGGTCGCCGCTGCGGGCGATCGACGGGTTCTCGCGCATCCTGCTCAAGGAGTACGGCGGCAACGTGGACAGCGAGGGGAAACGGCTGCTGGATATAGTCAGGACCAATGCACAGCGGATGGGACAACTCATCGACGACCTCCTTGCCTTTTCACGCGTGGGCCGCTCAGAGATGAAGCTGTCCGAAATCAACATGGAGGAGCTTGCGAGCAAGGTCTGCGAAGAGCTCAATGCGGGCGTGGCCGGCAAAACACCGCAATGCGAAGTCGGGAGCCTTCCGCCGGCCTACGGCGATAGGGCCATGATGCGGCAGGTCATTTTCAATCTTCTTGCGAATGCAATCAAGTTCACCCGAACAAGGGAGGAGGCCCGTATTGAGATGGGCGGGCGCGAAGACGGAGCGGAGAACGTTTACTATGTCAAAGACAACGGCGTGGGGTTCGACGCGCAGTATGGCCACAAGCTTTTCGGCGTTTTCCAGCGGCTGCACGACATGGATGAGTTCGAGGGCACGGGCATCGGCCTGTCCATCGTCAAAAGGATCGTTGAAAAACACGATGGCCGCGTCTGGGCCGAAGGCGCGCTGAATGAGGGCGCGACGTTCTATTTCGCACTGCCAAAGAGGTGACAGGAAAAAATTTACCGCGAAGGCGGTTAAAAACTTTTGGGGATATTCACGTGGCTCAACTATGTTCTACAAACTTGTGTGATCAGAAAACCGTATTCCCGATGAAGCTTGCCCCGGTATGATTAAAGCAGGGGCCTTCGGGAATAACAGTTTTTTAATATTTTTTGTCATCCCCGAGCGTTTCTATCGGGGATATGGTTTCAAGCTGTCGGGTTAATACAAACGCACAAATTATTGCTGCATTGTTTGTTCATATTTCGTAGGGCAACCCTTCAGGGTTGCTTTAAGCAAGGCTAAAGCCTTGCCCTACAGGTAAGAATTCCAAATGCGTTTGCTGTAGTTGAGTCAAGTGGATATCTTTAAAAGGTTTTGATACTGATTTGTTTTGCTCTTGGAAAGGAGAAAACAGGCAATGACCGACAATGTAATAGAAATGCTGCTCGTGGAGGACAACCCGCATGACGCGGAACTTGCCATGCGGGCGCTCAAGGAGCACAACCTTTCGAACAAGCTTCACTGGGTGAAAGACGGCGCCGCGGCGCTTGACTTCGTTTTTGCGACCGGAGCGTACGCGGACAGGGACACCCATCAGCCGCCGAAGCTCATTCTGCTCGACCTGCGTCTCCCCAAAGTGGACGGCATGGAGGTCCTGAAAAAGATCAAAAGCGACGACCGCACGAAGTTTATTCCCGTGGTGATCTTGACCTCTTCAAAAGAAGATCGTGACATCATCGAGAGTTACCAGTTGGGCGTAAACAGTTACGTCAGCAAACCCGTAGAGTTCGAGGAATTTATAAAAGCGGTCTCCGAACTGGGCCTCTATTGGCTGCTTTTAAACAAGCCGCCGAGGTAGGAAGAGATGAACAAAGAGCGTCGCATCCTGATGCTGGAAGACAGTCCGGTTGATGCGGAACTGTCCGAGCGGGAGCTTCGGAAGGCCGGCGTGGCGTTTATTGCACACCGGGTGAAGACGAAAGACGAGTTCATCCGCGAGCTCGAAGCTTTTGCCCCAGACCTGATACTTGCGGACTACAGACTTCCGACGTTCGACGGGCTCTCCGCGCTTGCCGTCGTGCGAAAAAATTACCCTGACCTCCCCTTCATCATCGTGACCGGCACCCTGGGAGAGGAGCGGGCGATCGATTCTCTCCTGAGCGGGGCCACGGACTATGTCCTGAAGGAACGGCTGGCTCGCCTCGGGCCCGCCGCCAACCGCGCGTTCGCGGAAGTTGAGGAGCGGAAGAAGCTTAGACAGGCGGAAGCACAGGTGGTGAACGCGGCCCGGGAATGGCGGTTCACCTTCGACGCCATAACCGACCTCGTCACCCTGCTGGATCGGGACGGAAAAATCATGCGGTGTAACAGGAGCATGGCCTCGTTTCTGCAAAAGCCGTTCAATAATATTATCGGCAAGCCTTTTTATGAGCTGGTCTACGGCGCTGAATGGACGGTCTTCCGCGAGCTTCACGAGCGGACGCTGACAAGCGGCCAAAGGGAGACCACGGTCGCGAAATTACAGGAGCGCTGGTACCGTATCGCAATCGATCCGCTCACCGACGACTCGGGGGCGGTGGCGGGCGCTGTGCACATCATGATAGATATCACCGAACACAAACAAGCGGAGGACGCGTTGCGGGAAAGCGAAAAGCGTTTCCGCTCATTATTCGAGAACATGCTTGAGGGATATGCGTATTGCAAGCTGCTCTTTGCGCGGGACCGGCCGCAAGATTTTATCTATCTCGAAGTAAACAACGCCTTCGAACAATTAACGGGTTTAAAAGACGTGGTCGGGAGAAAAGTCACCGAGGTGCTTCCCGGCATACTCGAGGCCCATCCGGAGCTGCTCGAGATTTACGGCAGGGCGGCATTGACCGGCAAGCCGGAAAGATTCGAGATTTTCTCGGAGTCTTTTGGGGGTTGGCTGGCTGTCTCCGCCTACAGGGCCGAAGAAGGATGCTTTGTCGCCGTATTCGACAACATCACCGAGCGTAAACGGATGGTGGAGTCTCTGCAGAAGCACAGCGAGGAGCTCGAGGAAAAGGTCCGGGAAAGGACGCGGCAGTACGAACAGGCGAAGGTCATGGCCGAGCACGCGAGCAAGTCAAAATCGGATTTCCTTGCGAACATGAGCCATGAACTCCGAACGCCCCTGAATTCCATAATGGGCTTCTCGCAGATCCTTCAAGACGAGCTGTACGGAACGATGAATAAAAAACAACTGGAATACGTAAACGATATTTTTTCGAGCGGCGCCCACCTCCTCGAGCTCATTAACGATATCCTCGACCTCGCGAAAGTGGAAGCAGGCAAGATGACGCTCGACCCGTCCACATTCCCGCTGCGCGAAGTTCTCCAGGGGGCCATAACCATGGTAAGGGAAAAAGCGATCAAATATAATATACAATTGGGCGTTGAAATCGGGCCCGGCGCGGAAGTCGAGATAACGGCCGATGAAAGAAAGCTGAAGCAGATCATGTTCAATCTTTTGAGCAATGCCGTTAAGTTTACGCCGGATGGGGGGAGCGTGCGGGTGTCCGCACGAGGAGTTCGGTGTTCGGAGTCGGGAGTGTGGAGTAAAAGAGAAGTCTCTGAACTACGAACTCAAAGCTCCGAACCCGACCGAGATTTCATCGAAATCTCGGTCGCCGACACCGGTATCGGCATCAAGCCGGAAGACATCGGCAAGCTTTTTAAGGAATTTACGCAGCTCGATTCTCCCTACACCAAGGGATACGAAGGGACCGGGCTCGGGCTGGCCCTCACAAAAAAGCTGGTAGAGCTTCATGGGGGCGCGATAGGGGTGGAAAGTGAATACGGGAAAGGGTGCACGTTTACCTTCACCATCCCCATCCAACAGCCGGCAAGGCCATAGGCCTCTTGCCCGAAATAAAAAGTGAATGGAGAAAACATAATGCCTGCTGCAAAACCGATAATCTTATGCGTTGACGATGAACCGACGAACCTCAGGGTCCTCGAGGGGTTTCTGGAGCCGAAGGGTTATGAGGTTATAAAGGCGCAGAACGGCATGGAGGCGATCGAGATCATTCAAGAGCAGAAGATAGACCTCGTGCTCCTCGACGTAATGATGCCCGGCATGACCGGCTTCGAAGTATGCCGGAGAATAAAAGAGAATGAACAGTCCACAAATGTCCCCGTTGTCATGATCACGTCCTTGCATTCCACGGACGACCGGATCAAGGGGATCGAGGCGGGCGCAGAGGATTTTATAACCAAGCCCTTCGACCACGGTGAGGTCCTTTCGAGGATCAAGATGCTCCTCAAAGTAAAGGACCTCAATGACAGCCTCAATTCCGCCTATACCAAGATTACGGGCCTCACCGGTTTCGGCGAAAATATGGTGCTGTCGTTCGATCCGCTGCATTTCAATTTTATTTCCAGCTTCGACAACATCGTCAACAATATCATCCGGAAGACCTCGGAAATAACGGACGGACCTCGGATGATCGTGGTCGGTTTCATCGATGAAAATGCCGTTTGGCAATGGTACAAGTTCGAGCTTCTGGTTGCAGACGTGCGCCGGACATGGCTGCGACAGGATATCCGTTACCCCCTGGACCTGCCAGAAACGGGCGATCCGGCTGGATTTAAAATTATTTTTTATAACGAGGCGGACCTTCAACATCCGGACCTTCGGGCGTTCATGAAAAAAATGGAGTCGCTGTCCATCAAGGCATCAAATGCGGTCTGTTTCACCGGGGATTCTTTTTGCATCTTCGCGCTGAATTACGACAATGCTGTCTCCCGTTATGACGCCGAGGTCGTGAACAGCATCGCCATGCAGAGCCTGTTTCTGAAGTCCCTTGCGTCCCAGGTGCGGGAAACTGAACATGCCTTTGATTATCTCGTCCATTCCCTGGCGCGGGCAGCGGAGGTCAATGACGATGACACGGGGAGCCACATTCTTCGAGTTGGCGAGTATTGCGCCCTCATTGCGAAAAAACTCGGCATGTCGGAGAAGTTCACTGACATTATCCGCCTTCAGGCCACCCTGCACGACGTGGGAAAGATGCACGTCCATCCTGATATTCTGAAAAAACCGGCGAAGCTGACGGCCGAGGAATGGCTGGTAATGAAGGAACATACGACGTTTGGCGCAAAGATCCTCGGCGACCACGTGCGGCTCACACGGGCGAAGTCCATCGCTTTATCGCACCACGAACGGTGGGACGGGAGCGGTTATCCGCGCGGGCTGCGCGGAGAACAGATACCCATCGAAGGCAGGATCATGACTATTGCGGACCAGTACGACGCGCTGAGAAACGCACGGGTGTACAAGCCGGCCTTCGATCACGGCACGACGTATAAGATAATCGCAGAAGGCGATGGAAGGACCTTGCCCCATCATTTTGATCCGCAGGTACTGAATGCCTTCCGGGAAACTACGACGCAATTCGAGGAAGTGTACGAAAAGCTGAAGGGATAAGCGGGGCTACTCCGCCCTCACCAGGTCCGCGAAGTTGTAGTGGCGGAAAGACAAAAAAACTCAGCCCGATTTTTGATACGCCAACCTCGCGAGTACAAAGGATTTTTATGATCAACCCCCAAAATACAAACCGGCCCACCCTCTTAAAGAAGACCAAGCGACTGCTCGGCACCATCCTGGTAGAGGGCGGATTCATTGCCCCTCAGGATATCGACGCGGCGATTGAACTGCAAATAGCGACGAATGATAAGCTGGGAGAGATACTGGTCGGCATGGGGGTTTTGCATCCCATTGAGCTCAAGGCAGTTCTTGCCATTCAGAAAGATTTGGCGTCTCCGGAGACCGCTGTCAAAATAGGCGCCGGGGTCCGCATGCTCCTCGGCGAGCTGTTGCTCAAAGCCAAGCGAATTACTCCAGCGCAGCTCGACGTTGCCCTTCGGGAGCAGCAACGCACCGGCAAGAAACTCGGCCAGGTGCTGGTTCGTCACGGCTTGCTGCTCGGACAAGAGCTGCACAGGGTCCTGGCCTTTCAAGAGAATCTCCAGAGCCGCCCCCCCGGCTCGGAAAAGCTGCGGCTCGGCAAGCTCCTGGCGGCCACCGGCCAGATCACCCCGGAGCAGCTCGAAGAGGTCCTCGAGCGCCAGAAGCTTTCCAGAAAAAAAATCGGTGAACTCCTTGTCGAGGTCGGCTATCTCAAACCCGAGCAGATCGATCATGGCCTGAGGCTTCAGCAAAAGCTCGTGACTGCCGCCCTCATTGCGGCTTTATCCATACCGAACCTCATCGGCGCCGTGCCGGAGGCCCATGCCGGAAGCCCCGTACTGAGTGCGAAAATCGCTCTAACGGCCCAGGTCCTCGAACATACGAGCATGAAACTGGTCTCCCAGGCCCAGGAACTGACGGTTACGAATGCCGATATTCAGCGGGGCTTTATGAATGTGCCGGCGGCTTCCCGCGTTAGCATCAAGAGCAACAATCCCGCCGGATACTTGCTGGCCTTCGAAGTCATGAGCGGTCCGTATCCCCTGTTCGCGTCGGTGCAGGTGAACATCGGCGGCAGGGAAGTCCAGCTTTCTCCGGCAGGAGGTTGGGTCCCTCTGCCGTATGTCCGTGGCGGCGCCGTTCTTGATATCAGCTATCGTTTTGCATTCTCTAAGCATGCGCAGCCCGGCACGTACACTTGGCCGCTCATGCTGTCGGTCGATCCGATGTAAATCCAAAGCTGCATTCCTCAGCGCAAGCATTCTCGCAAAACACACTAAAAAAAGCCGTACGCCCCGTAAGCGCACGGCCCTGCTTGCCTTATCTTGACGCTACTCCGCCCGCACCAGGTCCTCGAAGCGGATGTCTACGCCGAACACTCCGACGTTCTCGCCCTGCATGGAGCTGATGGGCGCCGACACGGTGATGCAGAGCGCGCCGGTGATCTTCGAGGTGTAGAAGTCCGAGACGAAACTCCTGCCGTCCTTCATGGGAGTGATGAACCACGGACGGTCCGAGAAATTGTCGCCGAGCCCCGAGTGTTCGAACTGCGCCTTGTACTGGATCTGGGTGATGTTCCTCGTGATTTTTTTTCCCTCGGCGTTCACCACGTACGCGAACTGGATGAAGGGGTTCTCCTCCAGGAGCTTATGCATGAGCAGTTCCTGCCGCTCGTGGTGCATGGAACGGATGTCCGACCGTCCCACCATCCCCTCGACGAGGTGCAGCGAGATCGCCTGCGCTTTTTTCTTGAGCTTGTCCAGGTCGGACACGAAGTATTCCGGCAGGTACCTCTTGGCCTTTTCCACAAGCTCGTCGGGCGAGATGCTTGTGGTCCGGCACTCTTCATACTGCTCCATGACCCACTTGTGCATCCTGGCCAGGCCGGGATGGCGCTTGTCGATCTTCCTGTCCGTGTCGAGCTGGAGGTGGCTGTTCACCCAGTGCGCGAGGCCCGCGATGCCGGACTTGTCGGTGATGATGAGGCCCATGGGCCGCTTCAGGATCTTCGCGGTGTCGAAAATGTTGTAGATTTCCTCGTTCTTCATCATGCCGTCGGCGTGGATGCCCGCGCTGGTCGAGTTGAACTCCGAGCCCACAAAGGGATAGTTTGACGGGATCGCAAAACCCATCTCTCTCCGGCAGTAGTCGGCCGCCTCGGTGATCGCCGCGGTGTCGATGCCTGCGTCGTTTCCCGTGAGACTGATGTACTCGATGAGCAGGGCCTCGACCGGCGTATTGCCCGTGCGCTCGCCGAACCCGAGGAGCGCTCCGTTCACCGAGGAGCAGCCGTACAGCCACGCGGCGACGCCGTTGACCAGCCCCATGTGAAAATCATTGTGCCCGTGCCATTCGAGCTGCTCCGAGGGCACGCCGCCGTCTCGGATGAGGGCGTAAAAAATCTCCGGCACCCCTCGCGGAAGCGCCGTGCCGGGAAAGGGGAGGCCGTAGCCCATCGTGTCGCAGGCCCTGATTTTGATCGGCACCTTCGCTTCCTCGGAGAGCTTCATCAACTCCTGCGCAAAGGGGATGACGAACCCGTAAAAGTCGGCGCGCGTGATGTCCTCGAGATGGCAGCGCGGCGTGATGCCCTGATCGAGCGCCGCGATCACGATGTCGAGATACGCCTTGAAGGCCTCCTTGCGCGACAGGTTGAGTTTGAGGAAAATGTGGTAGTCCGAACAGGAAGTGAGGATGCCGGTCTCCGTGAGTCCGCATTCCTTCACCAGTTTAAAGTCGCTCTTATTCGCCCGGATCCAGCCGGTGATCTCGGGATACCGGTAGCCCCGGTCCCTGCAGAGCTGTACCGCCTCGCGGTCCTTGGCCGAGTAGAGAAAAAACTCGCTCTGCCGGACCACGCCGTTCGGGCCGCTCATGCGGTGCAGGAAGTCGAAGAGATCGGCTATCTGCTTGGGCGTATAGGGCGGGCGCGACTGCTGTCCGTCGCGGAACGTGGTGTCCGTGATCCATATCTCCCGGGGAATATTGGTCTGGATCATCCGGTTCTCGAGCACCACGCGGGGAACGCTGGTATAGGGAAACATGTCGCGGAAGAGCACCGGCTCTTTCACGTTTTTAAGCTCACAGGGTATTTTTTCAGTCTGCTTCTTGATGGCCATGACTTCACCTCGATGTTGCATTTTACTTTTGCACTCTTTTATTTTCGTAACTACTCAGGGCTGCTGCGGAGCGCAGGCGCAATAAAGCGCGCGGCGACCGATGCACGGACATCAAGCAAGGTGGGGCTTGTGGTCAACTTCGAAATTCCCTTACTATCCGGCGCGCCTTGCGCAAAGCGAAGCAGCTGACCTGAGTAATCAATTATTTTCCGCGAATGCCTTGTATCGCGGACTTATAGTCTTTCGCGCCGAAGACCGCCGAGCCCGCGACCAGGATGTCGGCCCCGGCATCGATGATCCGGGCCGCGTTCTCGGGCTTCACCCCGCCGTCCACTTCGATCTCCGTTTTCAGGCCGAGGTCGTCGATCCGCTTCCGCAGCTTGCCGATCTTGTCGAGGGCCGAAGGAATGAAGGCCTGCCCACCGAAGCCCGGGTTTACGGACATGATGAGCACCATGTCGACGTCGGCAAGGATGTAGTCGAGGCTCGAAAGCGGCGTTGCCGGGTTGAGCGATACGCAGGCCTTGACGCCTTTATGCTCTTTGATCGACTGAACGAGCCTGTTCAGATGATATGCGGTCTCCACATGCACCGTGATATAATCAGCGCCCGCTTTTGCGAAATCCGCGATGTACAGCTCCGGATTGGTGATCATGAGGTGCACGTCGAGCGGGAGCTTCGTGACCTTTCGCGCCGCCTGGACGACCAGCGGGCCGATCGTGATGTTCGGCACGAAGTGGCCGTCCATCACGTCGACGTGGACCAGGTCTGCGCCGGCCGCCTCGACCGCCTTTATCTCTTCGCCCAGCCGTGAAAAATCAGCGGAGAGGATGGAAGGGGCCACCTTGATTGTTCTGTTCATAATGCTCCTAAAAATATCAAGTGTGATGGGAAACAAACGGTACGCTCAAAAGCCTTCTTACCTTCCCACCTGCTTGCTTATCCTCTCAACTTCTTATTTGCTTACTACGATCTCCACCGTCGCATCAACGGCCACGGGATATCCCGCGGCCGGTTTCTGTTGGATAACCATGCGCGGGGGCTTTTCGGATGCGGCCCGTGAGCTGACTCGATACTGCAACCCCATGCGTTCGACGATCTTGACCGCCTCATCCGCTTTTTTCCCCGACAGTTTCGGCATGACGTACGGCTGCGCTTTCTTGCCCGCGCTCACCAGCATGCTGATCGCGCCGGCCCGTTCGAGCGGGGTCCCGGCCTCCGGGTCCTGCGCCATCACGACATCGCGCTCCACGCTCTCGGAAGATACCCGCGACACCGGGCCCGGGGTAAACCCGGCCTGGCGGACCATGATGTCCGCCTTGCGGAAGTGCTCGCCCGTGAGTTTCGGCGCCTGCGCGTCGGACGGCCCCTGGCTCACGACCACGCGCACCTGACGCCCCTTTTTGATCCCGTGTCCCGGCGCGGGAGTTTGCGAAATCACCGTGTCCCGCGGCAGGGTCGGATGGGGCTCGCGCCGGTCCACCTTGAGTTGCAGGCCTTGCTGCGTGAGCACGTCGATCACGGTCACGATGTCCTGTCCCGTAAGGTCCGGCACGCGCACCTCTTCCTGACGGAGAAGCAGCGCCACGACCGCGAACGCGCTCACGACGCCGACGCCGACGAGAGCGAGGAATATGCCAAGACCTTTCAGAATCCGTCCCATACGAAGTCCTATTTTATCACAGATAAACGAATATGCAAGCGCATAAAAGACGCAGGATGCATGACCCAGGATGCCGGAATACAGATTGCGCCATGCATCATGCATCCTGCATCATGGTTTCCTCACCATTCTCGCCGCGAAAAACCCGTCCATCCCCGGCTCTCCGGGAAACGTACGGAAGAAACCTTCAGCATCCACCAGCTTTGTTGCGGAAGCAGGGAGGAACGGACGCGGATCGTCGAGAGTAAACCCGGAGCGAGTCGCAAGAAAATCAATGATGACTTTCTCATTTTCTTCCGGTTCCGTCGTGCAGGTGGCGTACACGAGCGCGCCGCCCGGCTTCAGGAGCCCCGCGCAGTTTTCCAGAATATTTTTCTGGAGCATGCAGCGCTCGAAAATGCTGCTTTCCGTCTTGGTCCACCTTCCATCCGGATGCCGCCGGAGCACGCCGAGGCCGGAGCAGGGCGCGTCGATCAGAATCTTGTCGAATCGGCCTTCGTGATAGGTTGACGCGTCGCCGACCTCTGGCCGGATGATCGTAACCCCCAGCCGGTCGATGTTTTCTTTGATCCGCCCGATCCGGTTTTTATCTTTCTCAAGCGCAACGATAGTCCCCTCGTTCTTCATCAACTCCGCAAGGTGGGTCGCTTTTCCACCGGGCGCGGCACAGGCGTCGAGCACCGTCTCTCCCGGTTTCGGAGCAAGCATCATTCCGACAAGCTGGGCCGCTTCGTCCTGGACAAAAAACCAGCCGTTCCCGAAGGCGGAAAGAGACCGGAACCCCGGCGAAGACTCGAGCGCAAGGCCCGCGGGTGAATACTTTACTTCACTCACCTTTGCGCCGTCGGATTCCAGGGACGCCCGGAGTTCCTCTCTCTTCGTTCTGAGAGTGTTCATCCTGATCACGAGCGGGGCGGGTCGGTTGTTGTCGCGGAGAATTGCTTCCGTCGTGTCCGGGCCGAAACGGGAAATCCAGCGTTGTACCAGCCACTCGGGATGGGAGTAGAGGACGGACAGCCGTCTTACCGGGTCTTCAGCGCCCGGATACGTGATCGCGTTTCGGTTCCTGTCCAGGTTCCGCAGAAGTCCGTTTACATATCCGGGAATTTTCCCATGGTGTTTGGCCAGCTCGACAGAGGTGTTTATCGCCGCGCTCGCCGGCACCCGGTCGAGGAACAGGAGCTGATACGCGCCGAGCCGAAGAATGGCGCGGGTCCGCGTATCCGTCTTTAATATGGGATTTTTGGAAAATCGATTCAGCGCCCAGTCGATCCTCTCGCGGTTCCTGAGAACGCCATATACGATTTCGGTGATAAAGGCAATGTCGCGGGGATCGAACGCGCGCCGCGACTGCTCGAGAAGGACATCGGCAAAAACGCCGTCCTCGACGCTCCTGAGGATTTCAAGCGCTTGCTGCCTGGGCTTATCGATTGGATTGAGCGGTTTCACAGCGGCCGTTTACGAGGAATTCGAGCGCATCAGCGACCTTGCTGATGTCCACGCTCGTATTGAAGCACGGCCCAAAGGGCCGGTCGTTCAGGATCCCGATCACGGGCAGGGGGTAGGCGTCCTGGATGCCGCTCGTCAGGTCGCGTTCGCACGCCACGGCAATGATGGCGTCGGGCCTCGCCTCGGCGACCCTTCTCCGGGCGAGCGTTCCGCCCGTGGCGACCGAGAGGTGGACGTCGTGCTTCTTGGAGAGCATCACGAGGTCCTTGATCTTGCATTTGCCGCAGGCCTGGCACTTGTAGGCGTCGCCCGTGATTTTGATGTCACACTCGTTGAACTGGAGACAGTGCGGCATGAGGAGCAGGAGGCGCTTCGGCTTGCTGTCCCTGCACTTCGCCCGGACGAGCAGATTGTTCACTTCAACGAAGGACTGCTGAATTTTTTCCTTGGAAATGCCGAGGAGCTTGCCCACAACGATCATGATGGGGAAGAGCACCTCGATCACGATGCCCCGGAGCCGCGCCGCGAAAAAAATTTCCCTGCCCCGGACAAGCGTCAGGATGAGCAGCGCAACGCCGAGGATCAGGAGGCCCAGCAACGTGCCCAAGGTGATGAACGCGAGCTCAGGCGCACGGGGATGGATGTTCCGGAGCCCCACGTAGGGAATCAGGTAGAGCCCCGCCGTGGCCGCGGAGATCAGGAACACGGTGAAGACGATGAGGCCGATGAAGATGCGTTTTTTTGGCTCAGACATAATATATTCAAACTTTGCCACGAAGCCGCGAAGACACTAAGTAAATCGTTTTCTGCTTAGACGAAAGACTTTGTGCCTTTGTGTCTTAGTGGCTAATTGGGTCCCGAGAATTTTTTTCCTTCCACCCGGTGTCCCCGCAGGAACTCGGCCGCGGTCATGGGTCTTTTGCCTTCGAGCTGGAGGCTTACGAGCCGGAGCAGACCGTTGCCGGCGCCGACGTCGAGAAAGCTTTTGTCTTTTACGTACAGCAGCCCGGGTTCCCCCTGTGCGTCAATCACCTCGGTCGTGATGATCTTGACCATCTTCCCGTCCAGGAACGTATACGCCCCCGGCCAGGGGGAGAGCCCCCGCACCCGGTCATGAATCCCGGCGGCGGGAAGAGTCCAATCGATGAGGCCGTTTTCCTTTTTGAGAAGCGGCGCCATGGTCGCCTTCGAACCGTCCTGCGGCGCCGCGGTGAGTTTCCCTGCTTCGACGAGCGGCAGCGCCCGGGTAATCAGCTTCGCGCCGAGGACCGAGAGCTTCTCCGTCAGCGTCCCCGCGGTGTCCCTCGGATCGACCGGGGCGCGCTCCTGCATCAGGACCGCCCCCGTGTCCATGCCTTCGTCCATCCGCATGATGGTGATGCCGGTCTCGTGCTCGCCGCGGATGATCGCCCAGTTGATGGGCGCGGCGCCGCGGTAGAACGGAAGGAGCGAGGCGTGGATGTTGATGCACCCGAATTTCGGCAGGTCAAGGATGGCCTTCGGCAAAATCTGTCCGTACGCAGCCACGATGACGGCCTCGGGAGCAAGCCCGCGAAGGGTCTCGATGAACTCCGCCTCCCGCACGCGCTTGGGCTGGAACACGGGAAATCCCATCTCCTGCGCGGCGAGCTTGACTGGCGGCGCGGCAACGCTCCGTCCCCTCCCCGCCGGCTTGTCGGTCCGCGTGACGACGCCGGCGAGCTCGTGGCCCGCAGCCGCAAGGGCGCGGAGCGGCCCTACGGCAAACTGCGGAGTGCCCATGTAAACCAATCTCATAATGAAATCTCAAATTCGAAATTGTTTGGAGCTTGCTATTTGGTTATTGGAATTTATTTGAGATTTGGCGCTTGTTATTTTGTGCTTTGTCTTTGACAACTATGCCTTTTCCGCATGCGTCCTCTTGTGCCATCGCCGGAAAATGTTCCTCTTCAGCGGACTCAGCCGGTCGATGTACAGCAGGCCGTTCAAATGGTCGATTTCGTGCTGAAGGGCCTTTGCCAAAAGTCCTTCGGCCTCGAGCTCGAAGGACTTGCCCGTGCGGTCCTGCGCGCGGACCCTGACCTTGACGGCGCGCTTCACGCTTTCCGCATACTCGGGGATGCTGAGGCAGCCTTCCTCCTCGACCACTGCCCCTTCCATGGAGAGTATTTCCGGGTTGATGATGACGATGAGCGGGTAGCGCTGCTTGTTCTCTTCCCGGAGGCTTATGTCGATCACCGCGATCTGGAGCGCCACTCCCACCTGGTTGGCGGCAAGACCGACCCCCGGCGCGGCGTACATGGTTTCCACCATATCGTCGATCAGGCGGTCGATGGGATGATCGATCTGGCCTACGCGGGACGTCTTATTCCGCAGCACGGGATGGGGGTACTTCCATATTTCACGGAGCGCCATATTCATATTTAACATGATTTATTTTTAAAATCAAGGCATAAGATACTGTGAGGTGTTGACACCCTGCCGAACTTTGTGGTATTTTTGTTCATGGCCATCGATAAAAACACGGTTACAAAAGAGGCGCAAAAGTTCGCCGCCAAGGGTCAATTCGACAAGGCCATCGCCGAGTGGAAAAAACTCCTGAAGGAGTCGCCGAATGATCCCAATATTTACAACACGATCGGCGACTTGTGCCTGAAAAAAAACTCCAAGGCGGAAGCCGTAGACGCCTATAAAAGGGCTGCGGATTTTCTGGCCGCGGACGGGTTCACCTCAAAGGCCATCGCCCTCTATAAAAAAGTCCTCAACATCGATCCCAAAAAACTTGAAGTCCACCTCGCTCTCGGCGACCTGAACGCGGAGAAGGGCATTACCGGGGCCGCGCTCGAAAGCTACAAATTCGTCGCCGACCATTACACCCAGCAAAATGACTTGGCCAAGGCCCTCGGCATCTACCAAAAGATGGCGGATTTGAACCCCTCCAATGTCGGGTTCAGGACCAAGCTTGGCGACATGTACGCCAAGGAGGGGATCAAGGCCGGAGCGGCCAAGGCGTACCTTGACGCCTCGGACGTGCTCATAGCCAAGAGCGAGTTCAATGATGCGCGCCAGCTGTTCGAAAAAATCCTTTCCCTGGACCCGAGTAATAAAGAAGTGTACCACCGTGCCGGCATCGTTTACTTTAAGGAGGGGAAGTTCGTAGAGGCGTGCAAGGCATTCAAGCCCGCCTTTGAGGCCGACCCGAAGAACCAGGCGCTGGCCGACGCGTACCTCGATGCGCTCTCCCAGGCGGGCCGCGGCGACGAAGCGATAGAGACGCTCAAAAAACGCCTTTCGCAGGAACCTGACAGGCTGGATCTTCGCGATAAGCTGTACCAGCTCTACCTCTCGGCGAAACAGTATGAGAATGCGCTCGGAGAGGTCTCGATACTCGCCGCCGGCAAGATGAACAGCGACGAACCCGAGGCCGCCGAGGAACTCCTGAGGGGATTCATTACAGCGGCCCCTGACAGCGCCATCGCGCGGCGCAAGTTGGGCGATTTTTATATCAACGTGCAGCGCAATGAGGACGCGGCGAAAGAGCTTTTGTCCGCCGCCAGATTGTTCCGGGACAGCGGCGACAAGGAGAGCGCGCGTGAAGCGCTGACGCAGGCGGTAAAAATCGCACCCCATCTTTCCGAGGCCAGGATGATGCTCGAAAACCTCGATGCCGCCGTTCTTTCCGCTCCTTCTCCAGAAGAACTCCGTATCGAAGTGCCTCCCGTCGAAGAGCCGCGCGCTGAGGAGCCGGCCCCCCCGGTCCAGGCGGTGCCGCCTGCCCCGGAAGAAGACCCGGCCATAAGCGATGCCTTTACCGAAGCCGACGTGCTCATCAAGTACGGTCTGGCCGCCAAAGCAGTGGAACAACTCGAGGGATTGGCCGTCAACTATCCGGAAAATACCCGCATCCGCATCCGGCTGCGAGATCTTTACCGCGAGCGGGGGGACATCGAAAAAGCGGTCCAGCATGCCCTGCTCCTGTCGGATATTTATTTGAGACAGGGCAGGAACGACATGTCGGAAACCGCGCTGCAGACCGCCTTTGAGATCGGTCCCGAAAGTCCCGCAATCCTCGCCAGGCTCGGCAAAGCCCCTGCCGAGGCCGCGCCCGAGTTTGCGCCCCCGGCTTTTGAAGAGGAGCCTCCGATGTTGGAGGTCCCACCGCAAGCGACGACCGGCGACACCATCTCATTTGAAGGACTTGATACGCAACTTCCTCCCCTTGACCAGGTTGCGCCTTCCGAGGCCCCCCCTGCTCTTGAGCTGCCGGAAGAAGAGCAGCAACCCACGCGCATCCCGGAAGAGCGCAAGGCAGAAGTCGACCTGAATGAAGTCTGGGCTGAAGCTGAATTTTACTACCAGCAAGGTCTGTTCGACGAGGCCATAAAGCATTACGCGAAAATCATCGAGCTTGCTCCCGGAGATCGGCGGGCCATCGAGCGGCTTTCCGAGATATCGCGCGAGGAGGATGAGACTCGGGCCTTTACAAAGCTTACCGACGCGGTTGAAGGGCTGGAAGACGCCGTCCATCCGGAGGCCGGCGAAGGCGAGTTGGCGACGAGCGCATCGGACGAAGAGGCGGTCCAGAGCTTGATGAAAGAAATCGCGGAGATGAGAAAAGAGCAAAAAGCGGCCCCTCCTCCGCCTCTGAAACCGGAGCCGCCCCGGAAACCCCGCCCTGTGCAGCCTGTACAAGCTGAAGAGGAGCTCGTCGGTTCGGCGGCCCAGGCAAAGAAACCCGGTGGTGAAGATTTCTTCGATCTGGGGGCCGAGCTTTCAGAAGAGGCAGCCAAAGGTGCCCCGGCGGAACGCCGGGAAAATACGTCGGAAGACTTCTTTGATCTTGCCGCCGAACTCAGGGATGAACTCAGCAACGTGGCGGTCGCCGCGCGTCCCTCCGCGCCCGTTGCGGAACAGAGTCTCGATGACATTTTTGAGGAATTCAAGAAGGGAGTGGAGCAACAGGCGACCAAGGAAGACATTGATACTCACTATAACCTCGGCGTGGCCTACAAAGAGATGGGGCTCCTGGACGATGCCATCGCGGAGTTCACCATGACGCCCGAGGGGGAGCCGAGATTTGTGAAGAGCCGGTATATGCTCGGGCTGTGTTACATGGAAAAGAGCGAATATCAGAACGCAACTGCCGAGATCCGGAATGCCCTGAATTATTCTGAGAGCCTCGGGACCGATGCAGAAAACCGCATCAGCATGCTGTATGACCTCGGCCTGGCGTATCAGGGCTTTGGAAATATCAAGGCAGCCCTGGGTGAATTTCAGAACGTCTCTGAACTGGACCCGGGATACCGGGACACCGCCGCAAAGCTGAACGAGCTCCGGCAGGGTGATTTTATTTCGCTCGAGCAGCTCAAGGAAGATATTGAGAAGGAAATTTCCGCAAAATTCTTCGAAGAGGGTGAACGAATAGAGCGGGAGGAAAAAAGCCGGAAGAGTGATAAAATAAAATCCGATAGTGCCTAATTTTTCATCATGTGGCTATTTTATAATCATTGCCGCCGCCTTCCGATATATATAACAACTTGAAATTACACGCCTTACCATTTAGCATCAATCTTGCTTTTTAGCGAAGGTAACGGGAGGTTGTATCTCATGAAAAAAATAGAGGCGGTTATTAAACCGTTCAAGCTCGACGAGGTGAAGGACGCTTTGAATGCCATCGGCGTCCAGGGCATCACCGTGACCGAGGTAAAGGGCTTCGGCAGGCAAAAGGGCCACACCGAGCTCTATCGGGGGGCTGAATACGTCGTTGACTTTCTGCCCAAGGTAAAACTCGAGATCATTGCCGCCGACAACCTGGTGGCAAAAATCATCGAGACCATCGAAACAACCGCGAAAACGGGCCGCATCGGAGACGGCAAGATATTCGTCACGCCGGTGGAAGAAGTTGTTAGAATCCGCACGGGAGAACGCGGAGACACGGCAATCTAAATACAAGTACAAATAACAAATCTCAAATCACAAATAAATTCAAATAAAATTTCCGTTAACGAAATTCCAAACGTTTTGGATAGTTGAATTTGGAATTTGGTAATCATTTGGGATTTGGGTATTGGGATTTGAAATTTAATTTGAAGGAGGAGAATACAATGACGGCAAAAGACGTGCTGAGTCTGGCAAAAGAGAAGAAGGCAGTGATGGTGGACTTCAAGTTCATGGACTACCCTGGTTTGTGGCAGCATTTCTCCGTCCCCGTGGCTGAGTTGACCGAGGCGATCTTTGAAGAAGGCCTCGGGTTCGACGGCTCCAGCATCCGCGGCTGGCAGTCCATCCACACCAGCGACATGCTCGTAGTGCCCGATCCGGAAACAGCGGTCATGGACCCTTTCACCAAGTACGCGACGCTTTCGCTCATCTGCAATATCGTTGACCCCATCACCAAGGAGCGCTACAGCCGCGATCCGCGCCACATCGCGCAGAAGGCGGAAGCCTACCTCAAGTCTACCGGCATCGGCGACACCTGCTACATGGGCCCCGAGGCCGAGTTCTTCATTTTCGACGACATCCGCTTCGACCAGAACTCCCACTCCGGCTACTACTTCATCGACAGCGTCGAGGGCATCTGGAACAGCGGCAAGGACGAAAAACCGAACCTCGGCTACAAGCCGCGGCACAAGGAAGGCTACTTCCCGGTCCCGCCGATCGACAGCCAGGAGGACATCCGCAGCGAGATGGTGGAGGAGATGCAGAAAGTCGGCATCTACATCGAGCGGCAGCACCATGAAGTAGCGACCGCGGGCCAGGCCGAAATCGACATGCGCTACAACCCGCTCGTAAAAGTCGCGGACCAGCTCATGTACTTCAAGTACATCATCAAGAACGTGGCCAAACGGCACGGCAAGACCGCGACCTTCATGCCCAAGCCGCTGTTCGGAGACAACGGTTCCGGTATGCACACCCACCAGTCCATCTGGAAGGGGGGCAAGCCCCTATTCGCCGGCGACAAATACGCGGGCCTTTCGCAGATGGCTCTGTGGTACATCGGCGGCATCCTGAAGCACGCGAAGAAGATCGCGGCCTTCACGAACCCCACAACGAACTCCTACAAACGTCTTACCCCGGGATTCGAAGCTCCGGTGAACCTGGCCTACTCGAGCCGCAACCGCTCGGCCTCCATCCGCATCCCGATGTACAGCGCGAGCCCCAAGGCAAAACGCGTCGAGGTGCGTTTCCCCGACCCGTCCTGCAACCCCTATCTCGCGTTCGCGGCCATGCTCATGGCGGGCCTCGACGGCATCGAGAACAAGATCGATCCGGGCCAGCCGCTCGACAAGGACATCTACGATATGGCCCCGGAAGAACTGGCGAACGTGCCTTCCATGCCGGGCTCGCTCGAAGAGGCGCTGGACAACCTGGAAGCAGACCACAACTTCCTGCTCAAAGGCGACGTGTTTACCAAGGACGCGATCGAGATGCATATCCAGTACAAGAGAACCAAGGAAGTGGACGCGCTCCGGCTCCGGCCCCATCCCTACGAGTTCTTCCTGTACTACGACATCTAA
>JBGOTO010000031.1:0-23238 GCA_041476485.1 Nitrospirota bacterium
AGGGAGAGCGCGAGAGCATAATCGTGACCGAGCTCCCGTACCAGGTGAACAAAGCGCGGCTGCTCGAACGGATCGCCGAGCTTGTTCAGGAAAAGAAGATCACCGGCATCTCGGAGATCCGCGACGAGTCGGACCGCGAAGGCATGCGTATCGCCATCGACCTCAAAAAAGGCGAGATCTCAACGGTGATCCTGAACCAGCTGTTCAAGCACACGGCCATGCAATCCACCTTCGGCGTGATTATGCTTGCGCTCGTGAACAACCAGCCTCGGGTCCTGAACCTCAAGAGGCTCCTTTCAAACTTTATCCAACACCGCAGGGAAGTCGTGGTCCGGAGGACCAAGTACGATCTCAAGAAGGCGGAAGAGCGCGCCCATATTCTTTTAGGCCTCAAGATCGCCCTCGACAATCTCGATGCGGTGATCGCGCTTATCAAAGCCTCCGCAAATCCGGAGGAGGCAAAGATCGGCCTGGTGCGGGAGTTCAAGCTTTCCGAAATCCAGGCGCAAGCCATCCTCGAAATGCGGTTGCAACGGTTGACCGGCCTCGAGCGGGATAAGATCATCGCAGAATACGAGGAAGTGCTGAAGGAAATCGCGCGCTTGAACGAGATCCTGGCATCGGATGCGATTGTGATGAAGATCATTCGGGATGAGCTTCTCGCGATTAAGGCCGAGTACGGCGACCCGCGCAGGACGGAGATCGTCGCCGAAACCTCGGAGCTCGACATCGAAGACCTGATCAAGGATGAGGAGATGGTGATCACGATCTCCCACGCAGGCTATATCAAACGCAATGTGCTGACGACCTACCGCGCGCAGAAACGCGGCGGCAAGGGGAAGATCGGCATGGAGACCAAGGAAGAGGACTTTGTGGAGCGGCTTTTTACCGCCACGGCGCACAGCTATATACTGTTCTTCACGAACAAAGGCCGCGTGTACTGGCTCAAGGTGCACCAGATCCCCGAAGCGAGCAGGCAGGCCAAGGGCAAGGCCATCGTGAACCTGATCCAGATCAGCCAGGATGAACGGGTCACCGCAGCCCTCCCGATTCGCGCATTTACGCCGGACCACTTTATCCTCATGGCGACCAAGCAGGGAATCATCAAGAAAACGGAGCTCGAATCGTACAGCCATCCCCGCCCATCGGGCATCATCGCGATCACGCTGGAAGAGGGCGACGAGCTTATTTCCGCTGAAATCACCGGCGGCACGCGGGACGTGTTCCTCGGAACGCGGGACGGCCTCTCGATTCGGTTCTCCGAAACCGATGTGCGCGAGATCGGCCGCACCGGCAAGGGCGTGATCGGCATCCGGCTTGATGAGGGCAATGAGGTCAAGGGTATGGAGATCGTGCGGGACGACTCGACGATCCTGACGGTTACTGAGAACGGTTACGGCAAGCGCAGCACGCTGGAAGACTATCGCAGCCAGGGACGCGGCGGCAAAGGCATCATTACGATCAAAATAACCGAAAAGAACGGCAGGGTCATCGGTATGGCCCAAGTGTCCGAGGAAGACGAGCTCATTCTCATCACGTCGAACGGCAAAGTGCTGCGCATCCGGGCGAAGGACATTTCCGTCCAGGGCAGGAACACGCAGGGGGTGCGTCTCTTCGATATCGATGAAGGAGACAAGGTTGTAAGTTTCGCTAAACTGGTGGAGCGCGAGGATGAAAAAGACGCAGAACCGGAAAAGCGCTCTCCGGAACCACAAACCGGCCAGGATGCGGGCAGGCCATGAAGAAGCTCATGGTCATCCTCCTGCTCGGTACGCTCCTGGCAGGGTGTGATGTTTTTGACAAGGCCGCGATCACGGAGTATGAGGCTGCGACCAAACGCTGGACCGCGGGGGACTATCAGGCCGCGGTTGCCCTGTATTTTGCGCTCGTCAAAGAACATCCCCACAGCTCGAAAGCGGACGATGCGCTCTATTGGGCGGGTGTAACGCAGTTTCTCTACCTCGGCGAGACCGACAAGGCGCTCCAGACCCTGCGGCTGCTGTTAAAGCGATATCCGCACCGCGACATGGCGCCTCACGCCCAGTGGTATATCGCCCAGATTTATGAACTTGGTTACAGCGATTATGGGCGCGCCGTCGAGGAATATCGAAAGGCGTCCGAGTACTCGGACCACGAGGTTCGGGAAAAAAGTTTGTACAGCCTGGCCGAGTGCCTGTTCCGAGTCGGTAAGATTGAAGAGGCGAGGAGTACCTGGACGCGGCAGGTAAAGAGTTTTCCAAACGGGCCGCAGTCGCGGCTGGCGTACTTCAGGCTTGGGACCGCCGCCTTCGCAAAAGGCGAGATAGAAAAGGCCGAAACCTTCTACCGAAAAGCGCTCGAAAACAGCACGGATGCGGAGCTGACGATCAAGGCGAAGTTCGCCCTCGCCGGATGTCTTGAGGCAAAGGATAACCTGAGCGAAGCGCTTAAGCTCTATCGTGAGATCGAGCCCGGGTATCAGAACCGCGAGGCCATCCAGATCAAAATCAGAGCGCTCGAAACCAGGATTGCCAAGAAAAGTTATTGACAACGGAAAAGGAGAATGATACTGTAAATGCTTGATTTGCGGTTTGTCAGGGACAACGCAGAACAGGTCAAGGCGGCGTTGGCCCGGCGGGGCATAACGATCGACCTGACGGAGTTTCTCGCGCTCGACGCCAAGCGGCGTGAGGCGCAGCAGGAGATCGAGGAGCTCCGTCGCAAGCGCAATGAGGTGTCCGAGGAGATCGGCCGGCACAAAAAGGCCGGACAGCCGGCAGAGGACAAAGTAGCGGAGATGCGTTCGGTCGGTGACGGGATCACCGCCCTGGAGAACATAACGCGCGAGGTCGAGGAAGCCCAGCGGGACTATCTGCTCACCATTCCAAACCTGCCGCATATCTCGGTGCCCGACGGCAAGGACGAGAATAACAATGTGGAGCTCCGGCGGTGGTCATTGCAGGGCGGAGAGCCGCCGAAGTTTCCATTCGAGCCCAAACCGCACTGGGATTTAGCCGAGTACCTGGACATTATCGATTTTGACCGGGCTGCCAAGATCACGGGAGCCCGTTTTGCTCTTTACAAAGGCATGGGCGCCAGACTCGAGCGGGCCTTGATAAACTTCATGCTCGACCTCCACACAATGGAGCACGGCTACCTTGAAGTTTTGCCGCCGTTCATGGTGAACAAGGCGAGCATGACCTCGACCGGCCAGCTTCCCAAGTTCGAGGAGGAGCTTTTCAAGGTCGAGAACGGGACGTACTACCTGATCCCCACGGCGGAGGTTCCGGTCACCAACATTCACCGGGATGAAGTCCTGCCTGAAGAGAGCCTTCCCGTGCTCTACACCGCGTACACGCCATGCTTTCGCCGCGAGGCAGGGTCATACGGCAAGGACACCCGGGGGCTCATACGGCAACACCAGTTCAACAAGGTAGAGCTGGTAAAGTTTGCGAAGCCGGAAGGCTCCTATGACGAACTGGAGAAGCTCACGCGAAATGCGGAGGAAGTGCTCAAGCGGCTCGGTCTCCCCTATCGCGTGATCGTGCTGTGTACGGGCGACTTGGGATTTTCAGCCGCAAAAACTTACGACATCGAGGCTTGGCTGCCGGCCCAGAACCGTTACCGCGAGATTTCATCGTGCTCGAACTTTGAGGATTTCCAGGCGCGGCGTGGGAATATCCGCTTTAAGCCCAAAGGTGGAAAAAAGACAGAGTTCGTGCACACGCTGAACGGCTCCGGTCTCGCCGTGGGCCGCACGGTCGTGGCAATCCTCGAAAATTTTCAGCAGCCCGACGGGAGCGTGGTGATCCCGGAGGCGCTCCGGCCCTATATGGGCGGAGCAGAGAGAATAGTGCGGCGCGGCGTGAATCCGTAATTGCGGATTTCGGATTGCGGAATGCGGAATCAGAACAAAAAATCCCAATTCGCAATCCGTAATCCGAAATGGAAACGGAGAGATGGCCGAGCGGTTTAAGGCGGCGGTCTTGAAAACCGTTGAGCGAAAGCTCCGTGGGTTCGAATCCCTCTCTCTCCGCCAATAAACACAACTAATAACTGGTAACTGGTAACTTGGAACGAACGACGAAACAATGAAACCATTCAGGTTTTTAGAGTGGCAGGTATATAAAGACGCAAAAAAATTATTTCGTCTGGTGCATGACATTGTCAACAAGCTTCCGAAAGAGCTTCGATACGATCTCGGAGGTCAAATCATTCGGGCTTGCTCCTCGGTGATTTTCAATATCGCTGAGGGCAGCGGGAAGAAGACGGATCGAGAACTGAATAGGTATTTTGATATCTCGCTCGGCTCCCTCAACGAGACGGTAGCGGGAGTTGATGTTTTGCTCGACAACGGATTTGTAATGAAAGAACAGTACGATACAGTGGTTGGTCAATCAGAAAACATTGCAAAGCAATTAGGCGGGTTTAAGAAGAAGTTGCAACGGCTTTAGTTTTAAGTTACCTGTTACCAGTTATAAGTTAGCAGTTCCGGAGAGGTGGCCGAGCGGCTGAAGGCAGCTGCCTGCTAAGCAGTTGTGGGGGTAACTCCACCCCGGGTTCGAATCCCGGCCTCTCCGCCATATTAAAATAACCGTTAAGGAGACGATGCTATTATGAAGAAGTTACTGGCTGTTGTTCTGGTGAGCGGTCTTCTCTGTTCATTCGCGGGCTGCAAGAAGAAAGAGGAGAAGCCGCAGTTGCCGCCCGGGCACCCGAGCATGGAAGGTATGCCGGCTGGAATGCCGAATATGCCCAAGGTGGAGCGAACGGTCGTGGTCCCAAAAGAGGTCGCTGCAAAATGGACCGGAGTAAAGGTTGCTATTGAGGATAAAACGGCCAAGACCTCAAAAGAATACACGGTTGCTGTTGGTTCCGGTCTTGCGGTGCCGAATACCAAGATAACGATCAAAGTGCTAGCGTTTCTACCCGATTTCCGAATGGGCGAAAAGGACATCACCTCGGCATCGAGCAAGTCGAATAATCCCGCAGCGCAGGTTTTGGTCCAGGAAGCCGGCAAAGAAGACTGGAAAGGCTGGCTGTTTTCCCTGCAGCCCGGCATGCATCCGTTTCCGCACGAAAAAATCGGCATCAAGCTCGTAGGCGGCGTGTCGAAGTAGGTGCAGCTGGAAAAGAGTTCCGTACATCTGTACAGGAGTGCACAGAGCGAAAACGCATCTGTGCGCTTTATTTTGCGCCCATAGCTCAGTTGGATAGAGCGACGGACTACGAATCCGTAGGCCAGAGGTTCGAATCCTCTTGGGCGCACCAATAATTTTATCGGCGACGTGTAACGATCAACAGTAAAGATGACGACATCAAAACAACCGGCGACGGACGAAGACTTCATGCGCCTGGCGCTCACCGAAGCGGAGAAAGCGGCCGAGGCCGGAGAAACGCCGGTCGGCGCCGTACTCGTCATCGGCGGCGAGGTTGTTGCCGCGGCCCGCAATATGCGCGAGACCTGGCAGGATCCCACGGCGCACGCCGAAGCCATTGCGCTTCGCGAAGCGTCCGCGAGACTCGGGAGATGGCGCCTTTCGGATGCCGTCCTCTATGTGACTCTTGAGCCCTGTCTCATGTGCGCCGGCGCCCTCGTGCTCGCCCGGATCGACCGGCTCGTCTATGGGTGCCGGGACCCGAAAGCCGGCGCCCTTGGGTCCGTGTATGATGTCGTACGCGATGGAAGTCTGAATCACGTATACCGGATTACTCCTGGCGTGCTTGAGGATGAATGCAGGGCAGTGCTTATGGAGTTTTTCGACAAGCTGAGAAATAAATCTAAAAAGTCTAAAGAGTTAAAGACGACTCGATGAACGCTACAAACTCCATGGACTCAATAGACTGATGAAATCCGGAGAGGTGGCCGAGCGGCTGAAGGCGGCAGACTCGAAATCTGTTGTGGGGGCAACTCCATCGGGGGTTCAAATCCCTCCCTCTCCGCCAGATAAAACATAAGTTTGTAGTTTATTAGTTCGGAGTTCGCAGTTGTCGTCTCCGCACTCATGACTCCGGACTCCGAACTGAAGTAAACGGAGAGGTGGCCGAGCGGCTGAAGGCGCACGCTTGGAAAGCGTGTTTAGGGAAACCTAACGTGGGTTCAAATCCCACCCTCTCCGCCATATTAAATAGTCTGGAGTCTCAATAGACTCAAAGCTGCGCTCATAAGCCCGGGTCCTGCGCGACCACGGTCCCGTGAACCCCGTCAGGTCCGGAAGGAAGCAGCGGTGAGCGGGTTCCGAGTGCGCCGCAGGGCAGCCCGGGTTTGTGAGCTTTTTGGATTGCGCGTCGGCTAAAGTCTTTCTGTTCCATCCCAAATCTTCCGCATTTATCAGCGTCCAAAATTGATGTGACATCGAGGGCTGTATGAGCTACCAAGTCCTGGCGAGAAAATGGAGACCGCAAGTATTCGAAGACGTGGTGGGCCAGGGGCACATCACGCGGACGCTCCAGAACGCAATTACTTCCGGCAGACTGGCCCATGCCTTCCTGTTCTCCGGGCCGCGCGGCGTCGGCAAGACCACCACGGCGCGCATTCTTGCGAAGGCGCTCAACTGCGTGCAGGGCCCGACACCGGTCCCCTGCGGCACGTGTGATTCCTGCCTCGAGACGGCGGCCGGCGCTTCCGTAGACGTCATCGAGATCGACGGCGCTTCGAACCGCGGCATCGAACACATCCGTGAACTGCGCGAGGCCGTGAAGTACGCGCCCGTGGGCGGCAAGTACAAGGTATACGTGATCGACGAGGTCCACATGCTGACGAACGAGGCGTTCAACGCCTTGCTCAAGACCCTCGAAGAGCCGCCGCCGCACGTGATTTTTATCTTTGCCACCACCGAGCCTCAAAAAATCCCCGCTACCATTCATTCGCGTTGTCAGCGCTACGGTTTCAAGCGCATACCGCAGCATGAAATAACCAGCAGGCTCCGGACGATTGCAGGCTCCGAGGGGATCACGATAACCGACCAGGGGCTGTCCCTGATCGCACGGGCCGCCGAGGGCAGCATGCGCGACTCGCAGAGCCTCATGGACCAGGCGGTATCGTACAGCGGCATGGAGATCAAGGACGAAGACCTCCAGGTCACCCTCGGTTCCGTTGCCCAGCTCTCCCTTTTGAAGTTCACCGGGGGGCTCTTGTCCCGCGATGCGGCAGGGCTCCTGAAACAGATCGACGAGCTTTTGGAGCAAGGGCAGGACATGCGCCAGTTTCTGTCCGGCGTGGTTGAGCATCTTCGGAACCTCCTGGTGGTAAAAATCGCCGCCGACCCGGGCCAGATCGTGGAGCTGCCCGCCGCGGACATTGAAGCCATCAGGCATCAGGCGGCAGCCGCTGAATCGGAACAGCTCCTTATGCTCTTCGACAGTTTGTCCAAGACGCTCGATGATATGCGCTGGTCGCCTCACCAGCGCTTTACCCTTGAGGTCGGTCTTGTCAAAGCGTGCAACCTCCCGCCGCTCAAACCACTCGCGGAAGCGCTTTCGCGGATGAAAGACCTCGAAGCGCGGCTTGCATCCGGTCCCCGGCCATCTGCGCCCGCGGTTCTCCAGGGAGGCCGGGTCCGCGAACAGCCCGCTGCATATACACCCACGCCTCGAGTATCGACGCGCTCAGGAGATTCGGCGGCAGGAACAGGCAGCGGGCATGACGATGTCTGGGGTAGGATCATGGCGGTCCTCAAATCGAAAAAACCTAGTCTTGGCGCATTTCTTGAGCACAGCCGTATTACGGAGCTTTCGGACAAGGACCTCGTGGTCGAGGTTAAAGGCGGCTTTCAGGCAGAGCAGGCGGAAAAGCCGGAGAGCCGCGGCTTGATCGAACAGGCCGCGGAAGAGGTCCTGAATCGAAAGGTGCGGGTAAAGATCCGACTTGCCGCGGCAATCCCTTCTGCATCCAGCAAAGCCGAGACAAAAACCAAAGACGCGAAAAAAACGAAGCCACAAGACCAGGACCCCATTGTTCAGGATGTCCTCAAGGTGTTCAACGGTCAATTTATAGAAACCGATACTGAAGAGTGATAGAGAGAACGTAAAAAATAGAAAACCGGTTGCCCCGCAATTTTAGTTGCAAAACCATGCAAATTATTTTAATATAGAACGTTGTTTTGTCTATTCCTAGAGAATTTCGCACATCCCAAGGGACCCTAATGTCAAAAAATATCATCGGTAATTTAATGAAGCAGGCCCAGCAGATGCAGGAGCGGGTGAAGAAACTTCAGGAAGAGGCTGCGGGGAAGACCATAGAAGCGTCCTCCGGCGGCGGCATGGTAACGGTGGTCGCCAACGGCCGACAGGAAGTCCTTTCGATCAAGATCGAGCCGTCGGTAGTTGACCCGAACGATATCGAAATGCTGCAGGACCTGGTTGCGGCAGCGGTAAACGAGGCGCTCCGCAAATCGCAGGACCTGATGAAAGATGAAATGGCCAAGCTGACCTCCGGCATGGGGCTTCCGCCGGGGCTGCTGTAAGGCGGGCCTTGAGCATGGAAGACGGCGGGCGAGACAGGACAGCGGCGGTGAAGGAACGAGAGGCAACCTCCCGGACCCCATCGCATTCGAGAATGCACGGAAAGGCAGGCGCGCAGGCGGCTGAAGTTTCGGGCAAGGCGCTCGGCGGAATGGTCGAGGCGTTCATGAGACTCCCCGGTATCGGCAGAAAAAGCGCCGAGCGCCTCGCGTATGCCATCCTCGGCATGCCGATGGAAGAGGCCTCGGGGATCGCGCAGGCCATCCTGGATCTTAAGAACAACAGTCGTCACTGCCCGATCTGCAATAACATCACCGAGGATGCTGTTTGCAGTATCTGCCGTGACGAAAAAAGGGACTCTACCCGTATCTGCGTGGTCGAAGAGCCGAGCAACATTCTTATTCTTGAAAAAACCGGCATCTTCCGGGGGCGCTACCATGCCATCATGGGCGCCATCGCGCCGATTGACGGCATCGGCCCCGAGGACCTCAAGATCGACGGCCTTATGGAGCGGCTCAAGGCAGGCGGGATCAAAGAAGTCATTCTGGCGACGAACCCCACGGTAAAGGGTGAAACCACGGCCCTGTACCTTTCTAAATTAATCAAACCGCTCGGCATCAGCGTCAGCCGCATTGCGTACGGCCTTCCCGTGGGAGGGGACATCGAGTACGCAGATGAGAATACGGTGCAGCGCGCGCTCGAGGGCCGGCGGGAGATGTGAGACTGAAACACCAAACTACAAGCACCAAATTGTCATTGGGAGCTTGAGATTTAACTTCTGGAGGAGATTAATATGGCAGAAATGATCGAGATTAGATGGCATGGCAGGGGCGGTCAGGGCACGGTGACCGCTGCCAAGGTGCTCGCCGACGCGTGTCTTTCCGGCGGCCGCCAAGTGCAGGCGTTCCCGGAATACGGCCCCGAGCGCGCAGGCGCGCCGCTTCGCGCGTATAACCGGATCAGCGAGAAGACCCTTCGGATGCACTGCCCGGTATTGAATCCCGGCGTCGTGGCGGTCGTGGACGCCACGCTTCTCGATGCGATCAACGTTGGCGAGGGTGCAAAGGACGATGCCGTCTTTATCGTCAACACCACCAAGGACCCGAAAGAAGTGCGGACGAAAATCAAGGCCAAGCCTTCCCAGAAGGTATTCACCCTCGACGCGTCCAAGATAGCGATGGAGACCATCGGCAGGCCCATGCCGAATTCGTGTATGCTCGGCGCGGTGAGCAAGGCGACAGGAATCGTGGGCATGGACGTGCTGCTTGATGACGTGAAAAGCAGCTTCGGGAAGAAGTTTGCACAGAAGATCATCGACGGGAATCTCGCCGCGGTAAAGCGCGGCTATGAGGAGGTACAGCAGGGATGAAACAGAAGAGCTGGAAGGAACTGCCTCATGCCGGCACCATCCTGGAAGCCGGGAACGCACATACCTATAAGACGGGCTCGTGGCGCTCGCTCAAGCCGCGGTGGATCGAAGAGAACTGCATTCAGTGCCTCTTCTGCTGGATCTTCTGCCCCGATACGGCGGTCAAGGCAAAAGATGAAAAAATGATCGGGTTCGATTACGATCACTGCAAAGGCTGCGGCGTCTGCGCCATGGAGTGCCCGGGCAAGAAGGGAAACAAGGCGATCGTCATGGAAGAGGAGGGCAAATAACATGGCAGTGACAACGACTAAGACCGTGGCGGTCACCGGCAACCAGGCGGTTGCCGAGGCTCTCCGCCAGTTGAACCCCGATGTAATGCCGGCGTACCCTATTACGCCGTCTACCGAAATCATGCAGCGATATTCCGAGTTCGTGTCCAACGGCAAGGTGGACACCGAGATGATCCTCGTGGAGAGCGAACACAGCGCCATGAGCGCGGCCATCGGCGCGTCTGCGGCAGGCGGCAGAGTGGCCACTGCCACGAGCTCCCAGGGGATGGCCCTTATGTGGGAGATGCTCCATATCGCTTCGGGCTACCGCCTGCCGATTCTCCTGTCGCTCGTGAACCGGGCGCTTTCCGGCCCGCTCAACATCCACGGCGACCACTCCGACGGCATGGGCATGCGCGACTGCGGTTGGATACAGCTCTTTTCCGAGAACGCCCAGGAGGCCTATGACAACACGATCATGGCGTATCGCATAGCAGAGCACAAGGACGTGCGGTTGCCGATCGCGGTCAACATGGACGGTTTCATCATCAGCCATTCCATCGAGAGCATGCAGTTTTTGCCCGACGATGCCGTAAAAAAGTTTATCGGCGAGTATAAGGCGATCGACCCCCTCCTCGACATGGATAATCCCAAGAGCATCGGCGCCTTGGTGCTGCCGGATTACTACATGGAACACAAACGCGCCCAGCACGAGGCTATGCTGAAGGCAAAGCAGGTTGTGCAGGACGTGTCCGCTGAATTCGCGAAGCTTTTCGGACGAAAATACGAACTGTTCGAAACCTACCGGCTCGAAGACGCTGAAGTGGTCCTCGTGGCGCTTAACTCAGCCGCAGGCACGATCAAGGACGAGGTGGACCGCTACCGGGAAAAAGGCATCAAGGCCGGATTGCTCAAGCCCAGGATGTTCAGGCCCTTCCCGTACGAGGAAGTCGGCGCCGCGCTCAAGAACGCCAAGGCCGTCTGTGTCATGGACAGGGCGGACTCCTATGGCGGCAACGGCCCGCTCTTTATGGAGATCGCTTCGGCCGTGTACCCGCACCGCCAGGGACCGGTGCTCTTCAATAAGATTTACGGTCTCGGCGGCAGGGACCTGATGCCTCTCGACATCGACCAGGTGATCGACGAGGCTGTCGAGGTCGCGAAGACCAGCACGGTGAAGCTGGTGAAAGAGTATATTACGGTAAGAAATTAAAATCTTTTTTGACAGGATAACAGGATTTACGGGATTGAAAAAAACTGATCGGATTTTATCCTGGTATCCTGCCTAAAAATAGTAAGGAGATAACGCAATGACAACGACACAGGAAAAGCCCTTGACTTTGAAATCGCTGTCGCACAAGCAGGACCAGCTTACGGGCGGGCACCGGATGTGCTCCGGCTGCGGCGCGCCGACCATCGTGCGCCAGGTCCTTCTGGCCATCGACGAGCCGGTGGTCCTCACAAATGCCACGGGTTGTCTCGAGGTCTCAACCTGCTTGTTCCCGTACACGGCCTGGCGCGTGCCCTGGATGCACAGCGCCTTTGAGAACGCGGCGGCAACGGCCTCCGGGATCGAGACCATGTACCGGGCGCTCCGCAAAAAAGGCAAGATCAGCAAGACCGTGAAGTTCATCGCCTTCGGAGGCGACGGTGGCACGTATGACATCGGTTTCCAGGCGCTCTCCGGCGCCATGGAGCGCGGGCATCAACTGCTTTATATCTGCTATGACAACGGCGCATACATGAACACGGGCATTCAGCGCTCGAGCGCCACGCCCTACGGCGCGGACACGACCACCCAACCGGTAGGCTCATTGGTCCAGGGCAAAACGGCGCGCCGCAAGGACCTGACCCGCATCATGGCCGCGCACAACGTGGCATATGCGGCCCAGGCGTCTCCGCATAATTGGAAGGACCTCATGATCAAGGTCAGGAAAGCGCTCGCGACAAACGGCCCGGCATATATGGGCATCGTCTCCCCCTGCAACCGCGGATGGAGGACGCAGACGAACGATTCGATCCTCCTGTCGAGGCTCGCCGTCGATACCTGTTTCTGGCCGCTCTATGAAGTAGAGAACGGCAAGTGGACCATCAACTACGACCCCAAGGACAAGAAGAAGCCCGTCGCTGAATGGCTCAAGCCCCAGGGCAGGTTCAAACACCTCTTTGCTCCGGGCAACGAGCACATGCTCAAAAAGTTCCAAGAGCTGGTGGACGACGATTGGGAGAGCCTCAAGAAGCTTCAAGAAATGTCCAAGAGCTGACGATTTTTCCAGAAGCACAACAAACAATACGGCCGGGAAACCCATTCCCGGCCGTTTTTTGTTTACGGGCGCTAAAAAAACGCTTGAATTCTGCCGTTTAGTATGGTTTAATAACCGTAGTGTGAAAAGGCGGCAACGGGAGAACGCAAGGAGAGAGACATGCTGGGTTCCGATTTGGTGATGTATGATGAAGAATTTAAGCAGATAGACGCGGAAATCCAGCGTCTCCTTCAACAAGCGAACGCAAAGGTCGTGTTCCTCGTGGACAAGAACGGCCAGCTTATCGCGGCCACCGGCGAAACGGAGAACCTGGACACCACGTCGCTCGCTTCGCTCACCGCTGGCAATATCGCAGCCACCGGCGGCATGGCAAAGCTCCTGGGTGAGAAGGAATTTTCCATCCTCTTCCACGAAGGCCAGCGCGACAACATTCATATTTCCATCATCAGCCAGCGCGTAATTCTCGTGGTCATCTTTGACCAGCGCTCATCGCTCGGACTCGTTCGGCTCCGCGTGAAGAAGAGCACGGAAACGCTTGGCGGTATATTCAACCAACTTCTGCAAAAAGTTGAAACGGAGAAGGGCTCCGGCAAAGGCGCAGACTCTCCCTTTGCCGAAATCACGGACGAAGATATCGACAAACTCTTCGGTTAGTCCAGCCTACCCTGGTCCCAGAACATACGCAGTAAGGAGAGGAATTACGGTCCCATGTCCTTTATCAATTATTCGTCGAGAGAGATCAACTGCAAAATAGTCTTTTACGGGCCGGGTTTGTGCGGAAAGACCACCAATCTGCAGTATATCTATAAAAAGACGAACCCGGACAGCAAAGGCAAAATGATCTCCCTTGCCACCGAGACCGAGCGAACGCTCTTTTTCGATTTTCTCCCCCTTGCGTTGGGAGAGATCCGCGGTTTCAAAACCAGATTTCACCTCTACACCGTCCCCGGCCAGGTGTTTTACGACGCGAGCCGCAAGCTCATCCTCAAGGGCGTGGACGGAGTCGTCTTCGTTGCAGACTCGCAGATAGAGCGCATGGAGGCGAACATCGAGAGCGTGGAGAACCTTCGCACCAACCTTGCCGAACAGGGATACGATCTGGATAAAATCCCCTACGTGGTCCAGTATAACAAGCGGGATTTGCCGAATGTCGTGCCCCTGGAAGAACTGAAAAGGGCGCTCAATCCCAGAAACGTTCCGGATTTTGAGGCCGTTGCCACCGATGGGAACGGGGTGTTCGATACGCTTAAGGCCATTGCGAAACAGGTTATTATGGAGCTTAAGAAAGGACAGGAAGGCGGATAGGAATCGAATGCGGAATGCGGATTTCGGAATGTGAAATAAATATAAACCGTGAGAAGGCAAATAATCAATTGACAGAAAACGTCGTGTATGGTATTTATACCAGCCTGATTTGATTCAAACCAATCATCGATTCATTCCCGGATAGCTCAGTTGGTAGAGCGGGTGGCTGTTAACCACCATGTCGCAGGTTCGAGTCCTGCTCCGGGAGCCAAGCCAACCAAAGCCGCTGAATTTCCATTCAGCGGCTTCTTTTTTAAGTCATACCCAATCGAACCATTGGCATTCCGGTAAAGAAGGGCGATTGACTTTTCCCCGGATTCGTGCAATATATAACAGCACCACTATACACCAGTTTGTTGCTGGAAAGAGATCATTGCAGTGTAACACCCTCAGGGAGAAGCAATGGGATTGCAAGTCTTTTCAGAACCTGTATTTTAAAGGCCATAACCCACTACGCGAAAGCATAGAGGGTTATGGCCTTTTGTGTTTGCCTGCTTCCTGAGTCACGTTTTTCCGCGTACTCCTCAGGGGCAGGATTTAATAGATATTCTGTAACATGCCGATAAAATTATCTTTTTTCCATACAAAGAAAAAGGAGAGACCTTTTGTTTTTTACTTGACATGAACGTTAAGGTAATGTATAGTTGCTTTAAATTTCTTCTCTTAAAAGGTGGGGCCATGGAAGAGATATCATTCAAATCGGTGTCAGACATGTTGCGGCAAAACGCAACGAAATTCTCTGGGCGGCCTGCCTTGAAGTATCGGAAGCAGGGGAAATTCGTTGCTCTCAGCTATGCGGCTTTTTATGAAAGGGCGCTGATGGCAGCCCGCGGGCTCAAGAAGTGCAATGTGAAGCCGGGGGAGGCGGTCGCGGTCCTGTCAGAGAACCGTGTGGGGTGGGTCATCGCCGATATGGGGATTTTGTGCGCAGGCGGCGTGACCGTGGCGATCTACCCCACGAACACTCCGGAACAGATCGAGTATGTGCTGAACCATTCTGAGGCGCGGGTCGTTTTCGTCTCAAGCAAGGTCCAGTATCAAAAGCTCCTCAAAATCAGGAAGGCAATTCCGAAGGTGAAGCTCGTGGTCTCTTTCGAGCGGTTCCTGGGCGAACCGACGCTTCCTGTCTGCACATTCTACCAGCTCTCGGAAATAGACCACCCTCTCACTGAAAATGAAAAAAAAGAGCTTGAAGAGGGAATCGACGGCATTGCCCCCGACGACCTCCTGACCCTGATTTATACTTCCGGCACGACCGGCGTGCCGAAGGGGGCTATGCTCACTCACCGCAATATCCTCTTCGATGCCTTTTACACCAGCAAGAAGGCGGCGGTTTTGAGCGAATGGGACGTTCATCTCAGCTTCCTCCCCTTAAGTCACGTGTTGGAGAGGACCGTGGGCTACTACATGACGATCATGAACGGCTCCTTGATGGCTTTTGCAGACAGCATTGAAAAGGTGCCGGAAAACATGCTGGAATTGAAGCCGACGGTCTCGGTGAGCGTGCCGCGGCTGTTCGAAAAGATCTATTCGCGCATCTTCGAGAATGTGCACCAGATGCCGGTTGTGAAGCGAAAGTTGTTCCACTGGGCGGTTGCTACCGGCAAACAATATGTAGAAGCGCGCTATATTGCGAAGCGGACTTCCCTGTTTCTCACCGTTAAGTACGGCATTGCCGACCGGCTCGTCTTCGCCAAGCTGCGCAAGCGGCTCGGCGGAAACATGAGGTTATTCTGCTGCGGCGGGGCGCCGCTCGACAAAACAATTAACGAATTTTTCTGGATCGTCGGCCTCCCCATCTTTGAAGGGTACGGCCTGACCGAGACGAGCCCGGCCGTCTGCTTCAACAATTTCGACCAGATACGGTTCGGTTCCGTGGGGACCACTCTGGAGAACACCGAGGTCCGGGCGGACACGGACGGCGAACTTTTGATAAAGGGCCCGCAGGTGATGGCGGGATATTACAAGGACGAAAAAGCTACCAGCGAAGCTTTTCAAGACGGCTGGTTCCGGACCGGCGACATCGGCCATATCGACAATGGATTTGTGTTTATCACCGATCGCAAGAAAGAGCTGATCATAACCGCCGGCGGAAAGAACATCGCCCCCCAGCCGATCGAAAACGAACTCAAGCTCGATAAGTATATTTCCCAGGCATTCGTCTACGGCGACCGGAAGCCTTATCTTACCGCCCTTCTGGTCCCCAACCTGGAGCGGCTCAACGAGCATGCGCGGGAAAAGCAGATCGATTACATCGACTATGACGACCTCGTTCTGCGCGTGCCTGTCCAGAAGCTCTACCAGCAGCGGGTCGCGGAAATCAACGGCAAGCTTGCCCGCTATGAAAGCATCAAGAAGTTCGTTCTTCTTCCGCGGGACTTCTCCATCGAGGGCGGGGAGCTGACGCCAACCTTGAAGCTCAAGCGAAAAATTATATACGAAAAGTATAAGGACAAGATCGAAGGCATGTACACCGATAACGGCAACTGATCGGTACACGAGCAATCTGATTACGGAGGAAAACCATGAAACAGATCAACAAGGCAGCAATTTTGGGGTCAGGAGTGATGGGGGCGACCATTGCCGCCCATCTCGCCAATGCCGGCATTCAAGCGCTTTTGCTCGATATCGTTCCGAAAGAGCTGAATGCTGCCGAAAAAAAAGCGGGGCTCACTTTGAGCGACCCGGCGGTACGGAACAGGATCTCCGCAGACGGTCTGGACAAGTTGAAGAAGATGAAGCCGGCAGCGTTCTTCCTCCCCTCCTATGCCGCCGCCATCGAGGTGGGGAACTTCGAGGACGATATGAAGAGGCTCCGGGAGTGCGATTGGGTCATCGAGGTCGTCGTCGAAAACATGGAGATCAAGAAAAAGCTCTTCACCGAGAAAGTGGTCCCGAATCTGAAAGAAGGGGCGGTCCTTTCCACCAATACGAGCGGGCTGTCCGTCAACGAAATGGCCGAGGCGCTGCCGGACAACGTGCGGAAGAATTTCCTCGTTACCCACTTCTTCAACCCGCCGCGCTACATGCGGCTTATGGAGATCGTCCCCTGCCGCTACACGGACCCCGCGGTGGTCGAACTCATGTCGGTGTTCATCGCCAAACGCCTCGGGAAGGGGATCGTCCGCGCCAAGGACACTCCCAACTTCGTCGGAAACCGGATCGGAGTCTACTCCCTCTGCAATTGCGTCAAGACTATGCTCGATATGGACATGACGGTCGAAGAGGTGGACGCCGTGGCGGGTCCGGCCACCGCCCGGCCGAAGAGCGCTGCCTTTCGCACCGCTGATCTGGTGGGGATCGACACTCTCCAGCACATAGCGAAAAACTCCTACGCTGTCCTTGCCAATGACGAGGAGCGGGAGGTATTCCTCTTCCCCGGATTCGTGCAGGAGATGGTCGCCAAGGGCCTTCTGGGTAACAAGTCCCAGCAGGGGTTCTTCAAGAAGACGAAGGGGGAGAACGGTTCGTCCTACTTCTACTACGATCACAAAACCGGGGAGTACGTGCCGTCGAAGCGGCCGAAGTTCGCCTCCATCGAGGCGGCGAAGCCGATCGACGACCCGGCCAAGCGGCTGCAGGCCGTGGTTTCCGGAGCGGACAAAGCGGCCCAGTTCGCCTGGAGGAACCTGCGCGACACCCTCATCTACGCGTTTAAGCGGGTCCCGGAGATAGCCGACGACATTGTCAATGTCGACAACGCAATGAAATGGGGGTTCAACTGGGAACTCGGTCCCTTCGAAATGCTGGATGCCATCGGCGTCAAGAGCTTCGTGGAACGGGCCGGGAAGGACGGCGTGCAGGTGCCGGCCGGGCTCAAGACGGTCGAGCGTTTCTACAAATACGAGAACGGCAAAAACTATTACTACAGCTTCAGCGACCGTGATTATCGGGAAGTGCCGCAAGCCGCCGATCATGTCAGCCTTACGCTCCTGAAGAAGAACGGCGGGATGGTGGAAAAGAACAGCGGCGCCTCCGTTATCGACATGGGTGACGGGGTATTTTGTCTCGAGTTCCACACCAAGATGAACGCAATCGGCAACGAAATCCTGTCGATGGTCCACAAGGCGACCAAACGGGCCGAAGAGGAGGGGGTGGGGCTCGTTATCGCCAATCAGGGGAACGTCTTCTCCGCAGGCGCAAATCTGGCGCTCCTCTCGATGGGCATTGCCGAGGGGGCTTATGATGATATCGGTCTTATCATCAGCAACTTTCAGAAAGCGATGATGGCGATCAAATACTCGAAGGTCCCGGTGGTTGCCGCGCCCCACAACCTGGCGCTGGGAGGCGGCTGCGAGGTTTGTCTCCACTCCGACGCGATAAACCCGCATGCCGAGACGTATATGGGCTTGGTGGAGATCGGCGTCGGGCTGCTGCCGGCAGGCGGGGGGACCAAGGAAATGGCGATACGCGCCATCCAGCTGGCGGAGGAAAACGAGACGGACGCTCAGCCGTTCATCTTCAAGAACTTTCAGAACATCGCCATGGCCAAAGTGAGCGCCTCGGCAGCCGAACTTTTCGGGATGGGCTTCATGCGCCGTGGCGACGCCATAACCATGGACGTCGACAAGCGGGTATTCGACGCCAAGCAGAAGGCGATTGCCTTAAGCGCCAATTACCGGCCCGGCAGGCCGCTGACCGACTTGAAGGCTCCGGGCAGGAGCATCGCCGCCAGTATCAAGTCCCAACTCTGGAACATGCGGATGGGAGGATTCATTACCGAATACGAGGAATTCCTGGGCTCCACCATCGCAGGCGTGATCACCGGCGGCGACGTCCCGGCAGGCACCCTCATCACCGAGCAGTACTTGTTGGATCTGGAGCGGGAGGCGTTCGTCCGGCTCTGCGGCCAGAAGAAGACCCTGGAGCGGATCCAGCACATGTTGAAAAAAGGGAAACCGCTGAGAAATTAATGACGCAGGGACGCATGGCATGCACCCCGACGAAAAATAGTTAATGGAGGTAACTCATGAAAACCGCATATATTTTAGCCGCCTTCCGCACCCCCGGGTGCAAGGCGAAAAAAGGGAAATTGAAAGATGTCAGGCCTGACGACCTGGCCGCTGCTGCCATCAGGGGGCTCCTGGAAAAGACGGGGATCGATCCCCTCACCGTGGAGGACATCTACATGGGGTGTGCTTTCCCCGAAGGTGAGCAGGGGATGAACATCGGGAAGATGGCGGGTATGAAGGCAGGCATGCCTTACCAGGTGCCGGGCCAGACGGTCAACCGCTGGTGCTCGTCGGGCCTGCAGACGATCTCCATGGCCGCAGAGCGGATCATGGCCGGCTTTGCCGACTGCATCCTCGCCGGCGGCGTTGAGAGCATGAGCCTCGTGCCGATGGGGGGAAACAAGTTCAGCGCCAATCCGGGGCTGATGACCTCCTGGCCAGAATCATTCGCCAACATGGGGATAACCGCCGAGTTGGTGGCCGAAAAGTACGGAATTTCCCGTGGAGATCAGGATGCCTTCGCCGTGGAAAGCCACCGAAAGGCGGCGGCTGCCATCAAAGAGGGAAAATTCACCGCGGAGATCATTCCCGTAGAGGCCGAGAAATCGGCCATAGTCAACGGCAAATTGAAAAAAGGGAAAGAGATGGTCACTATCGACGACGGTGTGCGTGCGGACACGACCATTGAGGGGCTGGGGAAGCTCAAGTCCCCCTTCCGGCTGAACGGCACGGTGACCGCGGGGAACTCGTCCCAGATGACCGACGGGGCCGCGGTAGCTCTCGTCGTTTCCGAGGAGTACCTGAAGAAGACGGGGAAATCTCCGTTGGCCCGCTACCTCTCCTTTTCGGTCAAGGGCGTGCCGCCTGAGATCATGGGGGTCGGCCCGGTGGAAGCAATCCCGGCCGCTATCAGGCTCGCGGGGTTGAAGCAGGAAGACCTCGGCCGGATCGAGCTCAATGAGGCTTTTGCCTCCCAGTCTCTCGCCTGTATGCGGACCCTCGGGATCGACCCCAGCAGGGTCAACGTGAACGGCGGCGCCATCGCACTGGGGCATCCCCTCGGTTGTACCGGCGCCAAGCTGACCGCCACCCTGCTGCACGAAATGCAACGGAACAATATCCGGTACGGCATGGTGTCCATGTGTATCGGCGGCGGCATGGGGGCAGCGGGGCTTTACGAGAAGATGTAGGGATAACGCATTCAACGGCATAGGGCCCAACGTTTACAGGAAAACAAATTACATTAGGAGGTGGATACCATGGCTACGAAAGAAATCGAGGTGAAAAAAATGACGGCGAAAATTTTCAAGGGGGCTGAATACCTGATTACTGAGGCAACCAAGGACGATGTTTTTACGCCCGAAGATTTCACGGACGAGCAGAAGCAGATCGGCGAGACGACCGAACAGTTCGTGACAAAGGAAGTCGTCCCGCATAAAGAGGAGATCGAGAACCACAACTTCGACCTGGTGGTCCAGTTGATGAAGAAGTGCGGGGAACTGGGGCTCCTGATGATCGATGCCCCGGAGGAGTACGGCGGTCTCGAGCTCGACAAGGCGACCAGCATGCTGGCGGCTGAAAAACTCGGTCCTGCGGGCTCCTTTTCCGTCACCTACTCGGCCCATACGGGCATCGGCACGCTCCCCCTCGTCTATTACGGGACCAAGGAGCAGAAGGCTAAGTACCTGGAGAAGATCATCAGCGGGGAGTGGATCGCAGCCTACTGCCTGACCGAACCGGACTCGGGGAGCGACGCCCTCGGAGCGAAGGCAACGGCCACACTCTCTCCCGACGGGAAATACTACCTCTTGAACGGCACCAAGCAGTTCATAACCAACGGGAGCATTGCCAACCTTTACACGGTCTTTGCCAAGATCGACAAGAAGCACTTCACCGCGTTCCTCGTGGAAAGAAACACCGAGGGGTTGTCCGTGGGGGCGGAAGAGAAGAAGCTCGGGATCAGGGGCTCATCCACCACCCAGATCATTCTCGAAAACGCCAAGGTGCCGGTCGAAAATTTGCTCGGCGAGATCGGCAAGGGACACAAGATCGCCTTTAACGTATTGAACGTCGGCCGCTTCAAGCTCGGCGCAGGGGTGACCGGGGCCGCCAAGCACGCACTTGCCGAAGGGATCAAGTATGCCAATATGAGGAAGCAGTTCGGCGTTCCGATCGCGACTTTCGGCGCCATCAAAGAGAAGATCGCCGATCTGACGGCCGAAGTCTTTGCCGCGGAATCGCTCATCTATCGCCTGGCAGGTCTGCTCGATAACAAGCTGGCGACCATTGCCAAGGACACTCCCAACTATTACGAGGTCTACCAGAAGTGCATCGAGGAGTATGCCGTCGAATGCGCCATAACGAAGGTATTTTGCAGCGAGGTCCTGGCACACGTCGTGGACGAAGTCGTGCAGATCCACGGCGGCTACGGGTTCATCCAGGAATATTCGGCGGAAGGGTTTTACCGGGACGAGCGGATCAACCGCATCTTCGAGGGGACGAACGAGATCAACCGTCTCCTGATCCCCGGCCTCATTCTCGCCCGCTCCATGAAGGGGGAGCTCCCGCTCCAGCGCGAAGCGATGAAGGCAGTCGAATCGCTCATGTCTCCCTCTGTTGACGAGATCGACGAGACGATGCCGTTTGCCGCGGAGAAGGCGCTCCTGGCCAATCTGAAGAAGGCTTTCCTCGTAATCGCGGGAAGCAGTGTGCAGAAATTTATGGCTACTATTAAGGACGAGCAGGAAATTCTGCTGGCGTCCGCCGATGTGGCCATCAACATTTTCGCCATCGAGAGCGCGGTATTGCGCGCCGAGAAGATCCTGCCGGCGTTGAGCGAAGCCAGAAAGGCCTCCGTCACCGCGGCGGTGAAGGTGTTCACCTTTAACGCTCTGGAGCAGACCGCCACGGCGGCGAGAAAGGCGGCCTACTTCATCGAAGAGGGGGACAATCTGACGATGATCCTCAACGGCATCAGGCGCCTGACCAAGTACGACGCCACCGGACTCCTCCAGGCCAAGCGTCAGCTCGCCGCGGCCGCAGGCGAAGCGGAGAAGTACATCTTTTAAGACAGGATGGTAGGGGCGGCCCTGCGGGCCGCCCCTACAGAAATTTATGCGTCAACACACGGTACAAACTCCCTATATGGTCGGCGAGGCGCACTTCTACTCCACGGAGATCAACGGGGAGCTTGTCCTGTTCGATACCGGCCCTGCCACGCCGCAAGCCCTTGCCTATTTGAGGGACCAGATTGATGTGGAGCGGCTGAAATACCTTTTTATTACCCACTGCCATGTGGACCACTACGGCCTTGCCGCCTACATCGGGCAGAACTCAGCGGCCGAAATCTGCATTCCCCGGAAGGACGCCGTCAAATTAACGCGTCATGAGGAACGCCTGACGCATATCGAAAAGCTCCTCAGCGAGTACGGCTTTGACGACGCGTTTGCCGGACAGTTGCGGGGTTCTTTTGAAAAAAACAAGATATTCCCCGGCATTCCCGAGAAGTTCACCGTCGTGGAGGAATCGGACATTCCGGAAAAGCTGGGGATTACCTGGTTAAGCTGCCCGGGACATTCCCAGAGCGATCTTGTCTATCTCTGCGGCGAGCATGCGGTGGCCGGGGACGTCCTCATTCGCACCATCTTCCAGGCCCCGCTTCTCGATGTGGACCTGGAAACCTTCTCCGGCAGATTCAAAAATTATGACGCTTACTGTGCGAGCCTGCTGAATCTCCATACATTAGCGGGGTACAAGATCCATCCCGGCCACCGGGAGTACGTGGAGAGCTTGGACGATACCATCCTCTTCTATGTCAGGAAGCTTATGGAGCGTGCAGCGCAGGTGAAAAAGTTTTCCGATGTCGAATCGGTACGTGATGTTGTCAACCGTCTCTTCGGGGACACCCTTGCCGAGCCGTTCTTCGTTTATTTGAAAGTTTCCGAAATAGTCTTTATGCGCGACTTCCTCGCGGAGCCGGACAAACTGAAGAGCTCTCTCGAACGGATCGGACTGTTCGATGGAGTGCGCGACCTGTATGCCGCGGTGACGACGAAAAGAGCGACCGTCGGCATGGGAGAAAACGTATGACCGATCCTCTCTTTCAACCCATCACCATCAACGGCCTTCAAGTGAAAAACCGCATCTTCATGCCGGCCATGCATTTAAACATGGCGCACAATTACGCGGTAACCGATCGATTGACGGCGTTTTACGCGGAACGGGCGCGGGGTGGCGCGGGGCTGATCACGGTGGGCTACGCGACGGTCGACGAGCTCTCCGGCAACCCGGGGAACATCGGCGCTCACCGGGACGATTTCGTCCCCGGCCTGGCCCGCCTGGCAACGGCCATCAGGGACAACGGCGCCCGTTCTTCCGTACAGTTGAACCACGCGGGCCGCTACAACCATTCCCTGTTTCTCGGCGGCAAAAAGCCGGTCGCGCCGTCTGCCGTGGCCTCCCGCCTTACCAAGGAAACGCCGCGCGAGCTGACCGTTGATGAGATCAAGGGAATCATCGCGCGTTTTGCCCAGGCCGCTGCGCGCGTCAAAGAAGCGGGCTTCGACGCTGTCGAGATTCTCTCCGGCACCGGCTACCTGATCAGCGAATTCCTCTCGCCTCTTACCAATAAGCGTACG
>JBGOTO010000032.1:0-21767 GCA_041476485.1 Nitrospirota bacterium
AAACCAACAGGCCGAACAAAGACGACACCAGCCAAATGTTCTCCCACTGCCAGGTGCGCGTGTATTTCATTGGAAGGGGATAGACGCCCTGCATGGCCCCCGCGAGCACGGCCAGCGCCATTCCCCACACCCACTGCGGGGGTGTCATTCGAAAAGGTATTTCCGCACTACGTCTTCGCGCACCGTGACTCCGAGGCCCGGCGCATTCGGCGCCCCTATGTATCCGTTCACTTGATCGAACGGCTTTTCTACCAGTTCGTGCTGCATGGGGTTAGGGTTTGGTTTCAGCTCGAAGAAGATCGCATTGGTCGCTGATGCGCAAAGGTGCAGACTGGCGGCGGTATTGATGGCGCTGCTCCAGGAATGAGGGTTATAAAACTGATGTTTGAGCGCCGCGGATTCAATGACTTGCTTTACGCCGGTGATTCCCTCGGCCTTCCCGACGTCCGGCATCAGGAAATCGGCGATTCCGCAATCGATCATTCTTTGTCGAACAATCCCAGTTGGAGCAGCTTCTCGTCCGGGAACGGGACCGGATAACAGCCGTCGAAACAGGCCGCGCAGAAGTCCATGCGATGCGGCACGACTTTCTGGAGTCCCTCCTGGCTTATGTAACCGAGCGTGTCCGCGGTGATATACTTTCTGATTTCCTCGACGCTGTGCGATGCGGCAATGAGCTCCTGCCGCGTGGGCGTGTCGATGCCGTAATAACAGGGATAGGAGGTGGGCGGCGAGCTGATCCGCACGTGGACTTCCGCCGCGCCCGCATTCCTGATCATCTTGACGATCTTCTTGCTGGTGGTGCCGCGAACGATCGAATCGTCCACCACGACGACCCGCTTGCCCTTGAGAACGTCCCTCACCGGGTTGAGCTTGATCTTGACCCCGAAGTGTCTGATGCTCTGGCGCGGCTCGATGAAGGTGCGGCCCACGTAGTGGTTCCTGATCAGGCCCGTATCGAAGGGAATCCCCGCTTCCTCGGCGTATCCCAGGGCCGCGGGCACGCCGGAGTCCGGCACGGGTATCACGACGTCCGCTGAAATGCCGGTCTCGCGCGCGAGCTGCCGGCCGAATTCCTTCCGGATCGAATACACGTTCTGTCCGAAAACCATGCTGTCGGGACGGGCAAAGTAGATGAACTCGAAAATGCAGTGTGACGGCTCCGCCGGTTTGAAGGGGAACGATGAGTGGATGCCTTTGTCGTTGATGACGACCATTTCGCCGGGCGCGATGTCGCGGACATACGTGGCTTCGATCAGGTCGAAGGCGCAGGTCTCCGAAGCGACCACGTAGGCGCCGTCGAGCTCAGCGAGCGAAAGCGGCCTGAAACCGTTCGGGTCCCGGACCGCAATAAGTTCGTCCTGCGTAATGAGCACCAGGCTGTAGGATCCCTGGACGGGCTTGAGGGCGTCCACAATCCTTTCGTGGAGCGTTGCCATGCGGGACTGGGCGATGAGGTGGATGATCACCTCGCTGTCCATGGTCGACTGGAAGATGGACCCGTAGGCTTCGAGTTCGTCCTTCAAGATGCCGGCGTTTACCAGATTGCCGTTGTGAGCGATAGCGATGCTTCCGAGCGCAAAATTCACGAGGATGGGCTGGATGTTTACGGCAATGCTTCCGCCCGTCGTCGAATACCGGTTGTGGCCTATGGCCGCGTGGCCGGGAAGTTTTTTGATGCGTTCCTCGTTGAAGATGTCCGCTACGAGTCCCATGGCTTTTTCGCTGTAGAGCTGCTTCCCGTCCGTCGAAACGATCCCCGCGGATTCCTGGCCGCGGTGCTGGAGCGCGTACAGCCCCAGATAGGTCAGGTTGGCCGCGTCGGGATGGCCGTAAATGCCGAATACGCCGCACTCTTCGTGAAATTTGTCGAGCATAATTACTTCCTTTTTGAAGATGCAGGATGCACGATTCAGGATGCACGACAAAAAATGCCGCTATCATGCATCATGGATCCTGCATCGTCCTCATCTTTTTTTAAAGACCCTCTTGAAAATATAATCAACCTTCTTGAGCATGTGTGAGAGGTCGAAGCACTCATCGAGTTCCCCGGCGCTCAGATATTTACGAACGTCCTTATCATCGCTGAGACGCCGCCTGAAATCTCCGCCTTGTTTCCACACCGCCATGGCGTTCCGCTGCACCAGGGAGTATGCGGTCTCGCGCCGAAGCCCCTTCTTAACCAACGCCAGCATTACGGTCTCGGAATGGAACAGGCCCTTCGAGAGCGCCATGTTCCGTTCCATGTTTCGGGGATACACAATCAGTTTGTCGACGAGATTGTTGAACCGCGCCAGCATGTAATCGATGAGAATGGCGCTGTCGGGGATGATGATCCGCTCCACCGACGAGTGGCTGATGTCCCGTTCATGCCACAAGGCGACGTTCTCCATGGCGGCGATGGAGTTCGCCCGGACCAGGCGGGCGAGGCCCGAAAGGTTCTCGGCCGATATGGGGTTCCGTTTGTGGGGCATGGCCGAGGAGCCTTTCTGCCCCTCCGAGAAATATTCCTCGGCCTCTAGCACTTCGGTCCGCTGAAGGTGACGGAGTTCGACGCAAAATTTTTCGATCGATGACGCAATGAGAGCAAGCACAGAGAGGAACTCCGCGTGCCGGTCGCGCTGCACCACCTGGGTCGCCACGGGTTCGGGTTTGAGCCCCAGCTTCCGGCAGACGTAGGATTCCACAAATGGGTCGATGTTCGCAAAAGTGCCTACCGCGCCCGAGACCTTGCCGACGCTGATAACGTCCTTCGCCCTGAGCATGCGGTCGAGGGCGCGGCCCATTTCCTCGTACCAGAGCGCCATCTTGAGTCCGAACGTAGTCGGCTCGGCATGGACGCCGTGGGACCGGCCGATCATGACCGTATGCTGGTGCTGCAAGGCCCGCTTCCTGAGCGTCTTCAGGACCGTGCGGATGTCGCTGATGATGATGTCCGAGGCCCTGCGCATGAGCACGGCAAGCGACGTGTCGAGCACGTCCGATGAGGTAAGCCCCAGATGGATAAAACGGGAATCAGGCCCGACCTTCTCGCCGACGGCCGTAAGAAAAGCGATGACGTCGTGCTTCACGACTGTTTCGAGCGCATCGATCCGCTTGACGGTGAAGTCCGCCTTTTTCTTGATGTTCGCAAGCGCCTTTGCCGGTATCAAGCCCAGCCGTGCGTTTGCCTCGCAGGCGAGAATCTCGACGTCGAGCCATGCGCGGTATCGGTTTTCCGGTTCCCAAAGGCCGGTCATTTCCGGCCTGCTGTAGCGAGGGATCATCAGGTTCTCCCTTGTCCGTTATTGTTTCAACACTCGGGCGATCTTTTCGTATGCGGCCGCGTCCGGAGCAAGCAGGGAAACTTCTAAGCTGCGTCCCGCGGCGCCTTGTGATAACCCTTCGGAGAGAGCGGACATGCCGCCGTCTTCGTACGCATCAGCGGGCTGGAAATACTCGAGCGCGGCCTTCGTAACGCCCGCGCCGAGCGCGCATGCGGCAGCGGTCCGGGCCGCGCTGCGCACGGCCGCCGGAGAAAACTTTTTTTTCGGCCCGAGGCCGACCAGGAAAATCTTCTGCGTCGGCACCTTGCCCCGCGAGGTGAGCAGGGCCACGTCTCCGAGCGTCCCGCGCAGTTTTGTATTGAGAATAACGTCCGAAAGGGAGCCGCAGAGAAGCCAGTCGAGTTCGCCGGCGAGACCTTTGAGCGGTCGGACATCCTCAAAAAAACCGACGATCAGTGCCTCGCTCTCAACCTTCTTTATGTCCTGGAGCAGTACGTTCACCGTCATTTTTTAACTTTCGTAACTACTCAGGTCTGCTGCGGAGCGCAGGCGCAATAAAGCGCGCGGCGACCGATGCACGGACATCAAGCCAGGTGGGGCTTGTGGTCGACTGCTAAATTCCCTTAATTATCCGGCGCGCCTTGCGCAAAGAGAAGCAGCTGACCTGAGTAATCACTAACTTTCTATTTTCCCTTCATCAAGCTTACCGGTCGTTCTGGCAACGCTGTCCAGGATGCCGTTCACGAATGCCCCCGACTCGTCGGTGCCGTATTTTTTCGCGATTTCGATGGCCTCGTTGATTGTCACGCTGGTGGGAATGTCCATCCGATGGAGGATTTCATAGACCGCCATTCTAAGCACATTGCGGTCCACGACGGCCATGCGGTCGAGGCTCCAGTTCTTCGCGCATTCACGAATCAGTTTATCGATCCCGAGGCGTTGTTTGTAGGTCCCCTTGACAAGCTCTTCCGCAAAGGCCTTGACCTCGTCGTCCGGCCGGTATTCGGCCCAGAACCGTTTCAGGATCGCGGCGGATGGTTTCTCCTTCCTGATATCGAGCTGAAACAATATCTGGAGCGCGTACTCCCTGGCCTTCCGTCTCTTCATGCCCTGCCGTCCGACTGTCGTCTGCGTGTGCGCATGTGTCGTTACGCCAGTTGCCGCACGACATTCGCCATCTCGATGGCGGAAAGCGCGGCGTCCCAGCCCTTATTGCCGCTCTTGGCGCCTGCCCGCTCCACCGCCTGCTCTATGGTGTCGGTGGTGAGCACGCCGAAAATGACCGGCAGGCCGGTTTCCAGGGAGACCGCGGCCACTCCCTTGCTCACTTCGGCGCTGACATATTCGAAATGGGGCGTAGCGCCGCGAATCACGGCCCCGAGGCAGATGACGTCGTTATATTTTTTGGACTGGGTAAGCATTTTGGCCGCAAGAGGGATCTCATACGCTCCGGGGACCCTGACGACCTCGATATCGCCGTCCGCCGCGCCGTGCCGCTGCAAAGCGTCTATGGCGCCATCCAGGAGCTTGCTCGTAATGAAGTCGTTAAACCGGGCGGCAACGATCCCGAACTTGAGCCCCTTGGCGGTCATATCTCCCTGTATTGTCTTTGGCATTTACTCCTCCTTCGGCATGGCGTAAAGGTGTAAGGCTCTTTGCTCACTATTTCCTACTTACACTTTTTCCAGCATATGTCCCAGTTTGTTCTTCTTTACTTTTAGATAGTGAATGTTTTTTGCATGAGGATGCGTCTCAATGGAAACGCGCGCCACTACGGTAAGCCCGTAACCTTCGAGGCCCACGATCTTCTTGGGATTGTTCGTGAGAAGGCGTATCTTGCGCACCCCGATATCACGGAGGATCTGGGCGCCCACGCCGTAGTCCCGCAGGTCCGCCTTGTACCCAAGTTCGAGATTGGCCTCGACCGTGTCCTTGCCCCTGTCCTGGAGTTCGTAGGCCTTGAGTTTTCCCTCAAGGCCGATGCCGCGGCCTTCCTGGCGCATGTACAGGATCACGCCCTTGCCTTCTTCCTCGATCATCTTCATGGCGTTGCGGAGCTGCTCGCCGCAGTCGCAGCGCTGCGAGCCGAACACGTCGCCGGTAAGACATTCCGAGTGCACCCGGACGAGCACTTCGTCCTCGGGTTTGATGTCGCCCTTCACCAGGGCGATGTGGTTCATGCAATCGATGTCGTTCGCGTACAGGATGGCAGTGAAGTCGCTCCCGTAGCTGGTCGGCAGTTTCGGGGCCGCCACCCTGCGAACGAGCGATTCCTTCTTCACGCGATACGCGATCAGGTCCTTGATCGTTACGATCTTGAGGTCGAACTTCTTCGAGAACTCGATGAGCTGCGGCACGCGCGCCATCGTGCCGTCGTCGTTCATGATCTCGCAGATAACGCCCGCGGGATACAGCCCCGCAAGCCGCGAGAGATCGACCGAGCCCTCGGTCTGGCCCGCCCGCTGGAGCACGCCGCCCTGCTTTGCGCGGAGCGGGAACACGTGCCCGGGCCTTGCCAGGTCTTCGGGGCCCGACCGGGGACTGATGGCCGTTTTTATCGTCGTGGCCCGGTCCGCGGCGGAGATGCCCGTGGTCACGCCCTTTTTCGCTTCGATGGAAATGGTGAATGCCGTACCGAACGCCGACGTGTTGTCCGTGGTCATCATGGGAAGCTGAAGATGCGCCACGCGCTCGGCAGTAAGCGAAAGGCAGATGAGCCCCCGCCCGTATTTCGCCATGAAGTTGATGGCCTCGGGCGTGACGGTTTCGGCCGCCATGGTCAAATCGCCTTCATTCTCCCGGTCTTCATCATCGACGAGAATGACCATCTTGCCGTTTCGGACATCGTCGATGGCCTCTTCAATCGTATTGAACTTCATTAAACTCACCTCGTATCTTTACTAATTCCGCATTCCGCATTCCGCACTCCGCATTGCGTCATGCAAATCCCGCTTTTCTCAAAAGCTCCAGGTTCACGCCGCCCTCGGCTCTCCCCGCCAGGAGCCGTTCGACATACTTGCCGATGATGTCCGTCTCCAGGTTCACGCCATCGCCAGGGGTCTTGAACCCGAGCGTCGTCAGCTTTGCCGTGTGGGGGATCATGGCAACGGAGAAACCGGCTTTATCCACGTCCGCCACCGTCAGGCTTATGCCGTCAACGGCAATAGAGCCTTTCTTGATGACGTAACGAAGAGCCGTTTCCGGCGCTTCGATAAAAACACGCCAGGAATTTCCTTCCTGCCGTTTTTCTCTGATGCGGCCCACGGCGTCCACGTGGCCCGTGACAAGATGTCCGCCGACTCTCGCCGACAACTGAAGCGCCCGCTCCAGGTTCACCTGCTGTCCTGCGCGCAAGTCGCCCAGGTTCGTCACCTTCAGGGTCTCCTGCGCCACGTCCGCGGAAAAGGAACCATTCTCTTTCTCCACGACCGTCAGGCAGACGCCGTTCACGCAAATACTGTCTCCCAGCGCCGTGCCGCCGAGCACCGTCGAAGCTGAGATCGTCAGCCGTGCCGCACCCGCGCCGCGCGTGAGCGCATTTACCTTCCCCAATTCCTCGACGATCCCGGTGAACATTTACGATAGTGTCTCCATAAACTGCTGCGAAACCGTCCTTATTTCAAGAGCGGAAGCAGCACAATCTCGATCCTGCGGTTCTTATGTTTTCCTTCTTCAGTATCGTTAGAAGCCACGGGCTGGTATTCCGCATAGCCTGTCGCAGAAAGCATGCTCGGGGCGAGGCCGCCTTCCTCTTGCAAATACCTGACCACCTGCGTCGCACGGGCGGTCGAAAGCTCCCAGTTCGTGGGAAACCGTTTTTTGAGCGTGCTGACGATCGGCACGTTGTCCGTATGCCCTTCGATCTGTATCCGTTTGTCCTTCACGTCTTTCAGGATGCTGACAACTTTGTCGAGCACCTTTTTGCCATCCCTGCTGATGTCCGCGCTGCCGGAGGGGAAGATGATCTTGTCCACCATGGTCATGGTCAAGCGGTTCTTCATCTCCGTGATCTTCACCTGGCCTTCCTGAATTTCCTTCTCAAGCTTCTTCTGCAGGTCCTGATAGGTTTGCGTGGCCTTCTCAAGCTGCTCCGCCTTCTCGGCCTTCTGCGACAGCTCTTTGGTCTTGGCCTGAAGCGCGTCTTTCTCCTGCTGGGTCGCTTCCTTGTCCTTTTTCTGAGACTCGACCTCGGCAGTCAGGCCCTTCACTTTGGCCTGCAGATCATCGACCTGCGCGGCAAGCGTTTGCGCTTCTTTGGACTTGAGATCATACGTTGCCTGTGCGACGCATCCGGTGAACAATAATAAGGCAAATAATGGAAAAACCAATCCTTTTTTCATGATTCCCTCCTGGTGTATGATGTTGCGGCAATGATGGGCGGAACGAGGTTATAATAACTTCAGCGGGGTATATTGTCAAGAATATAGTAGTAAAAAGAGGAACTTACTATTTTTCACCCCCTGGTCCTATATCTCTTGGACCGTGACCTGGCGCGTAGTGACGCTCGTGATGAGCGGGTCGCTGATGGATTCGATGCTTAACCTTTTTCGGCTTTCCATTGCGGCCGTTTTGTACTGTAAGGATCACGTCGTTCATGCAATTTATGTTGTTTTTTCGAGCAGTCGAATATATAATAACATGATATTCATCACATTAATAGGTGAGGTCATCATCCTTGTCACATAAATTCAACTGCATAGCCACCGGCATCGGCAGCCTGCCCGGCACTGATCCGGACAAGGCCGCGGCCCTGTCGCTCGCATACCTGTATGAAGCGCCGATCTGGCCGCAACTGCCACAACGGGACTTTCGCGAGCACATGGACGGACAATACAGCGAGACGCTGCCCGGCCTCAGGCTGGACGAAGCAAAGCGGCGTTTCTTTTTCGACACGTCGAAAGACCTCACCCCGGAGTTAGAGAAGTTCTTCGGGCAATATCTGGAGAAGGATTACGGCTTTTTCAAGATGACCGAAGAGTATGCCTCGGGGTTCTACGGCCTGTTGCGCGCCTTGAAAAAAGGCGTGCCGCCCCGTACGCGGTTCGTCAAAGGCCACATCACCGGTCCCCTCACCGCGGGCATATCCTTCAAGGATGAGGCCGGCAAGGACATTATCCATAACGACATGCTCTTCGATGCCGTGGTCAAGGGGCTCGCCATGAAGGCGGCGTGGCAGATTCGGGAGCTGAAACAATTCGGCAAGCCCGTCATCATCTTCATCGATGAGCCTGCCATGGAATCGCTTGGTTCGGCGTTCTCCGCCGTCTCCTCCGAGGTCGTTGCGGAAAAACTGAACGAGATCATCGACACGATACACGAACTGGGAGGCATTGCCGGCATTCACTGCTGCGGCAACGCGGACTGGCCCCTGCTGTTCAGTACCCGGGTGGACATCGTGAACTTCGACGCTTTCGGATACATGGACAAGGTGCTCCTCTACCCGGACGATATCAAAAAGTTCTACTCCCGCGGCGGCTCGCTCGCCTGGGGCATCGTGCCGACAGGCGCTTTCACGGGCGCGGAGACGCCGGACGGCCTCATCGCCTTGCTGGAAGAGGGCATGAAACGGCTGGAGAAAACAGGAATCGACCGGAAGGTGATTCTCGGCCAATGTCTTATTACGCCCTCCTGCGGCATGGGCAGCCTTGCGCTGGAACAGGCCGAGGCGATCCTGAAGTTGCTCAGGGAAGTATCGGACAGGATGCAGAAAACTGTTTAGCCGTGGATACACACGGATAAAATCTAAAAGCTTCATCCGTATTTTCTGCGTAAATCTTCGTCCAATTTATTGAATAATCATGTACCCTCGTTTACATTTTACGAAATTTCTCGGTCTCTCCGTCGCGCTCCATGCGCTGGTGATCATCGCGGCCCTGTTCCTGTTAAGGCCGACGATAACAGAGGCGCCCTTGTTCACGCCCGTCAATATCGTGAACTTGCCGCAGCAGTTGCTCAAAAAGCTGCCGCTGATCCAACAGCCCCGCCACATCGTGGAGCGGACGCTTCCGCCGGGCGCGTTTCCTCTGCCGAAAAAGTTCGGAACGAGCGACGAGGTGCGGCTTCCGAGGATGCTGCCTCGTCCGGGAAAACCCGAAGGCGCGGAACGGGGCAAGGAAACCGGCAAGAGCGTGCCGCAGACGCGCAAAGACACCGGTCCGCTGCCCTTCCTGACCCAGCGGGACATCGACGAGCTTGCCCGCAAAGGCATGCCCGCGAAAAAACCGGGAGACGACTCGGTAACGCTCGATACGGACGAGTTCAAATTCATCTCGTATAACCGCTGGCTCAAGATCAAGGTGGAAAGCGTGCTCCATTATCCCGAGCTTGCGGCGGTGTCCGGTTACCAGGGAACGCTCTTTATAAAATTCGACATTCTGAAGGACGGTTCGCTCGGCGGGGTCGAGGTCCTGAAAGGATCGGGCTATAAAATTCTAGACGACGAGGCAGTGCGCTCCATCCGGGCTTCCGCGCCGTTCCAGCCGCTCCCCGCGGAATGGAGCATGGAGCGCTATTCCATTCGCGCCGCGGTGATCTTCTACCTGGGCGAGGGTTATATCCGATGACGGACCTGATAAAAATAGGAGCGGCCTTCGCGCTCATCGTGCTGCTTTTGCGCCTGCGCTGGAACCTCGGGCTCGTGATGCTTTTGAGCTCCGTCTTCCTCGGGTCGCTCTATCTCGTCGGCCCTGTCCGGCAGGCGCGGGTCATCTTCCGGTCGAGCATCGATCCGGAAACGATCAACCTCGTGGTGGGGCTGGCGCTCATCATGGTATTGGAGAACATCATCAGGAAGCGGGGCGTGTTGAAGCGCATGATGGAGGCCGTGGTAAACGTGGCGCGCGACCGGCGCGTCGCCATGGCCGTGCTGCCGGGCGTGATCGGGCTTCTGCCGTCCGCCGGCGGTGCGGCCTTCTCCGCTCCCATGGTGCAGGAGGCCGCGGCCGATATCGACTTGACGCCTGAGCACAAGGCCTTCATCAACTACTGGTTCCGGCACATCTGGGAGTACGTCTCGCCGCTCTATCCCGGCTTCGTGCTTGCCGTGGCGATAACGAAAATTCCCGTCCATACGCTCCTGTTGTCCCAGCTCCCGCTGCCCCTCGCCGTCGTGGGGGTGGGCGCGCTCCTCGGCTTCCGGGGAATGAAAGGCCGAAGGGTCGAGGGAAAAAGGGACCTGGACGAGCTCAAAGCGCTTTTTGCGACCCTGCTCCCGATCATCGCTTCGATGATACTTGTCGTCGTGTTCGGCATACCGCTGGCCTTCGCCATGGCTACGGTCGTGATTTCATTATTGCTGTTCTACCGATATACCGTGAAGGAGCTTGCGACCACGCTCCGCGAGAGCCTTTCATTCAACGTCATGCTCATGGTCATCGGCGTCATGGTGTTCAAGGGCATGCTCGAAACCACCGGCGCCATCGAGGCCCTGCCCGCCTTCTTTCAGCGGAGCGGCCTTCCCACGGGCGTCGTTCTGTTCGCGCTCCCGTTCATCGTCGGACTCTTGACCGGCCTCACTGTCGGGTTCGTGGGCGCAACGTTCCCGATCATCACGGCCATGCTCGGCGGAAACCCCGACCTGGGTTCCATCACCTTCGCCTTCGCGAGCGGCTTCGCCGGCGTGATGCTCTCGCCCACCCATCTCTGCCTGCTTTTGACGCTCAAATATTTCAAGGCGGACATGGCGGGCACTTACCGGATGATCTACCTGCCGGTGCTGCTCGTATTTCTCGTGGGGCTGATACGGTTGTGGATGTAAAAAATTGAGGGGCACTGCAGTAATTGCTTTGGCAGGACCGCCCGGAACCCCCGGGCGCATGTGCTGGACTACTTTTTGGTGATCCACTCCGCAATCTTGTCCACAACCTCCCGCTCTATCCCGTTGAATCCATGATACGCCTTTGCTTCGCAGGGATCGCCCAGGTTGCTGCCTCCCTCAAAGAGAAGCAGCTCCTTTCGCGGAACGGCAGTGAGGCCGTCCATGAGGCGTGGGAGGTCGGCATACCTGCAATGCTCGCAGCCATCCTGTTTGTGGTGCACGACAAGCGTAGGTATCCGGATCCTGTCCAACGGCATCAACGGAACAGAACGGCCTTTCACGTCGGTGAGTATGGTCGAGGTAAGAACAAGGCCGTCAGGCCCGCCGTCTGCCTGCGCGAGTTGCGTTGCGATAAAAGCAGCGGACTGGGTGCCGCGGCTGGTGCCCACGAGCCACACGGGAATGTTCGCCTGTTGCTTCAGCCATGCGATCACGGCCTTGATGTCGGCCGCATGCTCGGTCTTCTGGCGAAAACCCGCGAGGTCCCGGCGATCGGACGGCGCGTCGACCACCACGACCATCAGGCCTTTGGAAACGAACAAGCGCCTCGAGCGGACAAGAAAGTTGCCTGCACCCCACTGGAAGTCCCCGCTCGAAGAGAGGAGGAGCCCTCCGTGGCCTCCCGCAAAAAGCACCACCACGGCCTTCGGGTGCTCGGGCGTGAGCACGAGCATGCGCTGGACGACGCCGGGACGGGTGGGAATGTCAACGACCCGCTGCGCCTCGGCCCATGCCCGGCTTGACAAGGAAAGTAAAGCAATCAAGAGCAGCAGAATAAATCGTTTCATGCGATCTCAGAGCCTGACAAGCGACTAACGTTGCCCACGCTCAGCATCCTTCTTTTCCTTCTCAGCCCTTTGCATTTCCTTCTGGCGATTCAGCATCAGCTCATGGGTCTCCCAATACTTCTTCCAGTCCTTTTTCTTTACGAAATGAAGCGCCACCGACCCCCCGGCGATTATCACTCCCGAGAACATATGCACAACGTCTTGCGTAAAGACCCCCAGTGCCAGGAAAGCAAGCCCAATGCCGAACAGCGCCGACTCGAGGGGGGAAAATCTGTTGCTGACTGATACGTTCTTTTTTTCCTTGTCTTCGTTCATGGAATCCCCTTTGTAGTATTGATTTGGCCATCTAAACCTACAGTGAATAGTTTCTTGACATTATCGGAATTTGTGTGACAAGTCAAGCATATCCTGTTAAAGGAATTTCCGTTTGATTTTTTAGGCGGGTTATGCTACTTTCCACAGTATGATTACGGGCGACATACTTTCGGATTCACAAAAATTCATCATGAACACCTATAGCCGCCAGCCGCTGGTGCTCGTGAAGGGCCGGGGTATGAAGGTCTACGATTCCGACGGCAGGGAGTACCTCGACTTCGTCTCGGGCGTGGCCGTCAACAACCTGGGACACTGCCACCCGCGCGTGGTCGTCGCGCTCCAGAAGCAGGCGCAGCGGCTCATGCACGTGTCGAACCATTTTCACAACGAGCCGCAGGTGAACCTCGCGAAGGCGCTCGTCAAAAGCTCTTTTGCGGACAAGGTCTTCTTTTGCAATTCGGGGACCGAGGCCATCGAAGCCGCGATCAAGCTCGCGCGGCGGTACGGCCGGGATATAGTGAAGCAGGACCGGTACGAGATCATCACCATGCGCGGCTCGTTCCACGGCCGGACCATGGGCTCTCTTACGGCCACCGGCCAGGAAAAGATGCACAAGGGTTTTGAACCGCTCGTTCCAGGGTTCCGGTATGTTCCCTACAACGACGCCGAGGCCGTCAACGCGGCCGTGAACGAGCACACCTGCGCCGTTCTCGTGGAGCCTTTGCAGGGCGAGGGCGGAGTGATCGTGCCGTCGCCAGGGTACCTGAAAGCGCTCCGGGAACTCTGCGACAAACACAACCTCCTGCTCATGCTCGACGAGGTCCAGACCGGCATGGGCCGGACCGGCAAGCTCTACGGTTATGAGCACGACGGCATAACACCGGACGTGGCGGCGCTCGCCAAGGGGTTGGCAGGCGGCATGCCCATCGGCGCGCTCCTCGCGACGGACAAGGCCGCCCAGGCATTCACCCCGGGCTCGCACGGTTCCACCTTCGGAGGGAACCCGCTTGCGTGCGCGGCCGCGATCGCGTCGCTTGAGACGCTGCTCGAGGACGACATCATCATCCAGTCCGTTGAACGGCTGGGCGGCTATTTCCTGCAAGGACTTGAAGGCCTCAAAAAGAAATACGGCTTCGTGAAGGACGTCCGGGGCAAGGGCCTGCTCGTCGGCATGGAGCTCGACGTCGAAGGGAAAGACATCGTCACCGCCTGCCTCAAGGACGGCTTTTTGATCAACTGCACCGTGGAAAAAGTGCTGCGGTTCATGCCGCCGCTCATCATCGACGAGGATGAGATCGACCTCCTCCTCGGGGCGCTGGACAAGATTTTTGAAAAACGCTGACCGATCAGGACAGCGCTATAATTTTCAGGCGGCAGGTTTGTGCCGCCTCTTCTTTTTTTGGAGAACAGAATGAAAAAAGATTTACTCGCCATATCCGATCTTACGCCGCAGGACATCGGGAAAATCCTCAAGCGCTCGGCGGCCCTCAAAAAACTGTTGAAGCAGGGCAAGACCCGGAATTCCTTAAAGGGAAAATCCCTGGGTATGATTTTCGAGAAATCTTCGACCAGGACAAGGGTGTCCTTCGAGGTGGGCATGTACCAGCTCGGCGGCCAGGCGTTGTTCCTGTCGCCGAACGATATCCAGATGGGCCGCGGAGAAACCATCGCCGACACGGCGCGGACGCTCTCACGGTACGTCGACGGCATTATGGTCCGCACCTTTGCCCAGGAAACGGTCGAAGAACTGGCGCGCCTTGCCTCGGTCCCGGTCATCAACGGCCTGACGGACCTTCACCATCCCTGCCAGGCCCTTGCGGACCTGTTCACTGTTCAAGAGAAAAAGGGAACGCTGAAAGGGCTCAAGTTCGCGTACGTGGGCGACGGGAACAACGTGGCGAACTCGCTGGTCCAGGCCTGCGTCAAGACAGGCATGCATTTTTCAATCGCCTCCCCCGCGGAATACGAATTGGACGCCGCAATCCTGAACCACGCGCGATCAGAAGCCGTTCGGACCGGCTCGAAGGTGGAAACCTCGCGGGACCCTTATGAAGCGGTGAAAGACGCCGATGTGGTGTACACCGATGTTTGGGCGAGCATGGGCCAGGAATCGGAGCACGCAAAACGGATAAACGACTTCAGGGGTTTCCAGGTGGACGCGCAGCTCATGCGAACGGCGAAAAAAGGAGTGATCTTCATGCACTGCCTTCCCGCGCACCGCGGAGAAGAAGTGGCCGCCGAGGTGATCGACGGCCCGCAGTCCGCGATCTTCGACGAGGCCGAAAACCGCATGCACGTCCAGAAAGCGGTCCTCGAATTGCTCCTGGGGTGAGTTCTGCGAGTCAGTATCACCGCGCTCTCCGTGTAAAACCTCCTGACATTCCCCTCGAAATGTGTTATAAATAGCAATGGAAGGTCTTATGCTCAAGGGGAGACGGATGGCATGAAGCCTTTGATCGGCATCACCATGAACCTGGAGGTCCAGCCCGCCAGGAACATGAACCTTCTCGATCAGGACTACGGCAAGGCCGTGCATCTGGCGGGCGGCATCCCCGTTCCCATCCTCGGGATCGAGAAGTCCATCTCCGACCTGGTCAAACAGCTCGACGGGTTTGTATTCAGCGGCGGCGACGACATCCACCCCCGGTTCTACCGGGAGAAGCCCCTTGTCGGCGCAGGCATGACGATTTCTCCGGACGACCGCACCCGTTTCGAGCTCGAGCTCTTCAAAGCGGTATACCGTGCGGGGAAGCCGGTCCTGGCCATTTGCGGCGGAGAGCAACTCGTAAATATTGCGCTCGGGGGAGATTTGTACCAGGACATTGCGCTGCAGGTCCCGAAACCGATAAAGCATAACGCTAAACGGCGCGGTGAAAAAGTTTTCCACGAGGTCGACATCGTCGAGGGCACGCGGCTCTCCCGTATCCTGGGCGCTTCACGGGTCCGGGTGCGGAGCTCGCATCACCAGAGCGTAAAAAATTCCGGTCGGGGACTCATCCTCTCTGCGCAAAGCCGCGACGGGGCGGTCGAGGCCCTCGAGCCGGAGAGAAAAAAATTTCTGATAGCGGTACAGTGGCACCCGGAAAAAACACCCAATGATCGACACTCAAAGAGACTCTTTAAGGCGTTCGTCAACGCGTCAAAAAAATAATCCCCGTCACGCTTCCGGGTTTTGTTCCCCGTTTCTGCTCATAGTCCTCGTCGCCCTGCTCGTGCTGATGACTGCCGTGGGCTGCCGCAGGTCTTCGGATGGACGCCTGCCCGGCTATCTCTATCTCCGGCTGAACAGCAATCCCACGACACTCGATCCCGCGCTCATCACCGATGTCCAGGGTGGAGGGATCGCCGCAAAGCTGTTCAACGGCCTGGTCCGTTTCAATGAAAACCTCGACATCGTGCCCGACATCGCGCGGTCCTGGAACCTTTCGCAAGACCAGTTGACCTACACGTTCCGTCTTCGGCGCGATGTCCGCTTCAGCAACGGCAGGAAAGTCGTTGCTCAGGACGTCAAATACTCCTTCGAGCGGGTCCTCACGCCGGCGACGAAGGCGCCTCTTACCTGGGTGCTGGATAAGATAGAAGGAGCGGGTGATTTCATTGCGGGAAAAACCGCGAGCATCTCGGGCATCCAGCTCGTGAACAACCACACCCTCACGATCAAACTCCAGAAACCCTTCGGCCCCTTTCTCTCGCTCCTGGCCATGACCACCGCCTATGTGGTCCCCCGCGAGGACGTGGAGCGGTTGGGCCAGGATTTCGGCACCCATCCCGTCGGCACCGGTCCCTATGTCTCGACGGAATGGAAGCACGGACAACATCTCGTCCTCGTTGCCCGGGAAGACTACTTCGAAGGACGGCCGAAGCTGAACGGCATTTTCTACCGGGTGATCCCCGAAGACCTGACGGCGGTCCTTGAATTCGAGACCGGTCGCCTCGACGCGATCCTGATCCCCTCGTCGGAGTACGAGCGGTACACGACGGACCCCGCCTGGCGGGACCAGGTGTACGGGAGGACGGGACTGGACACCTACTATCTCGGCCTGAACTGCGCCAAGCCGCCCTTTAACGATCTGCGCGTGCGAAAGGCCGCCAATCTTGCCATCGATCGCCTGCATATTCTGAACACGGTATTTGAAAAAAGGGGCGTGCTCGCCGCGGGGCCCATCCCTCCGGGGCTGTGGAAAAGCAAAGCTTGGCCGCAGATGCTTCGGGGATATGAATACGACCCCAAGAAGGCCAAAGAACTGATACGGCAGGCGGGCGCGGAAGGCAAAACGATAAAAATTTATATTGCTTCCGATCCCGAGGTCCTCGACATTACGGAAGTGATCCAGAGTTATTTGACGGCAGCGGGCCTCAAGGTAGAGATCGTTCAACTGGACTGGAGCGCATTGAAGCAGAAAGTGAACGAAGGCGAGCCGGAAGCTTTCTGGCTTTCGTGGTGGGCGGATTACCCGGACCCCGAAAACTTCCTCTACCCGCTTTTCCACTCGGCCAGCGCGGGCTCCGGCGGGAACCGCACCCGCTGCCTCGACCCGGAGCTCGACCGTCTGATCGAGACCGCCCAGGCCACGATGGACGAAAAGCAGCGCTACCGCCTCTACCGCCAGGCAGAGGACCGCATCATCCAGAACGCGCCCTGGGTGTTCATGTGGCATCGGGCGGACTACTTCGTCATCCAGCCCTGGGTAAAGGACTTCAAGATCTATCCCATCTACTCCATCGATAAGCGAGTTGACGTCACGATAAAGCGGTAAGAGCGGGGAGATCAGGAGTGGATTTCATAGCGGGATAGTGCTTTATCCGTTGATAGTGCCTCTGTGTGCTTCACCTTGCCGCACATTAACGTGGAACTGACCAGCCTGCGCGCACAAACGAAGCGCGTTTTTTTATTAGATTTTTGTAACTACTCAGGTCTGCTGCGGAGCGCAGGCGCAATGAAGCGCGCGGCAAGCGATGCACGGATATCAAGCAAGGTGGGGTTTGTGGTCAACTTCGAAATTCCCTTAATTCTCCGGCGCGCCTTGCGCAAAGCGAAGTAGCTGACCTGAGTAATCACAGATTTTTTTTAATGCTCCTTCGGATTCGCTATGGCACTGACGTAAAGTATTTGTCATTCCTTAACCGGTGTCCAAGTCTCATCAGGATCGTACGTGTCCACATCCTGGGCGACCTTCAGGGTGTCCGGCCCGAGGTTCTTCTGGTAAACCTTGCCTTGCTGGTTGACGATAAAGGTCATTACACCCGACTTGCCCCAGTTTGAGGGAAAGGCAACCAGGGCAAAGCCTCCGACCATGTTGCCGCCGATAACGTAATCGTATTTATCCCCCGGCGCATTCTTTCCCTGTCGCGTCAGTATCTTGAAATAGTAGCCATGAAACGGCAGCGGCTGTTCCTTGAAGACGGACTTGCCCTTCTTATAGCCCTCCATCCTGGCCTGTGCCACGAGTTCGCCCAGAGGGCTTACCGGTTCACCCGGCGCGTGTCTCCAGAAAAGACCGTTTTTCTTTCCGGGATCGCTCCGGAGTTTCTGTGCGTACGCGAGTATCCCGTCACCGTCCCAGTCCTTCAGCACGTACTCGCGCTGCGCCTTGACATAGGTGCGGCAGACCAGTATGGCGGTAAGCTCGTCTTCCCCGATCCTGCGGTTCAGGATCTCTTCTTTGCCCGCTTCGGTATCAAAGAACCATTGGCCGTTCTTTTTTACCAGGGGAATAGGGAAAGGCCAGTTCTCGTTGCCCAGGTAAATGATTACCTTTGAATCATTCTCTTTCACCAGGCTGGTTTTTTCCGCTACATGCCTGGCAAATGCTTCGGATTCCGCTTCGTCCTGTACCGCGTCACCGGAGAGAAGGTCTTTTGAGGAGGGCCCGAGTATTTGATCGAGCGCAGCCTTGTCTTTTGCCTTGACGACCTCAACGAGTTTCTTCAAGGCATCTTCAGGAGTGGTAAAAAGTTTTTGCGCGGGCGCGGCCATGCTCGGCATGCTCCAGGCAACGATAAACGCTGCACAGACCAAAATCGCGGTAGTAAAAACCATACGCCACGATGAACGATACAGGGGGGTTTCTCGCGTTGTCTTCATATATTTTCCCTTTCTTAATTCAATGTATCTCGTGTTATGGAAATTAGTTGAAACAAACGTTCTGTAAGCTACCGGCGTTCCTTGTCCCGGGAGCCGTCCTTGCCTGCAGGAGCGCTGCCTCGACTTACCGGGGGAGTGGAAGGCCGTGCTCGTTCGTTGCTTTGACGGCTGGCCTGGCCGCGAAGACTCTGCGCCTTGGCCTCATCAGCTCCCCGGTAACCGCCAAAGGTAACCGATGGTCTCCTGGCCGGCGGCACGCTCTCGCGGACGGTGCCGGGCGGTTTCATGCTGCTGCCGACCTGCGGAGCAACCAGTGTCGGCCTTTGTCCGACGCTTGTGACCGGTGGTCTCGGCCGCTCACTGATACGCGGAGTCGGTACGGGCGGCCGTCGGCTGATAATTGGAGCTGATGGTATAGGCTGTTGATTAACAATACCACGGCTTTCCCTTCCGCGATTGCTGTAAATATGGGCATTACTCCTCGGACCGAACATCCCTTCAGCGGGCCTGGGTTGTCCCGTTGTTCGCCCCCTGACTTCACCCGTGCGCGCATACCTGCCGGCGTTCGGACCACTGGGTCGTGATGTCAAGTACCTGGCGGGGTCGCCATGTGATGGATCATGCCTCCATGTCTGATGTAGGGAGGGCCTGCTTCTGTTGGTATACACATTCGTTACGTGAACGTAGGGCCTTGCATGATTGACCCAGCCGGGGCGGTCCCAGCCATGATAGATCACGTAGCGGCGATCCCAGTCAAAGTCCATGTCAAGCCACCCCCCGAGTAGCAGACGAAAGCGAAAGGTAATGAAAGGAGATATGCCGGGGGCCCGTCTTCGGACATACACAATCACAGGGTCATACACAGGGACGTATATATACTGAGGTTGGGCGGGAACAATCAGGATAGAGACTCCTTCGGCCATGACACTTTGTTCATTGGAACTCATCAGGTTGCCGGTGTCTCTTGCCTGCTGCCTGAGCCGCTGGATCGAATTGGCAACGTCTTCCGGCTGGTTGAGAAAGGCGTCTCCCAGGTTGGCGGTCCAATCCATATTCTCGGCCATCATTTTAAGAACATCCGGATAGTGGGCAATTGCCCTGACGGACTCGGCCCAATCCCACTGGTCGATATTTGACACGTCCCCCCCGCTGTTGAGCCACGCTTCCGCATCGGCAATCTCCGTCGGATACGTCGCGGCAGGCAGCATCTGGGCCAGCAGAGGGTCCGGGTAGAGCGCGATGGGAGCGAGAAGATCGTCAAGCTCCTGGTCCGTGAATGATATCGAGTATGTCAGGTCCGTGTCTTCCGCCAGGGCTTGAATGGACAGGAAAGCTAAAAGGCACGTAATAAATACAAGCAGAAAGCCCTTTATAAAAGTCCTATTCATAAGCGCGGCTCCTTCCTCTCTCTATCCTGGGTCGTAGTAAACACCTGATTATCGTCTATTGCCTTCATGGCATAATCAGTTGACAACCTGCGACTACTCCAATACATATGGTTAGACACATTTTAGCACGAAAAGTTGCACCGCTTTCTAAGAGATGCCCGTGCCTACCGCTTCTCCTCTTCGATGGCGACAAACCCATATTATGTAACAAGGATTTTACAGCCTTCAAATTCAACGAATTGCCCTGTGCGGATTTTGCATCGCCTGCGCAATTCCACATGACCATCAACCTTGACACGGCCTTCCGCAATCGCAGTTTTTGCCGAACCGCCGCTGTCGCACAGGCCCATGACTTTCAAAAGGTTATCCAATTCGATAAATTCCTTACCTTCCAGATTAAACTCGCCCATATATTTCCCCTAACCCGGACAAGCCGGAACCAAAACTCGCCACAAAGACACGACGAGGCAGTTCATAGTTCATAGCTCGTAGTATAAGCTCTTAGCTTTGAGCTACCAGCTTCGAGCTGCTTCTTTTCTTCGTGCCTTGGAGTCTTCGTGGCAATAATTTTGTTTCCATCCTACTTCGCCATCTCCCGAAGCGTCTCTTCCAGCTCCTTCAGATACTTCCCGTACCCGGTCCAGTCCTCTTTCCGGACCGCCTCCCGCGCCTTGCGAAGCTGCTCCACCGCCCGGGCGGCCAGCTCTTTCGGCTGCCGCGTGACTGCCGCCGCGCCTTTCTCAATCATGCGCATGCTCGGCAGCGTGCCGGAGAACAACCGCTGTATCGCGGCCTCGAGTGTCTCTTCCATCACCACGTCGTTCCCATACGCCACGATGACCCTGCGGAGCTCCGGCAGGCCGCCCTTGTCGGTGGCCACCAGGTACAGGGGCTGGACATAGATGAGCGAGTCCTCAATGGGGATGATCAGGAGGCTCCCGCGGATCACGTCCGAGCCGTGCTGTCCCCAGAGCGTCAACTGCTGCGAGATGTAGGCGTCCTGGTCGATGCGCGCGTCGATCTGGCGCGGCCCGAAGACCAGGCGGTCTCGCGGAAAGGTATAGACGATCACCTTGCCGTAGTCCTCTCCATCGCACCGCGCCGCCATCCACGCGGCGAGGTTGTCCCGCTTCGACGGCGTAAACGGCAGGAGCAGGATGAATTCTTCCGATTTATGGCCGGGGAGCTTCGTGATCTGGTAATACGGGTCCATCACCTTCTGGCGGTACGACGGCACCTCCCAGAGGTCTTCCTTGTTATAAAACACCGCGGGGTCCGTCATGTGGAAAGTCTTGAACATCTGCGCCTGGATCTGGAGCAGCGCCCGCGGATAGCGTATGTGCCGCCTGAGATCAGCAGGCATCTCTGCGACGGGCTTGAAGAGCGTCGGGAAGACCGCGGCGTAAGTCTTTACCATGATGTCCTTCGGGTCCACGACATAGAACACGACGCTGCCGTCATAGGCGTCCACGACCACCTTGACGGAATTGCGGAGGTAGTTGGTCCCGCCCGCCAGTGGCTTTGAATAGGGAAGGTTGCTGCTCTGCGTGTAGGCGTCGATGATCCAGGAGAGCTTGCCGTCGTCGCCGATAACCATGTAGGGATCGGGGTCGAAGGACAAAAAAGGCGCTATCTCCGCCACCCGCTTCAATATGGTGCGGTTATAAAGAATCCGGCTTTCGTTCGTCACGTCGCTGGACAGAAAGATATTGAAGTTCCCGAAGTAAAAGGCATACAGGAACCGCGACAGGATCGACGTGAGCCGTACACCCCCGCGGCCGGAGTACACGGTATAGACGTTCTCTTTCGTCGTCGGGTAGCTGAACTCCTTGGTCTTGGTATTCACGATCACGTAGTCGTTCGGGCTCTCGCCGTAGTAGATCTCGGGACGGGTCACCTCCGGCCCCGCGCTCGTCGCGGGCGGGATGTCTTTGATGTAGAACTCGGGCAGGCCTTCCTTGGTGATGCCGCTCACCGGCCCCAGGGCCAGGCCGAAGCCGTGGGTGAAGACGAGCCGTTCGTTGATCCATGACTTGCTCGGCAGATCGGCGTAGGACAACTCCCGCGGGGAGAGCATGACCTGCAGGTAATCTCCGTTCACGGTGTAGC
>JBGOTO010000033.1:0-21587 GCA_041476485.1 Nitrospirota bacterium
ATTTCCCACGCGGCCGGCCTTCGCGATCTCGATGATCGATCTGCCGCTCACCGTGGGAGAGTCCTTGAGCGCGGACGTGAAGCGCGAAAGCACGCCCGGGATGCCTCCCGCGGCGTCGAGGTCTTCCAAGTAATGCTGGCCGCCGGGCAGCATGTTGCACACATGCGGCGTCTCCCTGCTGATCGCGTCGAAGGCATCAAGCGAAAGCTCTATCCCGGCCTCGTGCGCAATGGCCGGGATATGGAGCGTCGTGTTCGTCGAGCCGCCGAGCGCCATGTCGATGCGAATGGCGTTCTCGAAAGCATTCTTCGTCATGATCTTGCGAGGCGTCAGGTCCTCTTTTACGAGTGAAACAATACGCTTGCCGCTCTCGAAGGCGATCCGCCGCTTCTCCGCGGAGATCGCGAGCGCCGTGGCCGCTCCCGGCAGGCTCATGCCGAGCGATTCCGTAACGCAGGCCATGGTGTTGGCCGTATACATGCCCTGACAGGAACCGGGGCCGGGGCAGGCGCAAACCTCGAGCTCCGCGAGGTCGGTCTCGGACATCTCGCCCTTCCTGACCTTGCCGACGGCTTCGAAGGCACTGATGAGGTTCACCCGCTCGCCGCGATAGTTGCCGGAATGCATGGGCCCGGCAGTGACGACGATCGTCGGGATGTTTACTCGCGCCGCGCCCATGAGCATCCCCGGCGTGATCTTGTCGCAGTTCGTGAGCAGCACCAATCCGTCGAAGGCGTGGGCCAGGGATATGGACTCGACGATGTCGGCGATCAGCTCGCGCGACGGCAGGGAATAGTGCATGCCCAGGTGTCCCATGGCGATGCCGTCGCAGATGCCCGGCAGGCCGAAGAACAGCGGCCATCCGCCGCCGGTGTGCACGCCCTTTTCGATGAACCGCTCCAGGTCGCGCATGCTCGTGTGACCCGGGATGAGATCGGTAAAGCTCGTGGCAACGCCGATCATGGGCTTTTCGAGTTCGCCCCGCGTGATGCCCGTGGCAAATAAAAGAGACCTGTGCGGCGCGCGCTCCAGGCCTTTCTTGATCCGGTCGCTCCTCAAATGAACACCTCTTATTATCGGCAGATTATTGTTATTTTTAACATAGATACGGGAAGAGAGTCAATAAAAAAATCCCTCTTTGTTTTTTGTCCAAAAGAGGGATTGCTCGTTTCGCAAAGCTTACTGAAATACAAAAGGCAAGGTCTGTTGCGCCTTGCCTGTTCTCTGTCAGGCCTGTCCCCTCCGGGAACGCCTGACGATGTCCATCATCCTGTCTTTCGCCGCCAGCTTCAGTTTCTGGACCCGCTTTCTCTCCAGGTCTTCCTCGGGAGTGAGGTACCGGTGGTTCTCGAAGCTCATCAACGTGTCTTCATGCTTCCTGTGCTCCTGCTCCCACCTCTGGTACTCTTGATCTTCGCTCCTGAGTCTCGCCACGAGTACTTCTTCATTTACCTCCGTATTCATCATAGTTCGTCCCTCCTTTAGGGTTTACTGTCGATGAGAAGGCGTTGGAAAAAAGCAATTTAATTATAAATATCATACTTCCCGTGAAAAGGCAAGTGGGAATATCTCCTGTAAATTCAGCCTATTATATGGTTATGCTGCTCCCATCAGGTCTGCGAGCCTCCCGTGCTCCAGGGTCATAATGACCGCGTCCTCCACCGGGGAATCGTAATATTCCTTCCGTACCGACGTGCCGGTAAACCCGAGCGCGGAATAGAGCTTTTGCGCCGCAGCGTTCGACGCCCTGACCTCCAGAAACACCCGCCGCGCCCCCTTGAAGTAGGCGCGCTTGATTGCGGCAAGCACGAGTTGCCTGGCCATCCCGTGCCGGCGATGTGCCGGGGCTGTGGCAAGGTTCAGGATGTGCATCTCGTCTGCCACGAGCCAGAACACGATATACCCGGCCACGGTCCCCGCCGGCCCATCCGCGAGCGCGACCAGAAGCGTAGAGACCAGCGGGCTCCTGAACTCGGAGAGAAAGAGGTTTTTCGTCCAGGGCATGCTGAAGGACGCCCGCTCGATGGCGAGGACCTGCTCGAGGTCCTCCTTCTTCATCAAGTCTATCGTGATGTCTGTCGTTTTTCCCACGCGACTTCCGCCTCCGGCCTTCGGATATACATCGGCGCCAGGCTGTCCGGGTCTGTTTGCCTCCCGCTCTTGATCAGGTCCAGGCCTATCTCCGCGACCGACGCCGCTGACGGAAGGACCGCGGAGCGCGGCGCAAACAGGGCCGCATCGCCGAACGCTTTTATGATTTCCGCGCGGTACAACTGAGCGGCCTCTCCGGTGAACACCGTTTTTCCTTTTATTCTTTCGGCAAGCCTGGAGAGCGAGATCACGGCCTCGGGCATCACCTGCGCGGGGGCGGGGCCGTCGCAGGTATAGAGGGCGGCATACACCTCGTTTTTGCGGGCGTCGAGCAAGGGACAGACGGGGTGCGCCGCATAGGGCAGGTTCCAGGCAAGCGCCAGGAGCGTGGGCACCGCGGCCACGGGTTTGGACGTGGCGAGCGCGAGCCCCTTGACCGTTGAGAGGCCGATCCGGAGCCCGGTGAACGACCCCGGCCCGATTGCGACGGCGAAACCGTCTATCTGCGGCATCGAAACGCCGGTGTCCTTCAGCACCCGGTCCACGGTGGCCATCAGCCGCTCCGAGTGCGTCACCTCGATGTTCAGGCTGTATTGCGCGATGACGCCGTCTTCGGAAACGACTGCCACGCTGCCGGTCTTGGTTGATGTTTCTATGCCGAGGATGAACATACGGGTACCTTATCGTAAATATGCGATCATGTCAAAAAAATAGTAAGGATGAAATTTATCGCTTCAAATTCTTATCAAAAAACTCCCCCACCCGCTTCTCATACTCCCTTCCCGCCGCGGCGAGAGTAGCGCCATGGTCGGCGTCCTGGATGATCCAGAGTTCCTTTGGCTCTCGAGCGGCAGCATAGAGCTTCCTGCCGTTCTCAACAGGAATTAATTTGTCCCCTTCTCCGGCAATGATGAGTATCGGGGCTGGAGAGATTTTGGAGATCACGCTGACCGGGGAGATGTTGTCGACCCGCGTCTGAAAGTAAAGTTCATAGCCCAGAATAGACAGATGGAGAAACGGGAACGCAGGCAGATGATAAAACCCCGTAATGGCGTCCCGAGCCTGATCACGAAGGCTCGTGAACGCGCTGTCAACGACAATAGCGGAAAATGATCCTGTTTTAGCGGTTGTCAGGATTGCCGTGGACCCTCCTAAAGAAAATCCATAGATGCCGAGTCGTTTCGTGTCGATCTCAGGCCGGGCCTTCAGAAAGCCCAGCGCCGCGGCAATGTCCTTTTGCTCATGATAGCCGAGCGATGTCCGGCTTCCGGTGCTCTCGCCGTGGGCCCGGAAATCGAAAAGGAGGACGAAATATCCCCGGCGTGAAAGTACTACGGCAAACTCGGTGAAATCCGATTTGTTCGCCCCTACGCCGTGGCAGATGATGATCGCGGGTGACGGCTTATGCGGACGCGCTGGTTTAATGAGCCAGCCTTTGAGCGTGGTCCCGTCTTCGGACGCAAACGTCACGGTCTCGTAATCGGCGTGATATACGGACGGCGGGATATGGAGAGAATATTTCGGAGGATGCGTATTGGCGTAAACAAGAATGAACGAGAGCGCTATGACCAGGAGGGCGATGGCGATGATGATGTTCATGGCGGTTTTCATGATTTACGCTTATGCTTCACCTGACCCTTGCCCCTGTTTTTTCAGTCCCACGCCAGAGTAAACCCGTTCGTTTTCTTCATCCGTTCGGCGAGCTTGTCCACGGTCCGGGTGCCCCGCGCCAGGACGTCCGGCGCAAAGGCGGCGACCTTTTTCGCAAAGGCCGTCATGTTCTTCGGCTGCTTGATGAACCTTGCTTCGAGCCAGTCCGGCCCCGCGCCCGTTATCATGAACGTCCCCTCTTTTTGCCGCGCCCTGAGCCAGACGATGATCGCTTTGGTGTCGAGGTGATAGTTCACGGCTTCGGTCCCCTGGATTTTCAGGATGTCGTAGGAATTATTGCCCTTGACGATGGTGGCGATTTCCGGGAGGGTCCCGTAGCTCTTCTGGCTCTTAAAAACCAAGTAGCCCTGTGCCCGTAATTTCGCCCGTAAAGATTCGATGAGGTCATCAGCCTTCTTCGTGCGTACGCTAAAACCCGCCAGTTTCCTGCTCTCGAACCCCTTTTCGCCTTTCAGGTTCTCTGTTTTCAGCACCACCGCGACGAAAAACGGCTCTGCCTTGGCGTCTGCGGCGAGTTCCACCTGTTTGACGAGGCGGGACGGAAAGCCGAGTTCCTTTCGCTGTTCCTCTCTCAGCACGGGGGGCTTGGGCTTCACGAGTACAACCGGCTCGGGCTTTTTCTGCTCCACCGGTCTCTCGGCCTTGCAGGAAACAAGAGCAAGGATGACCGCAAAACCGATAAAAAAATATCTACATGCCATAGCGAATATCGAAACGCTTGTACTCTCCTTCGTACGGTTCCCAGGCAATGTCAACGTTGCTCACGCGCGCACCGGGCGGACCCTTGCGGCACCAAGCTATGATCTTTTCGACCTTTTCTTTCTCACCCTCGAACAGGGCTTGCACCGTGCCGTCGGGAAGATTTCTGACCCAGCCCCCGACGCCGAGCCGTGACGCCTCGCTTCGCGTGCTTGCTCGAAAGTTCACGCCCTGGACAAGACCGTGTAAAATCACCTGCGCGCGAAGATTTTCCATGCCCTTTTTCACCGCAAAGTATGTTGGGAACGCCGAGAGGTTGTCCGTTCCGCTCTTTGTCTCTCGGCTATCAATATCGCGGACTGCAAGCTGCGAATACTGCTTCTCCATTAACGCGGACTGAAGCCTCCCTTACGTCCGCCTCGTCCCGGACTTCTCGTCCCGCGTCCCGGTCCTTTGCCTCCCCGGGGAGCGCCTCCGGCGGGCCGGGGACCCGGCCTTGGTCCTTCACCCGGTCCTCGTCCGAAACCGCTGCTCCTCTTGCTCTGCCAGGGCCGTTGGTCCGGTTTAGATCCGGCGCCTGTCCTCCGGACGGCAACACCAGCATCAGGCCGTCGAGCGGACGTTCTTGTTGCAGGGCGGCTGGAAGTGCTTCCGGCAGGCCGGGAGCCGGGGCCCGGCCTTGGTCCTTCACTCTGCGGTCCTCGTCCAAAACCGCTGCTCCTCTTGCTCTGCCAGGGCCGTTGGTCCGGTTTAGGTCCGGCGCCTGTCCTCCGGACGGCAACTCCTGCATCAGGCCGTCGAGCGGACGTTCTTGTTGAAGGACGGCTGGAGGCCGGTTTCATCCCAGGGCCGGCCTTTCTGTCCGTGCGTTGGCTGAAACTTCCTCTCTGTGCACCGCGTCCTTGGCTGGACGTCCGACGATCCGGGCGTTTGGCCTGGGCTTCTTCAATCTTCCATGGTCTGAGCTCCGGTATTCGACCTCGGTGAGCTTTCTTTGCTCCACGGGTTTCCAGCCTCGTGACTGTTTGCACCGTCGGCCCGGGACGCGACCTTTTTTTCTCTGTTGGTTGAGCGCGCTGCTCGGGTCTTCTGGCTTCCGGCTGCGCTCCCTTGGGCAGGAGACCCTTGGTATCGGTCTTCAAGGCCATTTCCAGCAAACCCTTGACCTCCGCGGAGGTCAGATGGCGAAAGCTTCCCTCCGGAAGATCGCCGAGCGAGAGGGTCCCGGTCCTGATCCTCTTGAGCTTGATCACGGACCGCCCCACGTGGTCGAACATGCGCCTGACCTGCCGCTTCCGTCCTTCGTGGATCGTGATCTCCAACCAGGAGTTCATTTCCTCTTTGCGGATTTTTTTTACCTTTGCCGGCGCGGTCTTCCCGTCCTGAAGAAACACTCCCTGTTCCAGCAGTTCTATCATCCGGTCATCGAGCACGCCCTTGACCTTCGCAAGATAGGTCTTCGGAAACTCATGCTTCGGGTGCGTGATCAGGTGCGCGAAGTCGCCGTCGTTCGTCAGGAGCAGAAGGCCTTCGGTATTGTAATCGAGCCGTCCCACGGGATAGACGCGGACCTTGATCCCTTTCAGGAGGTCCTGCACCGTGGGCCTTCCTTCGGGATCTGACATGGTCGTGACGAAACCCGCGGGCTTGTTCAGCATCACATAGGTCGGAGGCTGCCTGGGGTTGATCAGCTTCCCGTCGACCTTAATATGATCTTTGGCCGCATCGGCCTTGGTCCCGAGCTCGGTCACCGTTTTGCCGTTCACCCGGACCCTGCCTTCGGTAATGAGCTCTTCCGCGGCGCGGCGCGACGTGATCCCCGCGGCGGAGATGATTTTCTGCAAACGTTCTAACATGAATTCCCTTCTCTCTTCGTATCGTTAAGTAACTCTAAGCAGTCCGGCGCGCCTTGGAACGAAGCGAAACATCGGACCTGAGCAGAAATCGTAAGATTATTATACAATCAACCAAGGGGAAAAGCAATCAAGGCAATATTCGCGCACGAAATCGTTCTCTTACCCCGGGGTCGCGAAGCCTTTCTTCGTCTTCAACGGGCAGCAAGGGGAAGCGGTTCTTTATCGCTTCCGCAAACAGTCCCGCTCTCGCGCCGATGGATTCACCCGAGGTTGAAAAGAGCTCCGCGTCATGGATGCCGCAACTCGGGGAACGGGCCTTGAAAATGAAGCCGCACACGCCTTCCTGCTCAAGATGTTTCAGTTTTCCCTCGGTCCAGCGCATGAGGACATCCGTCCGGTCTTGCTTCGTCGCAATGGTGATCAGACGCGTCCGGCTGTCGTCGGCAACAAGCTGCATCGGCTCGCGCGGGACGGACAACCCGGCTTCGACCTCGGGACAGACCGGCACCCACTCGACGAATCGCCCGAACGTGTCCATCAGGTATTGATCCAGCTTGTTCACGCCGTCGTAGCGGACGTTGTTGCCGAGGAGGCAGGAGCTGATGCCGAGTTTGATTGTTTCAATCATAATGGTTCAGACAAGAACGCCCCGAGTGCCGAAAGGACTCAGGGCGTACGATTGTTATCTAGCAATGAGAACAGCTGCAGCTCGGATCAATCACCCTTCTTCGCCTGCCGCTCCTTGAGTCTCGGACATTTTTCCTTCGCTCTATTGTCCTCGCAGTCGCCGCAGATAGTCATGTCCCGGCTGCACGGGGTGAAGCCTTCGGTGCTGTCTGTTGCTGAAGCTTTTGGCTTTTCTTTGCCCTTTCCCGGCGCAGCCTTCATTTCACAATCCGAAATCCGCATTCCGCAATTTTTAATCCATCCGGTAGTTCGGCGCTTCCTTGGTGATCACCACGTCGTGCACGTGCGACTCGCGCAGGCCCGCGGTCGTGATCCTGATGAACTGGGCGCGGGACTTCAGTGCCCCGAGGTCCTCGCACCCGCTGTAACCCATGCCCGCCCGCAGGCCCCCGATAAGCTGGTGTACGCTCGCCGCAAGGGTCCCCTTGTAGGGAACGCGTCCTTCGATGCCCTCGGGAACGAGCTTGGCCTTTTCCTCTTCGTGAGTCTGGAAATAGCGGTCCTTGCTGCCCCGCTCCATGGCGCCGATGGAGCCCATGCCGCGATAGACCTTGTAGCTCCGGCCCTGGAACAGCACGCTCTCGCCCGGACTCTCTTCCGTCCCCGCGAAGAGGCTGCCTATCATAACGCAGGACGCGCCAGCCGCGAGCGCCTTGGTGATGTCGCCAGAGAACTTGACGCCGCCGTCCGCGATCACGGGGATGCCGCTCTTCTCCGCCTCTTTGAAGCAGTCCATGACCGCCGTGATCTGCGGCACGCCCGCGCCGGACACCACCCGGGTGGTGCAGATGGAGCCGGGCCCGATGCCGACCTTCACGCAGTCCGCGCCGGCCTTGATGAGGTCCTTTGCCGCCTCGGCGGTCGCGATGTTCCCGGCCACGACGTCCAGGTCCGGGTACTTTTTCTTGATGGCCCGAACAGCGTCGATCACGCCCTGCGAATGGCCGTGGGCCGTGTCGACGACCACGATGTCCACGCCGGCCTTCAAAAGCTCGGGCACTCGCTCGGAATGGTCGCCGACGCCGACCGCCGCGCCCACGCGCAGGCGTCCGAGCTTGTCCTTGCAGGCGCTTGGATATCTGATCTTTTTCTCGATGTCCTTGATGGTGATGAGGCCGCGCAGGCTGAAATCCTTGTCCACGATCAAAAGCTTCTCGATCTTGTACTTCTGGAGTATCTTCATGGCCTTGTCGAGCGTGGTCCCGAGCGGCGCGGTGACGAGCTGGTCCTTGGTCATGACCTCGGACACCTTGAGGGTCAGCCGGGTCTCGAAGCGGAGGTCCCGGTTCGTAAGGATGCCGACGAGCTTGTGGCCCTTGGTGACCGGCACGCCCGAGATGTGGTATTTCTTCATGAGCTCCAGCGCGTCGGAGATCCTGGCGTCCGGAGAGATCGTTATGGGGTCGATGATCATGCCGCTCTCGGACTTCTTCACCTTGTCCACTTCTTCGGCCTGCGCCTCGATGGCGAGCGCCTTGTGGATGAACCCGAGGCCGCCCTCCTGGGCAAGGGCGATGGCGAGCTTCGCCTCAGTCACGGTGTCCATGGCCGCGCTCACCAGCGGGATATTGAGGAAAATCTTCTTGGTAAGCTGCGTTCTGACGTCCACGTCCTTCGGCAGCACGTCGGATTTTGCGGGCAAGAGCAGCACGTCGTCAAAGGTAAGACCTTCACGGATGGGACCGACAACCATGGAATTTCTCCTTACAGAAGCCTGTTTTTTTGACGCAGATTCGTTTGTAACTAAAATCTGCGTTTATCGGCGTTTATCTGCGTCCAGCTATTCTTTTGCAGTTGGCTTTTAATTTACCACAGTGACGACAAAACCTCAAGAAAAACCGGATTATTCAGACCCCCATTACCTGTTCAAAAACGGGTTCTCCCGGCGCTCGTCGCCGATCGTGGACTCCGGGCCGTGGCCTGAATAGACCAGGGTGTCGTCCGGCAGGGTCATGAGGTGTGCCTTGATAGACCCGAGCAGGGTCATCAGGTCGCCGCCGGAGAAGTCGGTCCTGCCGATGGACCCGGCGAACAATGCGTCTCCGGTGAAGACCATGCCGTGCCCCACCAGGCTGATCCCGCCCGGCGAATGGCCCGGCGTGTGCAGGACCGTAAGCGATACTTCGCCCGCGGTGATCACGTCTCCGTGCTTCACATACCGGTCGGCCGGAGGAGCAGACACGGGCGCCATGCCGAAGGAACTGGACTGGCTCGACACGGTAGCGAGCACGGGTGCGTCCGCCTCGTGCAGGAGCAGTTCGGCGCCTGTCGCTTCCTTGATGGCTTTATTCGCGCCCACGTGGTCGAAGTGAGCGTGGGTGGTTACAATGTATTTTACTTTGAGGCCCTTGTCCTTGATGACTTTGAGGATTTCCCGGGCGTCATCGCCGGGGTCGATGACCACGGCTTCTTTTGTTTTTTCGTCCGCGAGGATGTAGCAGTTCACCTGGAGCGGGCCGACTATGAGTTGCATCAGGACCATTTTGGCTTCCTCAACTTTGCACTTTTTATTTTGCTCTTTGCGCTCTCCGTCTCCAGGCGGAGCAGCTTTTCCTTCACCCCGGGCCCGCCGGAATATCCTCCGAGTGCGCCGGACGAGCTGATGACCCGGTGACAGGGGATAATGACCGGAACGGGATTCGCGCCGAGCGCCTGGCCCACGGCACGCATTGCCAGCGGCTTTTTTATCTTCTTTGCGATCCAGGCATACGACCGCGTCTCGCCGCAGGGTATCTCCGCCGACGCTTTCCACACCGCCTGCTGGAAGGCCGTATAATAACGCAGATCGAGCGGGAGGTCAAACGAAACGCGCTCACCGGAGAAGTATTGTTGGAGAAGCTTGACTGCTTTTGCAAGGACCCGCGATATATTCTGAGCGCCCATCTCCGAACTCCGAACACCCTGCACTCGTTTATGGCCGCGCTTTCGCAAGAGCAGGCTACGGTCCACTCGTAACCGCTGGGCGCAGGCTGCGAACTCGTCGCCTTTCAACTCTTTCTCCGCTGCTTGCTTCTCTTTCCTCGGCGGGACTATCCTGCAAATCCCTTGGTCCGATACGGCCACCCCCACCCACCCGAGAGGCGTCTTAAATACGTTGCTTTTCATTCCGCATTCCGCAATCCGCAATCGATTCATCCTTGCCTCTTCTTCACCATCCCCCACAGGAACTTCAATTCTTCGCTCCGCATGATCCACATGGCGACTAGGTAGAACAGCACACTCACGGCCATGCCGCCGCCGAGCAGGAGCGCCTTGAACAGAGTCTGTCCGCCGAGTTCCCATACCGGTTGCCTGCTCACCCACCAGCCGATGGCGCCCATGGAAACGGACGCGGGAACGATTTTGAGGAGCGAATTAAGAATTCTTCCGCCGTCCATTCGCCCGATCTTTTTTCTGAGCTGGACGGTGAGCAGGCTGATGTTCAGCATGGACGCGAGCGACGCGGCGAGCGCCAGGCCGCCGTGTTGAAGCGGCGTCCAAAGGATAAAGACCGTGCTGAGAAGGATGTTCGCGCAGAGCGCAAGCACCGCAATCTTGACAGGCGTTTTCGTGTCCTGAAGCGCATAGAACGCCTGGGCGACGATCCGGACGCCGGCGAATGCCCAAAGCCCCACGGCATAGTACAGAAGCGCCGCAGCCACCCCCTGAGTTGAGATCTGATCGAACTGGCCGTGCTCGAGCAGAAGTTTCACGATCGGCATGCGGAGCGTGATGAGGCCCGCCATGGCGGGGAACATGATGAAGAATACCAGCCGCAGGCCAAGCGACAAGGTATCACGAAAAGCGTCGGTCTCGCGCCGCGCGGCCTGGGCCGACATGGTCGGGAGCACGGCTGTTGCAATGGCGATTCCGAAGATCCCGAGCGGGAAGTGGATGAACCGCATGCCGTAGAACAGGTAGGTAATGCTTCCCGTTGCGAGGAAAGACGCGAAGATGGTGCCGATAAAAATATTGAACTGGTTCACCGAGGAACTGACGAAGACCGGCAGGGCCAGCGTGCCTATCCTTTTCACGCCCGGATGGGTGGGCTCGAACCGGGGCCGGATCATCATGCCCTGTTTCTGAAGACCCGGCACCTGGATCAGGAACTGGCACAGCCCGCCGAGCACTACGCCCACGGCGACCCCGAGAATGGGGTCCGGCAGGAACCTGATGCTCAGGACCACGGCGGAGATGGTCATTACGTTCAGCATGACGGGAGAGAGCGCGGGGGTCAGAAACGAGCGGAGCGAGTTCAGCATACCCATGGCGAGCGCCGCCAGGCCGATAAAGAGAAGGTACGGGAACATGATTCGCGTAAGCGTTACCGCGAGGAGGTACTTGTCATGCTGGGCCTTATATGCCCACCCCCATGCTACCACGTTGACCACCGCGGGGGCGAAGATCATACCGAGGCCGGTCAGGACGACGAGGATCACCAGGAGCCTCGCGAACACCGCGTTTGCCAGCCGGCGGGCGTTCTCTTTCGATTCTTTGGCGAGCGTCTCCGTAAAAACGGGGATAAACGCGGCGGACATGGACCCCTCGGCCAAAAGCTCGCGCAGGAGGTTCGGAATGCGGTAGGCCACGTAGAACGCGTCGGCGGCCATGCCCGTGCCGAAGGCCCAGGACATGGCCATATCGCGCACATATCCCATCACCCGGGAGGCGAGCGTGGCGGCGCCGACGACCCCGGCGGCTTTTGCGACTTTTACCTGTTCGGACATGGCTCTCCAACCCCGGACAAACTGTAAATTAAGTGGTCACTTTATCAGAAACGGGCCGGGAATAAAAGGTTTTTTTCTTGACATCCATCGGTCCTTTATGTTAAAAGGTTAGTCTGTTTTCAACCCTAAGGAGGCAAGAAGTGGCGACACATAAGTCAGCAATCAAAAGGCAGAAGCAGGCAGAAAAGAAGCACCTTATCAACAAATCCGTAAAATCCGCGCTCAAGACCCTGGCGAAGAAAGTCGAGCAGGCCGTGGAGTCCAAGAACACCGCTGAGGCAAAGGACGCCCTCGTCAAGGCCATGAAGGCGTATGACAAGGCCGGCTCCAAGGGCATCCTGCACAAGAGCACCGCTTCCCGGAAGATCTCCCGCTTGTCGTCCAAGGTCGGGAAAATGGCCGTAGTGTAACACGATGATTAGAAGATTGGACGGTTAAAAGTTCGGTAAAGCTTTTCGCCGTGTCTACTAAACCTCCAACCTTCTATTCTTCCAACCTTCTGTCGCTTCCTCTACACTCCGCATACTTTCAGGATCATCCGTTCCAAAACCAGCCTGCCGGAGAGGCCGCTCGACTTGAGCGCCCGGTCCGCCCCCAGCATAGTATCGAAGACGGAGCGCAGTTCGTCCACGTTGAAGCGCCGCATCTGTTCCTGGAACGATGCCGACTGATGGAAGATCACGCCCAACTTCCGCTTGATGTCCTCATACCCCATACCCGCCGCTTCCAGAGATTTCGCCCGCATGAGCCTCCTGAAGTTCCAGGCGATCGATCCGAGGAGCCCGACGGGCTGTTCTCCTTCCTGGATCAACCGTGAAAGGACCAGAAATGCTTTTTCCTTATTCTTCTGCCCGATGGCGGCCGCGAGGTTGAAGGACGTATACTCCCGGAAATCTCCCACCACGGTCTTCACATCATCGAACATGATGGCCTTTCTCTCCTTGAGATAGATCTCGACCTTCTCCAGTTCGTTCTTGATCTTCTGGATATCGTTTCCGATGGTCTGCCAGAGGTACTGCGCCGCGTCGCGCTTCACCGCCAGGCCCCGTGCCCTGGCCCACTCCTCGATCCAAGTGATGATCTCGCGGTCCAGGAGCGGGAAAAACCTCGTCACGGCGCCGTGAGCTTCGATGGCCGTAACCACGGCTTTCTTGTCGTACCTTCCCTGGTTCGAGACCAGCACGAGGCAGGTGGAGGGCGAAGGATCGTTCAGATAGGAAACGAGCTCTTCGAGGTCGCCGGCCTTGAGCGTATCAAACTCCTTGGCAATCACCAGCCGCTTCTCGGACATGAACGGAAGGGTCTGCGCAAGGTTCACGAGCTCGGAGGCGGAAACGTCGCGGCAATACAGCACGTTGAAATTGAAGTCCCTGACCCCCGGGTCGACGACCCTCTTGATGATCAGGTCGACCGCCTCCTGGAGCAGAAACTCCTCATCGCCGTAGAACAGGTAGAGGGGGAGGATCGGGCCTTTCTTGAGCTTCGATATGAGGTCGTGATATTTAGTCATAAGGGATATTGATGATGACGATTGTATCGGTGCGTAGCGCAGAGAGCCTTGCGCAAAACGGGAAAGCAGTTTCTCTTTGCCCTCTGCCGGCTTTCAAAATCCTTCCAGCACCCTGCTCCGGATCGATGAGGCAATGTCCCGGCTTGCGCTCTTTATGGCCGTTTCTTTCGCCGTCTTCGTCGACGTGATGTCGCCGATAGTCACGGTATAGGAAGAGACGAAGGCCGAGCCGAGGCCCTTCTCCTGCAAGAGCAGCCTTCGGGATTTTGCCTCCTCGAGGCTGAACTCCACACTGAGAGCGATTCGATACTGCTGGACATGGGAGCCCGCGGTATACGAGACCGCAGACAATTCAAACTTCGTCACTTTGCCCCTCAGGATGAGGTCCGCCCCTTCAAGACTGACTACCTTCAGTCTGCCGTCGGTGAGAAACTCGTCCACCACGGCCTTGGTCACCTCGGTATCCACAAAGGGTTCATACGTGCCGTTCAGGAACACCGCAACGGCGATGGTCTTCGCGCCTTGAGGCACGATGCCGCCGACCGGCGTAAAGCTATAGCCACAGGAGGTTAGGAAGAGGCACAGTATCAGCACTGACGTGGCTATAAACCTGTTCAACAATCCGCAATCCGCAATCCGCATTTGTCACCTCACACCACCACATTCACCAGTTTTCCCTGCACCACGATCACCTTCTTCGGCGGTTTGCCGTTGAGGTATTCTTTCACCTTGGGATCGGCGAGCGCCGCTGACTCGATGTCCTTGTCGGAGGTCCCGGCGGGAAGGGTGAGCTTGCTCCTCACCTTGCCGTTCACCTGGACGACGACCGTTATCTCGGACGCGACGATCGCCTCGGGGTCATGCTGCGGCCAGGAGGCATGAGCGATGCTGGTCTTGTTTCCGAGCGATTCCCAGAGCTCCTCCGCAAAGTGCGGCGCGAAGGGCGCCAGGAGCAGGGTCAACGCGTCGATTGCCGACCGAAGCACGGCCGGCTGCTTGTCGCTCACGCCTCCCGATGCGTAATCGTACATCTCGTTCACCAGTTCCATCAGCGCGGAGATCGCGGTATTGAAGTGGAACTCGCGCTCGATGTCTTCGGTCACCTTCTTGATCGTGAGATGGGTCTTGCGGTAAAGCCGGTCGCCCCGCGCCTCAGGCCCCGCGGGCTTCACGCCCTTGACCGCCGCGATGTGCCGATGCACGATCGTCCAGACGCGGTGCAGGAACCGGTACGCGCCGTCCACTCCCTGGTCGCTCCATTCGAGGTCGCGCTCCGGCGGCGCGGCGAAAAGCGAGAAGAGCCTCGCCGTGTCCGCCCCGTACTTGGTGAGAATAAAGTCAGGGTCCACGACGTTGCCTTTGGACTTGCTCATCTTGGCCCCGTCTTTGATCACCATGCCCTGCGTCAGGAGATTCAAGAACGGCTCATCCCCGTCGAAAAGGCCGAGGTCCCGGACCACTTTGGTGAAAAACCGTGCATAAAGCAGGTGCAGCACGGCGTGCTCGATGCCGCCGATATACTGGTCCACGCTCATCCAGTACGCCGCCTTTTTTTTATCGAAGGGCGCTTTGTCCTCCTTCGGCGAGCAATAGCGCAGGAAATACCACGACGAATCCACGAAGGTGTCCATGGTGTCCGTCTCGCGCCGGGCTGCGCCGGCGCATTTTGGGCACGTCGTCTCTCTAAAGGATTTTGATTCTGCGAGCGGAGACCGGCCCTTGCCGGTCAGTTCCACGTCCATGGGCAGCAGCACCGGAAGGTCCTTTTCCGGGACCGCTACGGCGCCGCATTTTTCGCAATAAATGATCGGTATCGGCGTGCCCCAGTAGCGCTGGCGCGAGATGCCCCAGTCGCGCAGCCGCCAGTTCACCGTGCGCTTGCCGAGCTTCTGTTTCTCAACGTAGTCGGCGACCTTGTCCTTGCCCGGAACATTGGGGATGCCGTTAAAAGGGCCTGAGTTCACCATGACGCCGCCGGCAAGGTACGCCTCTTTCATGGCGGCCGCGTCAAGGTCCTGCTCCGGGTTTTGGATCACCACGCGTATCGGAAGATCGTATTTTTTGGCGAACTCGAAGTCCCGCTGGTCATGCGAGGGCACGGACATGATCGCGCCCGTGCCGTATTCCATGAGCACGAAGTTCCCCACCCAGATGGGCACCCGTTCGTTGTTCAGCGGATTCACGGCATAGGCGCCGGTAAAGACGCCTTCCTTCTCCTGCTTCTCGTCGGTGCGCGCGGCCTTGTCCTCTCGCATAACGCGCTGGACAAAAGCGCGGACTTCATCTGCTTGCTTCTTGCCTTTGATGAGGGCTTCGAGCATGGGATGCTCGGGCGCTATGCTCATGAAGGTGACCCCGAAGAGCGTGTCCGGCCGGGTGGTGAAGATCGTGAGCTTTTCTTTCGAGTTTTCGACAACGAAGTCCACTTCCACGCCAACGGACTTTCCGATCCAGTTCCGCTGCATCGTGAGCACGCGCTCGGGCCAGCCCGTGAGCTTATCGCACTGCGAGAGAAGTTCCTCGGCGTAGGCCGTGATCTTGAAGAACCACTGGTCCAGTTCCTTGTGCGTTACGACGGAGCCGCACCGCCAGCAGAGGCCGTCCTCCACCTGCTCGTTCGCGAGCACCGTCGCGCACGACGGGCACCAGTTGACGTAGGAAAGCTTCTTGTACGCCAGGCCCCGCTCGTACATTTTGATAAAGATCCACTGGTTCCAGCGGTAGTAGTCGGGAAGGCAGGTCGTGACCTCGCGGTCCCAGTCGTAGGACAGGCCGAGCCGTTTGAGCTGCTTGTCGCGCATAAAAGCTATGTTCTCGAGCGTCCACTTCGAGGGATGGATGCCGTGCTTTATGGCCGCGTTCTCGGCCGGCAGGCCGAAGGAGTCCCAGCCCATGGGATGCAGCACGTTGAAGCCCCGCATCCGCTTGTAGCGCGAGACCACGTCTCCGATGGCGTAATTCCGGACATGCCCCATGTGGATCCTGCCCGACGGATACGGGAACATTTCGAGGCAATAGTACTTCGATTTCGAAGGGTCCTCGGTCGCCGTGAAGGTCCTGTGTTCCGCCCAGTTTTGCTGCCAGCGTTCTTCTACTTTTTTAAAATCGTACCGTTCGTCCAAAACACTTCCTCCAGGGACTCAATGCTTCACCCTGCCCCTCACGAACTGCTCGATGAGAACAAGGGATTTCGTGCCGAGATTCAGGAATTTTACCCCGTAGTGGAATTTGCCGGATGCCTGCCTCTCCACGCGCATGACTTCACACTCGGAGACGATCTCGCGGCCGCCGATGTTGACTGCGCAGGTTACGCGGTCGCCTTGCTTAAGCGCCTGTTCCGTTTCCAGGAGCAAACCGGATATGCTGATATTCAACGTCACGCCGAGAAAGGTGCTGTTCCCCTCCCGGCCCTGCACGGTAGCGTGCAGAAACGACCGCATGTCCTGCCGCCGGGGCACCATGAGCAGTTCGGATATCTTTGAAAAAAGCCGGACCGGGTCGACCGGTTTCGGGAGCACGGCGTTGGCCTGCGCTTCCCGGCTTTCGGCCAGCGATGCTTCGGTATCGTCACAGATCATGATGATCGACACGTTCCTGAGCTCCGCGTCGCCGCGTATCGCGGAGCAGAGCTTGACGCCGCCCATGAGGGGCAGCGAAACATCCGTGATGATAACGTCAGCCCGCTGGACGCCGTGGATATTCAGTATCTCTTCAGACGTGCGGGCCTTGAGCGTTATGATGTTTCCCCGCCCGAAGATCGTTTCGTCTTCGCCGATAGCGTGCAGGGCGCTCCGGGCGATGATGATCTTTTTCATATGATGAAGATCCCTGTGAACCGGGGGCTGTTCCTTCCTTACACAATCGGATTCCTCGCTCCACACTCCGCCTTAATCTCTAATCCATCCCGGATAGGCGTCGGCTTTGCGGGCCTCCTCGGGAAGATCAACCTCGAGCTTGCGTCTCGTTTTCTTCATGTCCTTTTCAATCTTCTGCTTCTTCTTTACGAGGCTCGCATGGGATTTTTTTTTGCCGCCGATCGTCTTTGACTCCGGATCATCGAGCTGCTTCAAGACCAGATCATATTCATCTTGCTGGTCATGGAGCTTCATGCTCAGCTTATCCGCGCGGCCACGCCAATATCTCTCGCCCCTGCCGTACTTGTCCTTGTGTTCTTTCGCGGTTTCCTTCGATTTTCCCGGCCCCTCGGGCTTGTTGCCGACGCTCACCCGGCTGTCATCGGTCTTCACCGGCGTCGCGCTGCTTCGGTATTCCTGCGGCACCTGTTTCAGGTCGTTGGTGAAGAACTCCTTGCCGTCCTTGTCCACGTAGCGGTAAAACTCGGCCCGGGCAGAGGACGCGAAAAACAACAGGATACACACGGCTGAAACGGCAAATCTTCGCATGGCGGCCTCCTGATAATAGCAACGCAAGGGTAAAAAATAACATAAATACCATGGCTTCGCAAGGTTTTTTCTTGAACTGGTGCGCACAAGCATGATATAGTGAACTACTATGCCAATGCCAATCGTCGCCATAGTGGGCCGGCCGAATGTCGGCAAATCGACCCTGTTCAACCGGATCATCGGGAGGAACCTCGCCATCGTCGAGGACGTGCCCGGCGTTACGCGAGACCGCAACTACGCCGAAGCCGAATGGGACGGAAGGCGCTTCCTGCTCGTCGACACCGGCGGGTTCGAACCCGAAAGCGTGGACCCCATGTACTCGAAAATGCGGGAACAGACCACGCTCGCCGTGGAAGAGGCGGACCTCATCATTTTTCTCCTGGACGGCAAGCAGGGCCTCCTGCCTGCGGACGTCGACGTATCCCAGCTGCTGCGGATCTCGGCCAAACCCGTGATCTATGCCGTGAACAAGGTCGACGGCGAACGGGACGAAGAGCTTCTTTCGGACTTCTATCGCCTCGGCATAGACGGCCTGTTTCCCCTGTCCGCGCAGCACGGCCCCGGCTTTTCGGACTTTATGGACGAACTCGCCGGCCGCTTGCCGAAAGCGTCGGAGGCCGAGGAGGAGCAGGAAGCGGCCACCCTGCCGAGGATAGCGATCATCGGCAGGCCCAACGTGGGCAAATCGTCCTTCGTGAACTCCCTCGTCGGCGAAGACCGGATGATCGTAAGCCCCTCGGCGGGGACGACACGGGACGCCATAGACAGCGTATACCGGTACTACGGCAGACAATACATCCTCGTGGACACCGCCGGAATCCGGAGCCGCGGCAGGGTCAGCCAGGGAGTGGAAAAGTACAGCGTCATGCGCGCCATGAAGAGCATCAGCCGGGCCGATGTGGCCCTCGTGCTCATCGACGCGGCGGAAGGCATCACCGAACAGGACGAGCGGATCGTCGGGCTCGCACACGAGGCCGGGAAAGGGATCATCATCGCCCTGAACAAATGGGACCTGGTGCCGGACAAGGAAGAGCGCTACAAGGAGATCATTGCGGACGTTCAGCGTCGCCTCAAGTTCGTGGATTATGCCCCGGTGCTCACCATCTCGGCCGTCACCCGCCGGCGCATCACCGGCGTCTTCGACGAAATCGACGCGGTGATGGCCGAATCGCGGCGGCGCGTGCCCACGGCCGAGTTGAACAAGGTTTTCGAAAAGCTTACAGCCCACCACGAGCCGCCGCTCTACCGCGGCAAACGGGTCAAGTATTACTTCATCACGCAGGTGGGGATCGGCCCGCCCACGTTCATCGCGTTCGTGAATTACCCGAACGGAGTCCATTTTTCGTATATACGCTACATAGAAAACAACCTGCGCCGGGCCTTCGGGTTCAGGGGAACGCCGCTTCGCATATTCCCGAAGAAACGACGAGAGGAACAACCGCGCATGATGCACAAAAAAAGAGGGAAAAAATAGCTGACTTTCCCGCTGAGGAAGGGATAAAAATTCCCGGAGATAAAGGAGCGGACCGGCGAAACCGGCCCCCTATTTCTTTTCTTCCTTCTGCATCTTTTTCCTCTTCTTCTCCATTTTCACATCAACCAGGGTCAGGTCGCGGATGCTTTTCTCCAATTTCAACTTTGCCTGAATAAGGCCGTTCTTTTCCTTGTTCAGAGCTACGATTTTCTTTTCCAGCGCAGCCTTGTCCTTCGTCAGCACCTCGTTGTCTTTCACCAGCGCCGTATTATTCTTGATCAAGGCCTCTTTCTCGTTCAGGAGGTCGTCAACTTTTTTCGCGAAATCTTTTTTTTCCGTCAGAAGCGAGTCTCTCTCCTTCTTGAGGATTTCTTCATTCCCCCGGGCATTTTGCAGTTCTTTCGTCGCGTCCTCGACCCTCGCGGTCAGCGATGCCGCCTCTTTCAGCAATTCGCCGGTCTTTGTCTGGTCGAACATTTTCAATATACCAAGCCACGTATGCGCCTCGCCCGCGCGCGCGCTCGAGGGATAGCGGGCCAGAAACTCCTCGAACTCCCGGGCGGCCAGGGCATAGTCCTTGTCGGAGTTTTTATGGTAGACCAGGACATATGCCGCATTGAACTTCGCCTGCTCCGCCCAGGAAGAGTCCGTGGCGGCTATGGCCCGGTAAGCGCCGTAGGCGTCTTTGTACCGGCCCTGTTCGAAATACGCCTCCGCCTCCTGATATTTTTTCGATTCTTCCGAGAACGGCAACGACTTCAGGACGGCGCAGCCCGTGAAGAGAAAAAATAGTACGACGTACACTACGCGTTTCATGCCTGCCCTCTCTTTCCGACCGGCGGCGCGAAACCCTTATCCCGCGCGCCTCTTGTCCACCACGAACACGCTCTGCGGGATCGTCTTGGCGTAATCCTTGAGCTCGGCCGCGATTTCCGATGTCTCGAGCGTGTTGACCAAAGCGCGTTTCTCGTTCGTCACGACGGCGATGGAAATCGTCATGCACGGGAACAGCATCTCTATGCCTTGCCGGGTCTTGCCGAGGATGGAACATTTCGCCCGGTCGGTCTCGTTATAAAACTGCGGGGAGCGCTCGTCGAACAGCCGGATGATCTCGGAGCAGATGGCCCGCATGAAGGCTGGAGTGGTAATCACCACGAAATCATCGCCTCCCACGTGTCCCACGAAATCCTCGGGAGAGCCCTTCGCCTTTGCCGCGCTTTCAATTATTTTTGCCGTTTCCTTGATTACCACGTTCCCGTGAGCATAGCCGTAACGGTCGTTGAAGGCCTTGAAGTGGTCCAGGTCTATCACGCACAGGGCGAGCGGCCTGCCCGACTCCAACCGGTGTTTCATGACGTTTTCAATGGCGAGCCCGCCCGGCAGCCGAGTGAGCGGGCTGGCGTCCAGGTACATCTCCTCGAGTTTTACCAGCCTCTTCCCCATGGCGAGAAAACCGCGCGCCAGGTCTCCGATTTCGTCTTGCGTGTCGATGCCGGGATCAAAGTGAAATTTTCCTTCGGCTACATGCGCGGTAGCGGCCCTCAGTTTATGGATCGAGAAAGAAATATGGTGCGTGATCATCGCATTGATCAACACTCCCAGCCCGATGCTCAAGAGGCACAGCGCAGCGGTGGTGAAAAAAGCCGGGCCGCCGATCTCGCTGATTTTTCGCATCCTGGCGTCCCGGGATTGTTTCGCGTTTACCGACACCGCGCGGAGGATGTCCGCCAGCTTGTCGAACGTGTTTTTCAGCTCCCTGTCTGAAACTGCCTCGGCCCCTGCGCCGTCGCCCTTCCTTACGAGCCGTATTTCCCTGATGAACAAGTCGTCGTATTGAGCGTGCAGCTTGTTGATCTTGTTGAGCGGAAGCTCCGCGGGACCGGAAAGTTCCGCGAGCTCGGCCAACAGGCCCTTGAACTCCTCGGCGCGCTGCCAGAACAGATAACGAAGGTCTTTTTGCCGCAGAATCAGGTAGCGTTTCTCATGGGTGTCCTGGGCAACGAGCGCGTCGAGCATCCTGTCCGCGGTCTGCTGGACCGGAATATGGACCTTGATGATTTCATTGTTCAAGCGGTTCACGCCCCGGATGGCCGCCAAGGCGTAGGCCACCACCACCACGGAAAGCGCGACCAGCGTCATATACCCCAAAAGCATCTTGCCGGCAATGGTCATTTTCGCAAAAAGCCGGTGGGGCGTCAGTAGTTCCAGTACGGTTTGTTGCCCGGGAAGGTTCATAATTCTTGAGATAGAGTAACAGACAACTACGACGCTGTCAAACAGCCTCTTTAAAAAAAATGCGCCCGAAGAGGGCGCATTAGGTCGGCGTTTTCTTTTTTCCCAAGCATCATGGGTTGGTCATCGTGATCGTCCCGGGGTAAGAGACCGAGGAAATGATGCCTTTCCATGTAATGTTCGCCGATAAAAACACCGTCGTAAGGGGCGTCGAGGTGGTATTGGTAAGCGTTACGCTGAGAACGGTCGGGCCGAAAG
>JBGOTO010000034.1:0-21215 GCA_041476485.1 Nitrospirota bacterium
ATCTCCGAAGCCGTCGAACAGGAAATAGGTCACGAATATTCCGGCGGCGAGGAAGGCGGCTAATTTTACCGTACTTTCCATTGCCAGGGCCACGACCATGCCCTGGTGGCGTTCCGTGGGGTCGAGACGCCTGACGCCGAACATGATCGTGAAAACGGTCATCAGGATGACCACGAGGGGCCCGACATGCAGTCCGGCCCAGGAAGACATCCCGCCGGCGGCCGGCTCGAGAAGAAGCCCGAAGGAGGAAATCACGGCTTTCTGCTGGAGCGCCATGTACGGCACGATGCCCGTTAAGGCCAGCAAAGTCGCTATGGCCGCTATGGACTGGGATTTGTCGTAGCGCGCCGAAATAAAGTCGGCGATGCTGGTGATCCGATAAAGGCTCTTTATCCGTATTATCTTGCGGACCACCGTCCACCACAGAACGACGGCTATCGTGGGGCCGAGGTAGACGGCAAGGAAAAGCATCCCCGAGGTCGCGGCGTTACCGACGCTGCCGTAGAAAGTCCATGAGGTGCAGTAAACGGCAAGCGACAGCGAATAGATGAGCGGATTATTGCCCAGGTCTTTGCCCAGAGATGATTTCCGTTCGACCCAACGGGCGATGAAAAAAAGGACGCCGATGTAGAGACAAAAGAGGGCAATGACCGTCAGCGGATTAAACATCCTCCACCTCTTCATGAGCCCCGTCTTTTCCGGTCGATGCAATGCAATCGCGGCTTCTTCTGCTCAGGAAAAGGATGAGAATTATGACGCCCCAGACCGCCATAAGGTAGTTAAAGATAGATTCTGCGCCGGAACTCAGGGCCACCGAGAGGAGGGGCCAACTGAACAGGGCAAGACAAAGAAAAAAAAGGAACAAAGAGAACCCCGGTTTGTCCGCTAAATAGCCGGTCCTTTTCATAGTCTCGCCTCGTTTAGTCAGATACTTTAGTTATGCACCATTTAATCATGATGCAACAAGCGTGCTAACTTTTTAAGCATATGAAAACAATGGATTAGTTATAATAATAATCACAAGAAAATGAATTTCGGTGAAATTACCAAGCTCTTATGGTGCTTTCACCAGAGTTTGCGATTTTCATGGAGCGCCGTTTTTAAACTGATAGTAAACGGTACCTTCGAGCTCGCCGAGGACCGGAGGTTACAAGGCAGGACCACTGCGGAGTACGTGCGCGAAAAACACAAAATATTCTTGACATTTTCCCATTTACGGTTACAATGCACGGGTTTGTATTACGAACCCGGAGGTGAAGCAAGATGGCGGAAATGAGCAAAACTGCGAAAGCAGCCACCAAAAAAGCCATAGTCAACCTGAACATCCCCCAGTGCTGCGGCAAACCTATGCAGGCGGCAAAGATGATGACCACGACCGGCAAGGTCCGCGGCATGATGTGGCTATGCGATAAATGCTTTAAGGAAGCGAAGATCGCATAACAATTTCAGAGTATTATGTTGAAGAAAGCAAAGGCGGTGAAAAAATTCACCGCCTTTGCTTTTTCCCTCCGCTCCCTGCCAAGAGTTACCGGTTGCAAAAAATCTACCCTTGTGCTATTGTAGCCCCACAAATACACAAATAACCTCGCTTTTCCTTATCTATTTCCACAAAGGAGAGTAACAACCGACCTATGGGCCTCTTTCCGAAAAAAATAGACTTCTTCGAGATGTTCGACCGGGCGCTTGAAAACGTCGCGCGGGCGGCGGACGTGCTCGTCGAGACCTTGAACAACTTCGAGACCTTCGAACAGAAAGCAAAAGTCATCTATGAGTTTGAGCAGGAAGGCGACATGCTCACCCACGACATCATGAAGGACCTGAACAAGACCTTTCTCACCCCCATCGATCGTGAGGACATTCATGAGCTTGCCTCGAGAATCGACGACGTCATCGACTACATGTGGGCCGCCGTGGACAGGATGGTGGTGTATAAAATCAAGAAGCCGACGCCCGAGGTCATTTCCATGGCCGAAGACCTGCAGATGATCACGAGCATCCTGAAGAAGGCGCTCCGGGAACTCCGCTCGAAACAATATGCCCGCGTCCAGGAACACTGCATCGAAATCAACCGGCTCGAAAACCGCATAGACCGCAAGTACCGGGACGCGCTCGGTAAGCTCCTGAATGACCAGTCCGACCCCATTTTAGCGATCAAGTGGAAGGACATCTACCAGCTCCTGGAAGACGCTTCGGACCGGTCGGAGGATATCGCCAACATCCTCGAAGGCATCGTTCTCAAATATGCATGAAATCCTGATCTTCATCATTATCCTTGCATTGCTCTTCGATCTCGCGAACGGCTGGCATGACTGCGCGAACGCCATCGCCACCGTGGTATCGACCAAAGTCCTCTCTCCCCTGACAGCAGTGCTCCTCGCCGCGGTCATGAACATCCTCGGGGCCTTTTTCACGACTGCCGTCGCAAAAACGATCGGGACAGGGATCGTCGCCCCCCTGGCCGTAACGGATACCGTCATCATCGCCGCGCTCATTTCCGCCATCATATGGAACATCATCACGATCCTTATGGGGCTTCCCGTCAGTTCCTCGCATGCGCTCTTCGGAGGGATCACCGGAGCGGCCATGGCTTACGGCGGCGTAAGCATTTTGAACACCGGCGGCATCGTCAAGATACTGATGTCGCTCCTCGTCTCACCGATTCTCGGACTCGTCATCGGGTATTTTTTCATGAAGCTGATCCTCTCTCTTTTCGGCAGGCTCGCGCCCGGGACCATCAGCAAGTCGTTCGGCAGGTTGCAGATCATCTCATCGTCCTTTTTTGCCTTCGGCCACGGTTCCAACGACGCGCAAAAAGCCATGGGCATCATCACCATGGCCTTGGTGAGCGGCGGTGTTCTTACGAGCGTCGAGGTCCCGAAATGGGTCATCCTGTCGTGCGCCGTGGCCATGGGCTTCGGGACGCTCTTCGGCGGGTGGAAAATCATCAAGACCCTGGGGGTCAAAATGCTCAAGCTCGAGCCCATCCACGGGTTCGCCGCGGAGACGTCTTCGACCGCTATCATCATCGCGGCAAGCCACTTCGGCCTTCCCGTAAGCACGACCCACGTGGTCTCCTCGGCCATCATGGGCGTGGGCGCAACCAGACGACTCTCGGCCGTGCGTTGGGGCATCGCGGGAAAGATCGTGATGGCCTGGATCTTCACGCTCCCGGCGTGCATCGGCATGGCCTGGGGCATTCAGAAGGGACTTGTGTATTTTCACATCGGATGAGGACGAAGAAACAAAGGACTGGCAGCGGCTGGTCGTCAAAACGCGTTCATCATTCTTGATATTTTCCGGGTATCCACGCCTTTATACTTTCCCGCCTTGAGCGCATCGATAAAATTTTCACAGGTCACCTCTTCGTCAAACTCGGTAAAGCAGGAACCGACTTCCTCGGGTGCGTGCGCGTCGGAGCCGCCCGTAAACGGAAGGTTCAGCGCCCGCGCGGTCTCTATCGCCTTCACGTTAAAAGCGTGCATGTTCGCCCCGTTACATCCTTCGAGGGCCGCAATGCCGTGTACGTTCAGCACGAGCCCGCCGAGACTGGTTCCCGGCCGATAGGGATGGGACGGGACCAGCGCCCCGCCCGCTTCATTCACAACCCGTACGATGTCCCCGACCGGCGCGTTTTTGATCCCCAGTTTGTCCGTATTTACCCCGAAGATCAGGCAGTGTCCCTCAAGAGCGGAAAACTCCACTCCGCGAAAGATCCTGATGGCGTTTCGGTACTTATCTTTCAGGATTTCCATTGGCTCTGACGCAGCATAGGAATAATGCTCGGTGAAAGCGACGCCGTGGAGGCCGAGTTCGATCGCCCGGAGAATTGTTTCCTCAGGATCAGCCTCATTGTCGCCGCTGTATTTCGAATGGACGTGCAGATCGATCTTGAATTTCATAATAATTTCGTAACTACTCAGGTCTGCTCCGGAGCGCAGGCGCAATGAAGCGCGCGGCGACCGATACACGGACATCAAGCAAGGCGGGGTTTGTGGCCGACTTCGAAATTCCCTTACTATCCGGCGCGCCTTGCGCAAAGCGAAGTAGCTGACCTGAGTAATCACATAATTTCCTTGCTGCTGATGAATACGCTGCCCCTTGACCCTTGCCCCTTGACCCCGTTACTTTAAGTCTTACAGCCTTCCCCGCATTCGCATGCAAACGAACCCGCCTTGGCTTTCTCAAACGCCTCTTTCCCTTCCCGGAAGCAGAGCCCGCCGATTACGAACGCGCCGATTGAATCGAGTCCGCCGAACCCCGTGAGCGCATATCCCGCGCTCGCGATCAGCAGCACCACGGAGAGTTGCAGGCACGCCCGCGTGCAGGCGGCGTCCGCAAGGATGGCCTGGGAATCCAGTTTGTTTCCGACCGATACCTTCGCCCGGATAAGGAACCACATGGAAAGGATTGAGATGATCGAAACGACGATGCCCCAGAAGGTGCTCTCCGGCTTATGTCCCCGATAGAGGTCCGCCAGGGACGTGATTGCAAGCCCCGCGGTAAGCGCGTAGAAGGCCGTGCCGGTGATCCTGAGCGCCCGTTGTTCGAACCGGTCGATGCTCTCTCCGCCGTTCTGACGCACACGGCGGACCATGTGCCAGATGCCGATGCCCGAAACGACTTCCACGAAGGAGTCCAGCCCGAAGCCGAAGAGGGACATGCTCTCGTCTTCCATGCCGAAGAAGACCGAGACCAGGCCTTCGGCTATATTGTAGAAAATGGTGATAAGCGCCAGTGTCATGGCCCAGGCATAGAGCTTTTTCTTATCAGGAACAAAAACGGCTGGTATCGATTGCATAGGGCATACTACCATGATTGAACAACACAGAAAAGCGGAATTGAAGAGAATCTGAGGGTATTTTTCGTCGCATTTCCATCTTCCACAACGTATGCACTCTTCTATGCTGAGCTTGGCAGTTATTTCGGATGCAGGACCGTGAACTTTTCTCTAACAGCGGCACTGTTCAGTTTTTCGTCGAAGGACGAGAACGCCATGGCAGGAGAGTTCCCCGAAGACCTGAGCAGCCCGGCGGCAGACAGATGAACGGCATCGAAACCCCTTAATCCATATGCAGCAACCAAACGTCCAGCTGCGAACTCATCGAAATCGACAACGGCAAAACGCTGCCACTCACCGGAGAAAGCCTTCACCAGCACGTTATAGTCCTGCTTGTCCAAGTCTCCAACCTTGAAGCGCCTGTTCAGGGCTGACATCATTTCAGGATAGGCAACTCGGCAGGTGGCAATGATCTCGGCCTCTTCGGCCCAAGCCCTGACGAGCCCTGAATGGGCCTCAGTGACATAGAGTTTCACCAGACTGCTGGTATCCAGGTACAGAATCAACGGCGGTCCTCCAGAACGGTTTTGGCAACCGATCCGCCCTTTGCCTTGATCCCCTTCACGCCAACGGGCTTGCCGCCGGTCCAGGACGCCCTGCCTGACCCAACGAGCTGTTTTACAGCGCTCCGTTCACGGGATATGGGAAGGACCAGTGCGATTTCTTTACCCCGGTCCGTCACTACGATCTCCTCACCGTGACGGGCTTTATTCACATAGCTGCTCAACTTTTCTTTCAGCTCTTTTATGCCGACAGATATCATGTACCCTCCTGGTAATTACAAGGTAGTTACCAATATAGCATAAGGTGGTTACATTATCAACAGAAAAGCATTCCCCCTTCGGGTGACTATACGACAATCCACACTATCCAAACGGTACTATCTTCAGGAGCGATTTACAATAACGGGTAGTTGCCCCTGCCGTCTTATTCACCCCTAGGGTTCCATTTCCACTCTCTAATTTCCGGCATGTCCTGGCCGTATGTGGTGATATATTCCCGGTGCTCGACCAGCTTGGCGCGGAGGGCCTGTTTCGTATAGGCCGCGATGCGCGCGAGCTTGGGAACGCGGTCTATCACGTCCGAAACGAGGTGGAAGCGGTCCAGATCGTTCCGGACGACCATGTCGAAGGGTGTGGTGGTCGTCCCCTCCTCCTTGTACCCGCGCACATGGAGGTTCTTATGATTTGCCCTGCGGTACGTCAGGCGGTGGATCAGCCAGGGATAGCCGTGATACGCGAAGATGATCGGCTTGTCGGTTGTAAAGAGGGTGTCGAATTCTTTATTGGAAAGGCCGTGAGGATGCTCCTCCTCGGGCTGGAGCGTCATCAGGTCCACGACGTTGATCACCCTCACTTTCAGGTCGGGCGCGTATTCGCGCAGCATTTGAACGGCCGCAAGGGTCTCCAGTGCCGGCACGTCTCCCGCGCAGGCCATCACCACGTCCGGCCCGCTCCCTTTATCATTGCTCGCCCATTCCCAGATCCCGATCCCGGAGGAACAGTGCTTGATCGCGGCGTCCTTGTCGAGCCACTGCGGCTGGAGGGCCTTTCCCGCCACAATGACGTTTACCTTGTTCCTGCTGCGCAAACATTGGTCGGCCACGACGAGCAGGGTGTTCGCGTCCGGCGGAAAGTACACCCGGACAATGTCCGCCTTTTTGTTCACTACATGATCGATAAAGCCGGGGTCCTGGTGGCTGAAGCCGTTGTGGTCCTGCTGCCAGACATGGGAGGTGAGCAGATAGTTCAGGGACGCGATCGGCCGTCTCCAGGGGATTTCCTTGCTCGTGACCTTGAGCCATTTGGCATGTTGATTGAACATGGAATCGATAATATGGATAAACGCTTCGTAACAGGAAAACAATCCATGTCGGCCGGTAAGAAGATACCCTTCGAGCCAGCCCTGGCAGGTATGCTCGCTTAAAATCTCCATGACGCGGCCGTTCGGGGAAAGATGGTCGTCCTCAGGCATGGTTTCTCCCATCCATGTCCTGTCCGTTACCTCGAAAAGCGCGCCGAGCCTGTTTGACGCGGTCTCATCCGGCCCCATTACCCGGAAATTCCGCTCGCGCATGTTGAGCTTCATAACGTCCCGCAAAAATCCTCCTAGGATACGGGTGGCCTCGGCATTTGTCTGGCCGTTCTTTTTCACCGCAACAGCATAGTCCCTGAAGCCGGGCATTTTCAGGTCTTTAAGCAGGACGCCGCCGTTGGCATGGGGATTGGCGCCCATGCGCTTCTCGCCTGTAGGGGCCAGCTCCGCGAGATGTGGAAGCAGTCTTCCGTTCTCGTCAAAGAGTTCTTCAGGCTTATAACTCTTCATCCACTGTTCGAGAAGCTTTACGTGTTCCGGTTTTGCCGCCATGTCCGAGATCGGGACCTGATGCGACCGCCAGGAATTTTCGGTCTTCAACCCGTCGATTTCCTTCGGACCCGTCCAGCCCTTCGGCGTGCGGAGGATGATCATGGGCCAGCGGGGACGCTTGACGACGTGATTGCCACGTGCTTCTTTCTGGATAGCCTTGATCCCGGCAATGACTTCGTCCATGGTCCCGGCCATCTTCCGGTGCATGACTTCCGGGTCCGATCCTTCTACAAAATACGGCTTGTAACCATAGCCGACGAACAGGCTCTCCAGCTCCTCGCGGCTGATGCGCGCGAGCACCGTCGGGTTGGCGATCTTATACCCATTGAGATGCAGGACGGGTAGCACGGCCCCATCAGTGGCCGGATTCAGGAACTTGTTCGAATGCCAGGAGGCAGCAAGGGGGCCGGTTTCCGCTTCCCCGTCGCCGACCACACACGCTGCGATGAGTTCGGGATTGTCGAAGACGGCCCCGAACGCGTGAGAAACGGCATACCCGAGCTCTCCGCCCTCGTGTATGGAGCCGGGAGTTTCCGGCGCAACGTGACTCGGAATACCGCCGGGAAAGGAAAACTGCTTGAAGAGTTTCTTCATGCCCTCTGCGTCCCGGGAAATGTCGGGGTATACCTCGCTGTACGTTCCTTCCAAATACGTGTTCGCGACGAGACCGGGGCCGCCATGCCCGGGGCCCGCGATGTAGATGACGTTCAGGTCACTGGCCTTGATCACGCGGTTCAGGTGAGCGTAAATAAAATTAAGCCCCGGTGTCGTGCCCCAGTGTCCTAAAAGCCGCGGTTTTATATGCTCCAACTTCAGGGGCCCTTTGAGCAACGGGTTGTCGTAGAGATAGATCTGACCTACGGAAAGATAGTTTGCGGCGCGCCAGTACGCGTGGATGGCCGCGACCTGGTCTTTGGAGGGGACATCGGGCATGGGACCTCCTGTGGAACTGCGGGGCAGGGTTCAGGGTCAGAAGGACAAAAAGACTTTAACAGCTTTTCCTGGACCCTTGACCCTGCCTTTCTAATCGATCACCTTGTTCGCCTCCCGCAGCCTGACCGCCATCTCGCGAAGGATCTCGACGACGAACTCGGGATATTGATTCATCAATTTGTTGATATTGTCATCGTTGATGGCGACCAGTTCCACGTCCTCGAGCGCTACGGCCTCTGCAACGCGCGGCGACGAAAGGAGAAACGATATGCCGCCGAAGCATTTTCCCGACGGAATGATCCCGATCTTCCGGTTGCCCTTGCGGATCGCCACCCTCCCTTTGAGCACGCAGAACAATTCTCTTCCGGGGTCCCCCTCGGCGAAAATGAGGCTTCCTTTTTCATACCGTACCACGTATTTACCGACTATCCCCGAAGGGACGTTCTTTTTGCCTTCCATCAGTTTTTTGATAAAGACGGTCTCGTCACGGCCCAGGCTCGCGGCAAGCTCCGCGCCGAAGAGGAACACGAGCAGGGAATAGTAGATCCAGATGATGACCACGAAGAGCGATTTAAAAGACCCGAAGGCGAACCCATAGCCGGGGTTGTACGTGAGGAAGAGATGAAAGGCCGGGGTCATCGTGAACCACAGAAGCGACGTGGCCAGGGAGCCGACCGCCAGATGGCGGAACCGCGCCTTTGAAGAAAAGGTGAAATAGAGCAGGAACACAACCGCGGTCACGAAAAGAAAGGGGACAACACCTTCGAAGTAGCCCGGGGTCGCGTGCAGGAGGCTCTTTTTTTGGGCCAGGGTAAAGACAACGCCGACCACCGTAATCGCCGCAAGACCGGTCAGGAAGATAATGCTGATCGCCACATCAAACAGTTTTTCCAGGAGATAAGGCCGGCCGGGGTTTTTCCGAAAGATGGTTCCGAGCGATATCCGCATGTCCGCCACGAGCGGCGTCACGCTCCAGATCAGCACCAGCAGATTCAGGATTCCGATCGTGCCCATAAAGGATGAAATAGACCGCACCTCGCGCAGGATGTCGCGGCTGTACGCGGGGACCACCTGGCTGAGCAGTTCCTCGGTCGTTGCCAGCGCGCGGTCCGAAGACCCGATGACGGCGGAGAGAAAAAACGTAAGCAGGAAAAGCGTCGGAATCAGCGCGAGGGTGGCTGAAAACGCAAGCGACGAGGCCGCGGTCACGTCTTTGTTCTTCCGGAAGGAAGCAAGCGCCTCGGAAAAAACTACCCGGTTTTTTTTCAGAAAATCCTCGAACATATTCTGGTGCAATTATAGTTGGTCGGCGGGGGAATAGCAAGGAGGGTTTATCCCTTCATCTTCTCATATATTTCCTCAAACTGGGACACGCACTCCTTGAATACCCTGAGGACCCGCGGGTCGAAATGGTGCGGCATGGTCCTCCCATCGCCTTCGGTAATGATTTTGACGGCCGTCCCGTGATCGAAGGCGGGTTTGTATGCGCGAAAATTTCTCAGTGCGTCGTATTGGTCGGCGATATTCAGGATCCTGCCTTCCAGCGGGATCTCTTGGCCTTTGAGCCCGTAGGGATAACCGGTCCCATCGCTCGTGATGGGATAGGGCCGCTTTTTTCGCCAGGGTGAGCCTCACGTGGTCGCCGAGGATCCTCGCCCCGAAGGTCGTATGCTCTTTCATGCTTCCCCACTCCGCCGGCGCCAGGAGTTCCGGTTTTTTGAGAAGGTCCGTAGCGACGTGGATTTTCCCCACGTCGTGCAGGGTGGCCTGGATGCGGATGATGCTGGTAAATTTCTCCGGCATCCCGAGTTCCCCTGAGATTGCCGCGCAATATTCGCCGACCCGCAGAACATGGTTTCCGGTGTCCTCGTCGTTCGCCTCCGCCGCCCGCGCGAGGGCGAAGACCAGGTAGTCAAAGGCGTTCTCCGTTTCCTTTACCTGCGACGCGAAGGATTTCATATACAGGCCCTGCATCACGATGCTGTTCAGCACCTCCGCGTCATACCGGGAAACGACCTTGCCGTAATTCAGCGCGACAATGCAGAACTGTCCGCTCGAAACGCCGACCAGGTTCGACACCGCCGAGGGGGACTTCAGCTGGTCGATGAACTGCCGGTAGGCAAACGCTTCGCCCTCCTTCTCATTGGAATAAAATATCCTAGTTTGACCTCCAACGGGTGGCAGGCTGAGGCCGAGGTCCTTCTTGAGGCAGGTCATGTGGAGCAATCCCTGGACGGCGTCGAACTGATGCCACTGCCAAGCGTTTTGATCATTAATAAAACCGACGATGACGACCTCCGGCTTGTCCGTCATGTCCGGAGAATTTCGTAAAATATATTTGACGATTTCATCGATCCTTGTCAGAAATTCGAAGTTCAAGGGGTTGAACGACATCGCCATCGTTTCTCCGAAACTGACCAGGCTGGTGATATCGTTGTACGCTGAAGCGAGCCTGTCGTTGAGGTCCTTGATCTTCAGCAGCATCCGTATCCTTGCCGAAACCTCCGTGCAGTCGATCGGCTTGGAGAGGATGTCTTCCGCGCCCGCTTCGATGCCTTTGACGCGGTCTTCCTTTGCCGTCAGCCCCGTTATCAGGACGACCGGGATGCTCCGGAACCGCTCATTTTCCTTGATCCTTTTACAGGTTTCAAAACCATCGATTTGCGGCATCATCACGTCCAGAAGGACAAGATCGACCTTTTGCTCTTCCAATCTTTTGAGGGCCTCGTTGCCGTTTCCGGCCCTGATCACGTCATAGCCCCGCGGGGTAAGCAGGGCCTCCAGAAGATTCAGGTTCATCGGCTCGTCGTCCACGCATAAAATCTTCGGTTTTATCTCAAGCATGGCGTCTCCCCTTCATCTTCCTTCGGCATAAAGCCTGACCTCGAGCGGTCCTATCTTTTAAGCAATCCGAATTCCGCTTGCAACGCGCGCAACGGCGTCCTCGCGGTCTGCGCGAGGGGAAGCACCAACGTAAACGTGCTTCCCCTGCCGTATTCGCTTTCCACCCCTATGCTCCCGCCGTGCAGTTCTGCCATTTTTTTCGCCAGCGCAAGGCCAAGCCCCGTGCCGGGATACTTTTTTGTGATCGGCGCCTCGAGTTGGGTGAACGCCGTAAACAGCCTCGCCAGATCCTCGGGTTTGATGCCTATGCCGGTGTCTGCCACACTGATCTCAACGAGATCAGTGTGGAGTTCGGAGTTTCGCGTTTCGGGTTTCAGGTTCAAACTTGAGACTTGAGACTCCAAACCTGAAACTCTCCGTGCATGAACATGCACGCTCCCCCCTTCCGGCGTAAACTTCACCGCGTTGCTCAGGAGTTGAAACAGGGCTTGTTGCAGCTTGCCCGAGTCGGCCTCTATTTCCCGTTCGGCAGCGCTCTCCAGCGCAACGGTCAGCGTTACGGCATTCCGAAGGGCCTGCTCCCTGACCATGCCCGCCGCCGCATGCAAGATGTCCCGTAAGAGAAACCTGTTCATCCGTAGCTCCATCCCGCCCGATTCCGCCTCCGAGAAGGCGAGGACATTCAGAATAAGGTCCCGCAGGCTTTTGCCGCAGTCGAGAACATACCCGGCATATTCCCTTTGTTTCCCGCTCAGCCCTCCGCTGAGTCCGTCCAGCAGGATTTCGGAAAAACCGATGATGGAGTTGAGCGGCGTCCTTACCTCGTGGCTCATGTTCAATATGAATTCGGTCTTTGCGCGGTTCCCCGCCTCGGCGGCCTCCTTGGCGGCCTCGAGTTCTTTTGTCCGCTCCCCGACAAGCTCTTCCAGGTGCTCTTGATAACGCCGTATCTTTTCAGCGGATTCCCGTTTTCCAACGGCATGTTTGATGTGCAGCAATAACTGGTCGACGTCGCACGGCTTTTGAACATACGAAAAAGCGCCGCTGTTCGTCGCCTCGATGGCCGAATCCAGCGTCGCGTTCCCGGTCAGAATAATGGCTTCCGTTGCGGGATGGTCGATCCTCATCCTGCGGAGCACCTCGATTCCCGGCATGTCCGGAAGCTTCAGGTCGACAAGCGCCACCGCGACGGGATACAGTCGAATGAGATCAAGTCCCTCGGCCCCATCTTTCGCCGCAAGAGTTTCATAGCCCTTCACCGCGAGGATATCGCTCAGCGTTTTCCTCAGACCGGGATCGTCATCGATAATGAGTATTATGGGTTTGTCCATCATACCGCCGCCATCCTCTCTCGGTCATTCACGGTAACTACTCAGGTCTGCTGCGGAGCGCAGGCGCAATGAAGCGCGCGGCAACCGATGCACGGACATCAAGCAAGGCGGGGCTTGTGGTCAACTTCGAAATTGCCTTCATTATCCGGCGCGCCTTGCGCCGAAGCGAAGTCGCTGACCTGAGCAGTCGCCATTCACGACAGTTTTTCATTCGGTGTCCGTTGCGGCATTTCAAACGGCTCTCCGAGGACCGCACTCAGTTTTTTGCGCCGTATTTCCTTGATGACCCCGACCAGCGATTCTATCTCCAGCGGTTTGTACAGTGCGGTGTAGGCCCCTATCTGGAACCCCTCTTTAATCGCATCAGCCGTCTCGACACCATAGGCAGTGGCCAGGAGCACGGGTTTTGTCGGATATTTAGCGCGGATGTTCTTCAGCACGTCCAAACCTTTTGTATTGTCAAGCTTGAGATTGAGCAGGACTACCAGTTTGTAGTCCTCTTCCATATGCCCGAGCACTTTTTCCGGATCGGTCTCGGCATCTACGCTGCAACCTCTCGCTTGCAGGATGTCCTTGAGCGTTTGGCAAAAAGCGGGATCATCATCGACGACGAGAATGCTCTCCTCGCGCCTGAGCAGGGACAAAAAGGAAAGCACCATCTGGATGTCGAAGGGTTTGTCCAGCACGGTATAGGCGCCCAGCTTCTGCGCGGCCGCGACCTGGACGTCGGATGCAAAAGCGCTCATAAGAACGACCGGAAGCTCGGGTGATATTTCCTTGATCATCTTCAACGCTTCGACGCCGTTGACCCTCGGCATTTTGATGTCCATCAACACGCAGTCCGGTCCCTCGGACTTGACGACGGCGACGGCCTCCTCTCCGGTATATGCCTGGAGTGTTTGATGGCCTTTTACCGTGAGAATATCGCAGATGGTCTTGACCATTCGTCGATCGTCGTCCACTACCAGAATTTTTATCCCCTCTTCCATATGGCGTCCTCCCCTGCCGGCAAGGTGACCGTAAAGGTCGTTCCCTTCCCCAACCGGCTGTCGACGGTAAGCCGGCCGTTGACGGCTTCGACATTTTTTCTGGAAACCGTCAGTCCCAGTCCGATCCCGCGGGGTTTGGTCGTAAACAACGGCTGGAAAATCTTCGTCATGTCCTCGGGTTTGATGCCGATGCCGGTGTCGGCCACACTGATCTCAACGAGATCAGTGTGGATTTCGGAGTTTCCAGTTTCGGGTCTCTGGTCCGAACATGAGACTTGAGACTCCAAACTTGAAACCCTCCGTGCATGAACGCGCACGCTTCCTCCCTCCGGCATCGCCTGTATCGCATTCACGATCAGGTTCTGAAATACCTGCCCCATCTGAAGGGGGTCGACCTGCGCGGAAGGGAGCGTTTCGGGTATATCGGTCGTAACGGTGACGGTTCCCGGTACGGTGCATCGCGCAAGGCTTTGGTCTATCAAGTCCCTGAGAGGGACCGGTCTTGTCTGGGGCGTCTTTGCGCGGGAAAAATCAAGCAGATCGGAAATAATGCGTCCCGACGTGTCCACCTCGCTTTTGATGATGGTCAGATACTCCTTGACCTTTTCATCGTCCCCGGGTAAAACCGTTTTGAGGTAATAAACGGCATTGTTTATCACCCCCAGGGGATTTCGCAGCTCATGCCCCAGGCTTCCTGCAAGCTGGCCGAGGACGGACAGTTTTTCCTTCCGGACCAGCTCTTCCTGGGCGTCGAGCAATTGGGCGGTTCTTTCCCCGATCTTCTTCTCGAGTTCCGCATTCAACCTGCGGATTTTTTCCTCGGCGCGTTTGCGCTCTGCCTCGGCCGCATTAAGGGACCGGAAATACTCTCTTATCTTCAGCACACCCAGCAGAAGCAGACAGGAGACGACCAAGGCGATCAACTCCGGAATGTCAAAGCTTGTTTTTTCCCCGGCAGTCTGAAGAGAAATAAACGTTACGATGCGGCGAGAAGCCATTAATACCATTGCGAGTGATATTAAGATCCAGGCCAGTTTTCGGCCCGTTAAGCGAATCAGCAGCAGAGCGTAGAGGGCGGCAGTCAACTGTAGCACGATGGACAACAAAAATAAGGCACGGTAAATCATGACACATCACCCTTGTTTTACACGGCGTAATCGATATACCCAAGGACCGCAATGACGGCCAGGAGGAGCCGAAAAAAGGGCGGCGCGTTTTGTCGAAAATTTCATGGGTGCGCTCTTCGACGTTCATGCAGCCGGCTTCATCAGATACTTCTTCACGAGCTGCGGCAGCGCCCGCGTATCGATCGGCTTTGCGATGTAATCGTCGAACCCCGCTTCCATGAACCGCTCTTTATCGCCTTTCATGGCGAAGGAAGTGAGGGCGATCATCGTTATCGCCGCGGTCGCGGGGTCGCTTTTTAAGATCTTCGCCGCGGTGATCCCGTCCATGACGGGCATCTGGATGTCCATGATGATCAGATCGGGCCGGTGCTTTCCGGCCATCGCCACCCCTTCAACGCCGTCCTTTGCTTCGAGCACTTCATACCCGCGAAGAGTAAGGATGTCCTTCACTAATTCCCGGTTCCGGTCGTTGTCCTCAACGATGAGTATCTTCTGATGCACGGCCGGTCTCCTTCATCCGCATGATCCTTTGTATCTCGGTCAACAGGGCGTTTTTCTCTATCGGCTTCGAAACGAAACCGTCTGCAATCAATTCACGATTTTTCCGCGCCTTTTCCCAGTCGTAAAACGCGCTCGTTGCGATCACCGGTATATGCCGCGTCGAAGAGAGTTCCTTCAGCCTCGTTGTAAAATCGAACCCGGTCATGTACGGCATCATAACGTCGGTTATAATAAGGTCGAAATAGGGGTCCTGGGAAAGGATGTCGAGGGCGTCCTCGCCGTCCTTCGCCGTAACGGTCGCATAACCCATTCCGGCAAGATGCCCCTCGAAGAGATGCCTGCTGTCCCTGTCGTCGTCCACGATCAGGACGCGATCTTGGTTGATGTCCATGTCATGCCTCCTTTGTTATCTCGGGACCTCAGCTCTGCGCCTGAAGGGCAGCACAAAAGTAAATGTGCTCCCTTTTCCACATTCGCTTTTCACAGCTATCGTTCCGCCGAGAAATTCAACGAGTCTCCTGGTGATCGCCAGACCGAGTCCCGTGCCTTCGTAGGTTTTGGTATATGCCGGCTCCAGTTGGCAAAACGGCTTAAAAAGCTTGTCCTGGTCCTCGCGTTTGATACCGATGCCGGTGTCCGCGACCGCGATTTCTATGAAATCGCGGTCGAGTTGCGAGTTTTTAGTTTCGGGTCTCAGGTCCAAACTCGAGACTTGAGACTCCAGACTTGAAACTCTCCGTGCATGAACATGCACGGAGCCCCCTTTCGGCGTGAACTTCACGGCATTGCTCAGGAGGTTGAACAGTATTTGTTTGAGTTTCCGCTCGTCCGTATCGAGCTCAATCGACGCGCCGGGTTCGACCTCGAGGGCCAGGGTGATGCAGTGTCTCACGGCCTTCTCTTTCAACATCGTCAGCGACGCGGAAAGAACGTTCGGTAAAAAGACGAGCGATACTTCAAGTTCCAGTTTGCCCGACTCCACCTTGGAAAGGTCCAGAATATCGTTGATAAGAGAGAGCAGGTGTCTGCCGCTGCCGTAAATACTGTTGACGTGGTCTTTCTGTTTTTCATTGAGCGTTCCAAACAACTCATCCTGGAGTATCTCGGAAAAACCGAGAATGGTATTGAGCGGGGTCCTCAACTCGTGCGACATATTGGCGAGAAAGTCCGTCTTCGCCCTGTTCGCGGCCTCCGCCTGGAGCTTTGCCTGTTCCATGCCCCGTCTGTTCCGTTCCAGTTCCTGCGTCCTCTCGCCGACCTTCGTTTCCAGCTCGCTGTTGTATCGCTTGATGGTCTCCTCGGCTTGCTTGCGCGCCGTAATGTCCGCGACAAGCCCGTCGTACGCCACAAGCCGTCCGCACTCGTCGAATTTCGGGACGATGGTGTTCCTGATCCACCGGACCGAGCCGTCCTTGTGGATGATGCGGTGCTCAAGGGGCGGGGCGTCTTCCCCGAGCAGTATTCTCCGCACCTGTTTTTCAACAATATTCCGGTCGTCCGCGTGGATCATGCTGTACCAAAGATACGGATCGGCTTGGTATTCCTCCGCCGTGTAGCCGGTCACGGAAACGCACCCGGGACCGTGGATCGTCGAGACCGGCTTGTTGATTTTCACCTGGACGGTATAGATATAGTTAGTTACCGATTCGACGAGCCGCCGGTACCGTTTTTCGCTCTCCGAGAGCGCCCGTTCCGCGCGCCTGCGCTCCGCATGGTCTTCCGCTTCTTCCAGCGCCCTGCGCAGCCGGGGCACGAGCCGGGAAAGCTTGTCCTTCAGCACATAATCGATCGCCCCCCGCTTCAGGGCTTCGATGGCGCGGTCTTCTCCGATCGTGCCCGAAACGAAAATAAACGGAACATCGGGGCATTGTTTTTGCGCAAGCGACAGGGCCGACAGCCCGTCGAAGGACGGAAGCGAATGGTCGGTAAGAATGAGATCGAAGCCGCCCCGGCCCAGGGCCGCTTCAAAGTCCGGCCGCGTTTCGACGCGGGTGACGGTGCACGCCAGCCCTGCTTCGATGATGGTTTTTCGAATGAGCTCGGCGTCCAGTTCGTCGTCTTCAAGATGGAGGACACGCAGCGACTGTCTCATGGCTGTTCACGGTGGAACCTCTCCCGGGGAGCCGAAACTCCTCTGACAACGCGGCAACCCACAGTCCCGTCCTGCTTTAGCGGGAAATAGCGGCGGGGTCATGCAGTTTCACGGAGAGGGGCGCTGTCCGTACTTTCAAACATAGGCGTTTTTTCGAGCGCGGCCTTTACGATCCGGCCTATTTCTTTTACCTTCACCGGCTTGTTTATATACTCAAAGACCCCGAGGCTGAGCGCTTTCAAGTACGTCTCGATGGTGCCGTCCGCGGTGAGCATGATCGAAGGGACCGACGGCGCGCAGGTTTTGAGCAAAGAAAGAAGCTCCAGGCCGTCCATTCCCTTAAGCCGATAATCCGTTATCACGAGATCGACCTGCGCGCCCTCCCTGAGAACGGACAGCGCGGACGGGCCGTCCTGCCTGGCGATGACCTCATACCCGAACCTGTTCAGGACATCCACGAGAAAGGACCCTTCCCGTTCTTCGTCGATCAGAAGTATGGTCTTCATAATTTCCTCCAGTCGCTCTTTACACCTTGCAGCCTCCGGCGTGGAACCGCCTGTTGTAGTAATAGCGGAGCGCGGGTAAATTGGCAATCGGGGATTTCCGCTCTTTGCGCTTCTAATTGCCCTATGGCAGCCCGCGAGGCGATTGGACGCGGCGGGGCGCAGAGCGATGCGCCAGCCCTTACGGAGAGGTGAGGCCTTCGCGGACGGCGAATTTGGTGAGTTCGGCGATACTGCGGATCTCGAGCTTCTCCATGATTTGCTGGCGGTAGGTCTCTATCGTTTTCACGCTGACCCCGAGCAGGGAAGCGATCTCCTTCGTTCTTTTCCCTTCGGCGAGAAGCTGCAGTACTTCCCGTTCCCTCACCGTCAGAACGGAGAGCGCTGCATCTTCGTTCTTAGCGCCCCGACGAACATAGTCCTGGAGCACGATATCGGTTATCCTCGGGCTCAGATAGGTGCTGTTCCCCGCCACGGTGCGGATGGCGTGGATCAGTTCTTCAAAGGCGCAGTCTTTCAGCAGATATCCCGATGCCCCGGCGTTCAGCATTTCGGTCACAAAACGCCTGTCGACGTGCATGGACAACGCCAAGACTTTGGTCCTCGCGCCTCCCGCCAGGATCCGGCGGGTCGCGTCGATCCCGTTCAGGTCCGGCATCGAGACGTCCATGACCACGACGTCGGGCGACATTTTCGCGGCAAGCTGCACCGCGGTCCGCCCCTCTTGCGCCTCCGCGATCACGGCCATATTCGGCTCGTTTTCTATCAGGGCGCGGAGCCCTTCCCGCATCAGTTTATGGTCGTCTACAAGAATGATTTTTATCGTCATAAGAATTCCTCCCTTATTCGTAACTCCTCAGGTCTGCTGCTGAGCGCAGGCGCAATAAAGCGCGCGGCCACCGATGCACGGACCTCAAGCAGGTGGGGGCTTGTGGTCGACTTCGAAATTCCCTTACTTATCCGGCGCGCCTTGCGCAAAGCGAAGTAGCTGACCTGAGTAATCACTCTTATTCGTTCTTCAGTTTCGCCGTCAGGACAACCCGCGTTCCCCGGCCCGGACCCGATTGGATCTCCATGCTTCCCCCGATGGCGTTCAGCCGTTTCCGGACAACGAACAGTCCGAAGCCCTCTTTCTTGTTCATGGTCGTTTCGGGGTCGAACCCGGCCCCGTTATCGCCGACCAGAATTCTCATCGTTCCGTCTTCCCTCGCGAGGTCCACATTTGCCTCGGTCGCCTTTGCGTGCTTAACGATGTTCAGCAGCAGTTCCCGCACGCTTTTGAAGAGAAGAAAGCGGGTCTCGTCATCCACTCGTTTGGCCTGCCCGTCGTCCTCAAAGCAGATGCGGATGCCGTGCGTTTTTTGCGTCTTTTCTACGAGCCACCCCACCGCGGCCTCAAGGCCCAGTTCGTACAGGACCGGCGGACTGAGTTCCACCGTGAGCGATCTCGTATACAGGAGCGTTTGACCGATCAACTCGCGGATTTCATCGACGCCGCGGGCCTGCTCCGGGGACGAGAGGGCCTCCCGCAGCGCTCCCAGCCTGATCTGCGACAGGGCCAGGTTTTGTCCGACATTATCATGCAGGTCCGCCGCAATATGGTGCCGTTCCCGCTCTTCGGTCCGCGACTCGACGGTGGACAGTTCCGCCGCCGCCGAGTTCAGTTCCTTCTGAAAGGACTGTATCTGCTCCGCCATGCCCTTGCGTTCGCTGATGTCCCGCGCAATCACCAGCGCGGCCGGCAGTCCCTGGAATGTGAAGGGGGCCGCGGCCAGCTCCACGTCTACCGCCGTCCCGTCAAGACGAAGAAACAGCGCCCAGAGAAGGGGGACCGTCGTCTTTTCTTTCTCGACCTGAAGAAATTTCCTTTGAACGAGCTCGCGGTCATCGGCGTGGATGAGGTCCGGCACGGGCCGCTCCAGGAGCTGCGAGGGGCCGGCCACGCCGAAAAGTTTTGAGCCCGCAGCGTTGATAAAGGCGATTTTCCCTTCACGTTGCACGAAGATCGCGTCAGGAGAGAACTCCACAAGCCTGCGGTAGCGCTCTTCGCTCTCGCGCAGCGATTCCACGGCCTGCCCGCGCGCGACGACCATGGCATTGAAGGCAGACGCCAGGCTTCCTATCTCGTCCGCGGTCTCTACCGGGACCTGGTCCACGGGCATTCCCTTTCCGTGGGCCTTTACGCTCTCGGTCAGCGTATTGAGCGGGCGGGTGATTTTCTTTACCGCAACGTAGACGATGGCGAGGCTGGAAACGATGAAGATCGCCATAATGACTGCATTCCGGGCCAAAACAGCGAACAGCTCTTGATGATAGGAATCCTTGCTTAATACGATCCGGACATAACCGATCACCTTTTCCGCCTTTTCCCCGTCCCGGCCGCCGAAATAAAGAGACTCATCCGCGTTCGAAGGCGAGGTGATCGCAACGGGCGTTAAAAATTCGTAGGCCTCGCTTGTTTCCACGACGCTCATCGCCCGGCCGGTTGTCAGGTTTTGCACCATCTCGTTCCGGACCAGGAACGGGTCTTTCCCCGAGGGCCCCTTGCCCCCGGCATAGAGCAGCTTGAAGTCGGCGTTGTAAATCGACACCGAAACGACGTCCTTCAGGCCCATCACGCCCGCCGCCGAATCCCGCAGCATTTTTTCGTTTTCCGCGAATACCCCCACCGTCGAGCCGCGCGACAGGAGCCCCGCCAGCATTTCCCCCTGTTCCCGCAGGCCTTGCTTCGCCTTCCGGCCTTCACCCACGACGGCAAACAGCGTGAACGCCGACAATACGACGACGATCACCGCGATGAACGAGGAAAGCAGCTTGAGGCCGAAGCTTTCTTTCAGGGACAATCGGAAGGTCCTACTCATTTATGTCCGCCTTATTGAGTATTTCCGCTTTCATCGCGAGACCCATCTTCTTCGCCACCTTCGTGTTGATCGTGAGGTGCGACGCGCGCGCATAGACCCGGATCGGGCCCACCGTGCCCCCTGCCAGCTGGTTGAGAAGCTCTCCCGCCTGGACCCCCATGTCATAGGGGTCCACGTCCAGGGCCGCCACGGCGCCCATCTCGACGTATTTTTTCGAAAAGGAGAACACCGGTACGTTGTGCTGAAAGGAAAAACGGAGCAGGTACTCCACGGCTTCGGCCGTGACCACGGTAGGATCGGGGACCATCCAGAGGACGTCGAGCGCGCCCATCCCGTCCAACAGTCCCGGGATTTCACGGGGCCCGCGCACCCGCCTTGCCACCAGTTCGACCCCCGCGGCGACCGCGGCCTTTGCCGCTTCTCCCACGAACACCGCGGTGTATCGCGGATCGTAGAAGAGCCCTATTCTTTTTGCTTTGGGAAAGACTTCCCTCATTTTTGCGATATAGACCTCGGGAGATATGTCCATGCTCACGCCCGAAATATTCGGATTCAATGAGACCGCGGTCTCCGACGGCATTACCATGGTGTAAACTACCGGAAGGTCCCTGATCGTCCGGACTTTTTTGAACACCGTCGTCCCGATGGCGACAATAGCCCCTGGAGATTCCTGAAGGACCTTCTCTCCCCCCTCGTCTTCCCGAAGTTTCATTTCCCGCGCCTCGCAGGTGCACGCGTCGCTGAAACCACGGAGAACGTCGGAATAGGGCTTATAATCGGCATTTTTGACGACGATCACCTCGAAGGACTCCGCGAGAAGGGGGAAACCG
>JBGOTO010000035.1:0-21134 GCA_041476485.1 Nitrospirota bacterium
GGCCGTTCAGGATGAGCCACTACAAGGGGTTCTATTTTAACCGGACAGTAATGACTGAATATTATAGAAACCCGGTAATTTGTCAAGAAAAATGTCGTCGGGATAGTTGATAGCTAAAAATATTAAAACAATATTTAGCCACGAAGTCGCCAAGACACAAAGAAAGTCTTAAGAACTGAAAAGTTGATCAAATCGTCGTCTACCACTGATTTCTTCGTGCCTTCGTGTCTTTGTGGCGGTGTTTGGTCCTGCTCGTCGGGGTTAGGATGGCAGCATTCATGAAAAGAAAGAGGGGCGGTGGACCGCCCCTTCAAGAGCAGAGCAACCATTATTCCATGGTTATCGCGGTCACCGGACAACTGTCAACTGCCTGCTGGCAGTCGCAGGTGTCGCAGGCAGTGGGGCCGATGACCCATGCCTTATCGTCCCTGAGTTCGAAAACCTTGGGGCAGAGTTCGGCGCAGAGACCGCAGCCGATGCAGAGTTCCATATCAACCTTCGGGGTAGCCATTCCTGTTTCCATCCTTTCTTAAAGTAAGATTATCCGAAAAAGTCAATTAACCGCGTGATGAACATCTTTGCTCAGATTAAAACATGCAGAGAAGCTTCTTAACAGGGTTAAATGAAAAGCCATAGTACCTGCATTTCTCACTGATTTCAAGTCCATTCTCCAGCGCATTGTATATCACAAATGTCCTCGCTTCCGTTATGATGCGGCTCATATCGGGACCGCGGCAGACCACGGTTGCATCCCCGGTCCGGCGAAAATTATCTTTACAAATTCAGGGCATGAGCATATAATGCGCGAAAAATGGAAATAAAAAAAGTGCTCTTTTTCAAGCCCGGGGCGATTGGGGACTTTCTCCAGGCGCTTCCGGCATTGAAGGCGTTAAAAAAGAAATTCCCCGCAGCGCACGTCACCGTTATGGTCTCTCCAGGATTGGATTCGCTCATTCTGGGGACGCCTGTCGCGGACCGTGTCCAGGTATTCGATAAATCGAAACTCAAAAAACGACTGAAGGATTTTATCGATTTTATCGTGCAGGTGAGGCGAGAGCGTTACGATCTTTTCGTTGATATGCAGGCATCGTCCCTCCGGTCCTTCCTGGTGCGGAGATTTAGCGGCGCGCCGACGGTGCTGGTCTATAAAAAACAGAAGAAATGGACCGAACGGCGTCTCCATGCGGCGGAAAATTTCATGGAAGCGTTGCTGCCCCTCGGGATTACGGACCCGGTTCACGACATAGAGCTCCCGGTTACGGCTGATGCGCGTGAGGCTGCCGGGAAGTTTCTGGCCCACCACGGCGTTGACAGGGCCAAGCCGTTGATCGCGCTGAATTGCAGTGTGGGCGCCGCGCGTCCGGCCAGGAACTGGCTCCCTGACCGTTTCGCGGCGCTGGCAGACCGTCTCATCCAAAAGCTCGGCGCAGCAGTGGTCTTTATCGGCGGCAGCGAAGACCGGGAACTGGTCAGGACCGTAATGATGGCAATGAAAGAGAAGGCTGTGTCCGCCGCAGGCGAATTGTCGATTTCTCATTCCGCGGCGCTCCTGGCGTGGTGCGCCTGCCTCGTGAGCTCGGATACCGGACCGCTGCACCTCGCGACCGCCGTAGGCACGCCGGTAGTGGGATTGTACGGTTCCACCGATCCCCGCCGTACCGGGCCGATCGGGAGGGGACATTGGGTTTTGCTGAAAGACCTCCCCTGCGTCCCCTGTGAGGAAAAAGACTGTCCCCAAAGCACGCGCGCGTGCATGAGCGAAATTACGGTAGATGACGTCTACGAGGCTGTGAGAAAGGTTATGATATGAGACTGAAAGCGGTTGTGTTCTTTTTTGTCGCTGCTCTGTCCTGTTCTCACTATCTGTCCGCAGAGCCGCTCCTGCCGCAGCACAACAACGTCAAGACCGTCAACCATGCCTTTGCGCCGGGTGAGAAACTGACCTACTCCATAAGCTGGTCGAAATTCCTGCAGGCGGGCGTAGCCGTGCAGGAAATCAAGGAGGAACTGACGCCGGACGGCAAACGCATTTACCGCTTCGTGTCCACCACCAGGTCGGTGGGGATGGTTGAAGCGTTCTATCCGGTGCGGGACACCGTTGAGAGCATTGTGGACGCTGAAGATTTGAGCAGTGTTTCGTTCAGCCTCAAGCAAAACCACGGGGGCAAGAAACGGCATCGTGAGCTTGCCTTTGATCGCAAGAACAAGACGGTCCGCATCGCCATCGACGATGACAAACCGGAGACCCTCACCGTGCCGGACCGGGTGCAGGACTCGCTGTCTTCCCTCTACTACGTGAGGACCCGGCAGGATTTCACCGTCGAAAAACCGATCCTCGTCGATATAGTGGACGGCGGCAAGCTATGGCTGGTCGAGGTGTATACGCTCGGCAAGGAGCGGATCAAGACGCCCGCGGGCGAATTCAACACCATCAAGATCAAGACCTACCCCAAGTACGAAGGCGTGTTCATGCACAAGGGCGAGATCTTTATCTGGGTCACCGACGATGAGAGGAAGATCCCCGTGCTTATGCAGAGCAAGATAGCCATCGGATCGATCGTCGTCACGCTCACGAATATCCAAGGCGGAAAAGACAAACCATGATTTCCAAGACCGACCGCAAGCGGCTTAACAAGTACATCGATCTCTTTCCGGCCACCCGCACGCTCGTGGTCGGAGACATCGTACTCGATCATTACATATGGGGAAAGGTTTCCCGCATATCGCCGGAGGCCCCGGTGCCGGTCGTGAACGTCACGAAAGAAGACCTGCTCCTGGGCGGGGCCACCAACGTGGTGAACAACGTCCACTCTCTCGGCGGCGGAGTCAACGTCTGCGGCGTGATCGGCCATGACGATGCGGGCAAACAGGTCATCCGCCTGCTTCGCGCGCAGGGAATCCGCACGGACGGCCTCATCGTGGAGCAGGACAGGCCGACCACCATCAAGACCCGCATCATTGCCCACAGCCAGCAGGTCGTCCGGTTCGACCGAGAGACGAAGAATAAAATAGAAAAAGAAACACACCGGCGGATATTCGAGTATGTCGGACAACGGGTGGACGAGGGGCTCGACGCCATTGTGCTCTCGGACTACTGCAAGGGCGTGGTGACCAAAGAATTGGTCAGAGACATCGTAAAACTCGCAAAAAAGAACGACGTGATCGTGTCCGTCGATCCCAAGGTGAGCCATTTCGGCATGTACAGCGGCGTCACCATTCTCACGCCGAATATCAACGAAGCATCCATCGGCTCGCGGATGGAGATCGACGATCAACCCTCTTTGCTCAAGGCCGGCGCGCTCCTGCTCAAGCGGCTGAAGTGCAGGGCGGTCCTGATTACCCGGGGAGAGCACGGGATGAGCCTCTTTGAACAGGGAGGCAGGACCACGCACATCCCGACCGTCGCGCGGGAAGTGTACGACGTCACCGGCGCGGGCGATACGGTCATCAGTGCGCTCACGCTCGCCATGGCGGCCGGCGCGAACATGGTGGACGCGGCGGGAATATCGAATTACGCCGCCGGCATCGTGGTAGGCGTCGTGGGCACCGCAACGGTGAAGCCCGAAGAACTGAAGCAAAGGATCCTGGCGGGGTGAGTGCAATGCGGAATGCGGAGTGCGGAATACGGATTGATCAGAGCGAGCGGGGCCTGTCATGAAAGGGATCATTTTAGCGGGCGGCAGCGGGACACGGCTGTATCCCATCACGCGGGCGGTGTGCAAACAGCTTCTCCCGATCTACGACAAGCCCATGATCTATTACCCGCTGTCGGTCCTCATGCTTGCCGGCATCAGGGACGTCCTGATCATCTCGACGCCGCTTGACCTGCCCCGGTTCAGGGACATCTTCGGGAACGGTACGGACCTGGGCATGCGTTTTTCCTACAAAGAACAGCCGCAGCCCGGGGGCCTCGCGGAAGCGTTCCTCATCGGCGAGGACTTTATCGGCAAAGATGCGGTCTCCCTCGTCCTGGGCGACAATATCTTTTTCGGCCACGGCCTGACGGAGCTCTTGGTAAAGTCGGTGAACGAGGTAAATGCAATTGGTGGCGCCACCGTATTCGGCTATTATGTAAAAGATCCCGAGCGGTACGGCATCGTGGAATTCGACAAGGCCGGGAACGTGCTGTCCGTCGAAGAGAAACCCAAGAAGCCGAAGTCCCGTTACGCGGTGACCGGCCTGTATTTTTACGACAACGACGTTGTCCGGATCGCAAAAAGCATCAAACCTTCGCAACGGGGCGAGCTCGAAATAACCGACGTCAACAAGGCATACCTGGAAAAGAAAAAGCTCCGGGTGGAGCTCATGGGCAGGGGATACGCCTGGCTCGATACCGGGACCCATGAGAGCCTGCTCGATGCGGGCGAATTCATCGCCACCATCGAAAAACGGCAGGGACTCAAGATGGCCTGCATCGAGGAGATAGCGTACAAACTGGGCTACATCGACAGGCAAAAACTGCTCAAAGCGGCCGCAAACCACAGCAAGAACGCTTACGGCGATTATCTCACGATGGTGGCGGAACAAGAGGTCCCGAATGCCCTTTGAGTTCGAACCCCTTACTCTCCCCGGCCTCGTACTCGTCCGGCCGCGGGTCTTGGGCGATGAGCGGGGATTTTTCTTTGAACTGTACAAACATTCGGATTTCGTCCGTGCCGGCATCACGGAGCAGCTCGTGCAGGACAATTATTCGAAATCCGGGCGGGGCGTATTGCGGGGCCTGCATTATCAGAAAAATCCCAGGGCCCAAGGCAAACTGGTTTTGTGCATGAAGGGCAAAATCCACGACGTTGCGGTGGACATCCGCAAGGGATCGCCGCACTACGGAACATGGGTCGGCATGGAATTATCCGAGGAGAACAGGCGTATGCTTTACGTCCCGCCGGGGTTTGCGCACGGTTTTCAGGTCCTGAGTGAATCGGCGGAAGTGCTGTACAAGTGCACTGATGAATATTCACCGGCTGATGACCGGGGGATCATCTGGAACGATCCCGATATCAATATTGCGTGGCCGCTCGCGGACCCGGTCCTGTCCGGTAAGGACAAGATTCATCCTCTGCTCCGGGACGCCGATAATAATTTTTCCCTTTCACTCGCACGATGAAATATTTAATAACAGGCGGCAACGGCCAGCTGGCCCGGGCATTCATCAGGCGGTTCGAGGAGCAGTCGATCGATTTCAGCGCCCCCGATGTATCACAGCTCGACATCACGGACCAGAAGATTGTTTCCGCTGTCGTGGGTTCCACTAAGCCCGATATTATCATTAACTGCGCCGCTTATAACTTCGTGGATGAGGCCGAACGGGAAAAGGTCGCGGCATTCGCCGTGAATGCAACCGGACCGAGAAACCTTGCTGAGGCAGCTGCGAAAAGAAAAGCTGTCCTCGTGCATTTCGGATCGGATTATGTTTTCGACGGGGCGAAGGAAAACGGCCTGTACACCGAGACCGACCCGGTGAATCCGCTGAATGCATACGGGAAGAGCAAACTCGCGGGTGAACGGCATGTCCTGGACGAGCTCGATCGATGTTTGATCCTCAGACTAAGCTGGGTGTTCGGTGAAGGGAAACAGAATTTCATTCACAAACTTCTTGAATGGACAAAGAAAAGCGAGCACCTGAAAATCACGTGCGATGAATTCTCGGCGCCCACGTGGACCGATACCGTGGTCGATGTAACTTTAAAGGCGCTGGAACAGGGCGTTACCGGGTTGTACCATCTGACGAACACCGGATTCTGTTCGCGGTATGAATGCGCAAAGTTTGTTCTTGGCAGCCTGGGCATCAAGAAATTCATCAGGCCCGTGAACGTGGATACGTTCAATCTTCCGGCAAAGCGGCCGAAGTTCTCTGCCATGGATAACGGAAAGATCGCCGGGCTGCTGGACTACGCTGTCCCCACCTGGGAAGAAGCGGTCAAATCATACTTGCTTACAGAAAGGCGCGTTGACCAGTGAGTGGTAACGACAAATACGGACCGGCATGTCACGATCTGAAGACAGCGAACATCCTCGTCACCGGCGGCGCCGGGTTCATCGGGTCGAATTTCATCCGCTTCGTGCTGGAAAAAACGGACTTTGCCGGAGCCATCGTCAACTACGACAAGCTGACCTATGCCGGAAATCCTTTGAACCTTGCCGACGTCAATAAAAAATTCGGCGGCAAGAGGTATTTTTTCGAGCAGGGTGATGTTTGCGATTACGAGAAGGTCAAAGAGGCTTTCACCCGGCACGGCATCACCATCGTCGTCCACTTCGCGGCCGAAAGCCATGTGGACCGGTCGATCTTCGGTCCCAAGGAATTCGTCGAGACGAACATCAACGGGACCTTCAGCCTGCTCGAAGCCGCGCGCATGCTTTGGAACGGAAAAACCGGCACTCGTTTCCATCATATCAGCACGGACGAAGTCTACGGTTCTCTCGGCGATACGGGCCGGTTTCTGGAAACGACCCCCTACGACCCGAGAAGCCCCTATGCCGCGTCCAAGGCGGCCTCGGACCACCTGGTGAGGGCCTATTTTCATACGTACGGTCTGCCGGCCACGATTTCCAACTGCTCGAACAATTACGGCCCGTATCATTTCCCGGAGAAGCTGATTCCCCTCATCATCCTGAATGCCATTGAAGGAAAACCCCTGCCGATCTATGGAGACGGCAAAAATGTTCGCGACTGGCTCCATGTCGAAGACCACTGCGAGGCGATATGGCTGATTCTCAAAAATGGGAGAGCAGGGGAGACCTACAATATCGGCGGAGAGTGTGAGAAGCAGAATGTCGAGGTGGTAAATAAAATCTGTGACCTCCTGGACAAAATCCATCCCGTAAAGAACAACAGCGCAATCCGCGGTTATAAAGAACTCATCACCTTTGTAAACGACCGTCCGGGACACGACCGGCGGTATGCCATCAACTGCGACAAGATCAAGAAGGAGCTCGGCTGGAAGCAGCGGCATGATTTCGATGCCGGGCTGCGGGACACCATTGCCTGGTACCTCGCGAACACCGAATGGGTAAACAGAATCCGGAGCGGCGAGTACACGAAATGGATCGACAAAAATTACGCGAATAGAGGACAAGGATTATGAAGATTTCAGTCATCGGCACCGGTTACGTCGGCCTGGTGACCGGCACGTGTCTTGCCGAGAGCGGCAACGACGTCATCTGCATGGATATCGACGCGCGAAAGATCGGTCTGCTTAATACCGGCACGGTGCCGATCTATGAACCGGGCCTGGAAGAGCTGGTGAAGCGGAACACCGCCCACGAGCGGCTGACCTTTACCACGGACATGGCCGCGGCGGTCAGGAAGTCCGACATCATCTTTATCGCCGTGGGCACGCCGCCGGGAGAAGACGGTTCCGCTGATCTTAAACACGTGCTCGGCGCAGCCAGGGAAATCGGCAAACACATGAACGGCTACAAGGTCGTCGTCAATAAGAGCACCGTGCCCGTCGGCACGGCCGACAAGGTGCGGGCGGCCGTAACGTCTCAGACCAGGTTCAAATGCGACGTGGTCTCGAACCCGGAATTTCTGAAGGAAGGGGCCGCGATTGACGACTTCATGAAGCCGGACCGCGTGGTGATCGGCGCGGACGGCCCCAAGGCAGCCCTGCTGATGCAGGAGTTGTACGCTCCTTTCGTTCGCACCGGTAAGCCCATCCTGGTCATGGATATCAGAAGCGCGGAAATGACCAAATATGCGTCGAATGCCATGCTTGCGACCAAGATTTCATTCATTAACGAGATAGCGGTCATTTGCTCCGGCCTGGGGGCCGACATAGACAACGTGCGGAAAGGCATGGGCTATGACCGTCGCATCGGGTTCGACTTTTTGTTTCCGGGCGTGGGATACGGCGGGTCGTGCTTTCCCAAGGACGTGAAGGCCCTGATCCAGACCGCAAAAGATTCCGGCGTGGACGCGAAGGTGCTCAAGGCCGTCGAGGCGGTGAACGACCGGCAAAAAACGCTGTTATCGAACATGGTCCTCAGTCACTTTGCGGGGACGGGACCGAAAAAGGGCGCGAAGGCCAAAAAACCGCTTGTAGGACGGACCATCGCGGTTTGGGGCCTTTCGTTCAAACCGCGCACCGATGACATGCGCGAGGCGCCTTCCGAGGTCATCATCAACAGCCTGCTGAAGGCCGGCGCGGAGATCAAGGCGCACGACCCGGTGGCGATGGACGAAGCGCGCAAGATCTTCAAAAGCAGGATAACCTTTACGGAAGACGGTTATGAAGCGCTCAAGGGAGCAGACGCGCTCGCGGTCGTGACGGAATGGAACGAGTTCCGCACGCCCGATTTCCAGAAGATGAAGCAACTCATGAAAAGGCCGGTTATTTTCGACGGCAGGAACGTCTACAATCAGGACGAACTCCGCAAGCTGGGGTTCACGTACTACGGGATCGGGAGAAGGTAGAATAATGCGAATACTCGTAACCGGCGGCGCCGGATTCCTGGGATCACATCTCTGCGAGCGTCTGCTCGCGGACGGACACGAAGTGATCTGTCTGGACAACTTTTTTACCGGCAGGAAAAAAAACATCCTGCACCTGGCGCACAATACGAATTTTGAAATTCTCCGGCACGACGTCACCAATCCCATCCTGCTGGAGGTCGACCGGATCTATCACCTGGCCTGTCCGGCGTCGCCAATCCATTACCAGTACAACCCGGTCAAAACAATCAAGACCAATATCCTGGGAACGATCAACATGCTCGGCATCGCGAAGCGGGTGAAGGGGAGGATACTCTTTTCCTCGACCTCGGAAGTGTACGGCGATCCCGCGGTGCACCCTCAAAAAGAAGACTACTGGGGCAATGTGAACCCCATCGGCATCAGGAGCTGCTACGATGAAGGCAAGCGAGCGGCCGAAACTCTGATGATGGACTACCACCGCCAGAACCGCGTGGATATCAGGATCGTGCGGATCTTCAACACCTACGGCCCGCGAATGCTTGCCGACGACGGGCGCGTGGTGAGCAACTTCATCGTCCAGGCGCTCAGGGGCGAGGACATCACGGTCTACGGCAAGGGGTCCCAGACCCGCTCCTTCTGCTACGTAGACGACCTCGTTGACGGCATGGTGCGGATGATGAACAGCGAAAACTTCACCGGCCCCGTGAACCTCGGGAACCCGGAGGAATACACCATCCTGGAACTCGCAAAGAAGATCATCGCCATGACCGGGTCGAAATCGAAGATCAGCTACAAACCGCTTCCTTCGGACGACCCCACGCAGCGCAGGCCGGACATTACGCTCGCCGGAGAAAAGCTCGGGTGGAAACCGAAGGTGAGTGCGGATGAGGGGTTGCAGAAGACGATAGAATATTTCAAGAAAGAGCTGTAATCAGCGAATTCTCAATAACAAGCACCAAATAGCAAAGAAGTTCCAATAATCAATCAACAAACGCTGCTGTACCGGAACTATGAAAAACAACCAACCTGACATCATCGCGATTATCCCTGCCCGGTACGCTTCCACCCGGTATCCCGGCAAAGCACTGGTCATGATCAAAGGCAAACCCATGATCCAGTGGGTCTATGAGCGCACGAAGCAATCGAAGCTCGTCAGCCGTGTCGTGGTTGCGACGGACGATGAACGCATCCGGCAGGCGGTAGCGTCATTCGGCGGCGAGGCGATGATGACGTCGCCGGCCCATGCCACGGGCACGGACCGGATCGCGGAGGTCGCCGGCAAACTGGAATGCGACATCGTCGTAAACGTGCAGGGCGACGAACCGCTGATCCGGCCCGAGATGATCGACCAGGCGATCGCGCCGCTCGCGGAAGATCCGTCCATCCCCATGGGGACGCTCTGCAAAAAAATTGAAAATCGCGATGAAGCCTTCGACCCCAATGTGGTCAAGGTGGTCTTCGATAAAAACGGTTACGCGCTCTACTTTTCCCGCGCGCCCATTCCCTGGGACCGGGACCGATGGGCGGGGAAAAGCTCCTTGCGCGAGCTGACCCTGGACGGCCCCCTGTACAAGCATGTCGGCCTGTACGCCTATCGCAGGGAATTCCTTCTGCAGTATGCCCGAATGTCGCCGACCGCGCTCGAAGCCGCCGAAAAACTTGAGCAGCTCCGCGCCCTGGAGCACGGGTTTCGCATAAAGACGGTCGTTACCGAACATGAATCCTTTGGTGTTGACATCCCGGACGATTTAGGTAAAATACTGAAGCGTCTCGAAGAAAGTTGAGAACGGACATGGAAAAGAAAAAGACGGCGACGAAATACATCTTTGTCACCGGCGGCGTGGTCTCGTCCCTCGGGAAAGGCCTGGCCGCCGCCTCGATCGGCGCGCTGCTCGAGGCCCGGGGGCTGAAGGTGACCTTTCTCAAACTCGACCCGTACATCAATGTGGACCCCGGCACCATGAGCCCGTTCCAGCACGGCGAGGTGTACGTGACCGACGACGGGGCCGAGACGGACCTGGACCTCGGCCACTACGAGCGCTACACGAACGTCACGACCGGACAGAAGAACAATTTCACCTCGGGCAGGATCTATAATAACGTAATCACGAAGGAGCGCCGGGGGGACTACCTCGGCGGCACCGTTCAGGTGGTGCCGCACATCACCGATGAGATCAAGCGCGCGATCACGGACCTCGCCGACGATGAAGACGTCGTCATCGTCGAGATCGGCGGCACGATCGGAGACATCGAGAGCCTTCCGTTCATCGAAGCCATCCGGCAGCTTCGCTACAGCCTCGGCAGGGAAAACGTTCTCTATGTCCACCTTACCCTTGTGCCGTACATCAAGGCCGCGGACGAACTGAAAACCAAGCCGACCCAGCACAGCGTCAAGGAGCTCCTGTCCATCGGGATCCAGCCGAACCTCCTCCTGTGCCGGAGCGACCGACCGATCCCGAAGGAGATGAAGCGGAAGATCGCGCTCTTCTGCAACGTGGACGAGAACGCGGTCATCACCGCCCAGGACGTCGAGACGATTTACGAGGTCCCGCTGCATCTGCATGCAGAGGGCATCGACGACCGGATCATCGAGGCGCTCGATCTGAAGGTCTCGAACAAGGACCTCAAAACGTGGGAAACGATCGTGGAGCGCGTAAAGCATCCGAAAAAGGCCGTCACCATCGCCCTGGTCGGCAAGTATATCGATCTCAAGGAAGCGTACAAAAGCCTGGGCGAGGCGCTCACGCACGGCGGTATTGCCAATGACGCCAGGGTCACTATCTGCTGGGTAGATTCCGAGGACATCGAGAACAAGGGCGTCCAGGCAATGCTCAAGGGCATCGACGGCATCCTCGTCCCGGGAGGGTTCGGCATTCGCGGCGTTGAAGGAAAAATCGCGGCGGTCCGGCATGCCCGGGAAGGCAAGATACCTTACTTCGGCATCTGTCTCGGCATGCAGTGCGCCGTCATCGAGGCTGCGCGGGACCTGGCGAACCTCCGGAACGCGAACAGCTCCGAGTTCGACCAGGAGACGCCCCACCCGGTCATTTACCTGATCGAACAGTGGTATGATTACCGGAATAAAACCGTCCAAAAGCGGGACCTGTCGAGCGACAAGGGCGGCAGCATGCGCCTGGGCGCGTACCCGTGCAAGATAGAAAAAGGCACGCTTGCGTATCAGGCGTACGGAAAAGCGGACATATTCGAACGCCATCGTCACCGGTACGAGTTCAATAACAAGTACCGGGACGCGCTCACGGCGGCGGGGCTGGTGATCAGCGGCGTTTCGCCGGACGGCGAACTGGTCGAGCTTGTGGAGCTGAAGGGCCATCCCTGGTTTCTCGGGTGCCAGTTCCATCCCGAGTTCAAGTCCACTCCGCGCAAGCCGCACCCGCTCTTCACGGCATTCATCGCGGCCTCGCTGAAGAACCGCGAGCAGGGGAAAAAACCGTGACCCGGGAAATTCAGATCAAGAAGGTCAGGCTCGGCGGCAACAATCCCTGCGTGCTGATCGCGGGCCCCTGCGTGATCGAATCGGAGCAGTCGACCCTCGAAGCCGCGGAGAGGCTCAAGCGTATCACCACGGACCTCGGCATGCCGTTCATCTTCAAGTCTTCCTATGACAAGGCGAACCGCAGCTCCGCCGCGTCCTTCCGGGGACCGGGTCTCGCGCAGGGGATCAAGATCCTTGCTCGCGTGAGCAGGGAACTCGACCTGCCGGTCCTTTCCGACGTGCACCGGTTCGAGGAAATCGGCCCCGCGGCCGAGGTGCTGGATGTCCTGCAGATCCCGGCCTTCCTGTGCAGGCAGACCGATTTCGTCACCGACGTTGCGAAGACCGGCAGGGTGGTGAATATCAAGAAAGGGCAGTTTCTCGCCCCCTGGGACATAAAAAACGCCGTGGAAAAAGCCGTGGCCGCCGGCAACCACAACATCATCCTGACCGAGCGGGGCGTCTCGTTCGGCTATAATAATCTCATAGCCGATATGCGGTCCCTGCCCATTATGCGCGGCTTCGGGTATCCCGTCATGTTCGACGCCACCCATTCGGTGCAACTGCCGGGCGGCGCCGGGACCGCGTCGTCCGGAGAGCGGCAGTTCGTGCCCCACCTGGCGCGGGCTGCGGCGGCCGTCGGGATAGACGCTCTTTTCATGGAAGTCCACGCCTGCCCTGGCAAGGCCCTCTGCGACGGGCTGAATATGCTGAGCCTGGACGAGCTTCCCGCGCTGCTCAAACAGGTCCAGGAGATAGACAGGATCATAAAACGATGAAAGAACAGGCAAAGAGAGTACTGAGGATAGAAGCGGACGCCGTTGCGGCGCTTATCGACCGCATCGACGAGCGGTTCGAGCGCGCAGTGGAGATGATCCTGAAGTGCAAGGGCCGCGTCGTTGTGACGGGCATGGGGAAATCCGGCCTCATCGGCAAGAAGATTGCCGCAACGCTTGCGTCCACCGGGACCCCCGCGCTGTTCCTGCATCCGGCCGAAGGCATTCATGGAGACCTCGGCATGGTGACGAGAGGGGACATCGTGATCGCGCTGTCCAACAGCGGAGAGACCGACGAGCTCGCGAGGATGCTGCCGTCGCTCAAGCGGCTCGGGATCAAGCTTATCGCGCTCACCGGCAACGCCGAGTCTACCCTTGCCAAGAACAGCGACGTGGTGATCGACGTCGGGGTGAATGAGGAGGCCTGCCCCCTGGGGCTCGCGCCGACGGCAAGCACCACGGCCACGCTTGCGATGGGAGACGCCCTGGCCGTGGCGCTCCTGGACCAGCGGGGGTTCAAGGAAGAGGACTTTGCCTGTTTCCATCCCGGAGGCGCGCTCGGCAAGAGGCTTCTGCTGCGCGTCCGCGACCTGATGCATATCGGCGATTGCATTCCCGTGGTCACCGAGGCGACGCTGATCAAGGACGCCATCTATGAAATTTCGTCAAAAAAGATGGGCATCACCGCAGTCGTCAACGCGTCCGGAAAACTGGTCGGCGTGATCTCCGACGGAGACCTGAGGCGCTGGATGGAAAAAACGGAAAAATCCGGCGAGAACCTGCTTTCGAAAGCGGCCAAAGACATCATGACCAAAAACCCCAAGATCGCGCAGAAGGACGCCCTGGCCGCTGAAGCGGTAGCTATCATGGAGAAGAGCTCCATCACCTGCCTCATCGTCGCGGAACCGGACGCCAGGCGCCCTGAGGGCGTGATCCATCTTCACGACCTGCTGAAGGCGGGAGTGGTGTAATTTGGACCAAGCCGACCGTGTCGGCGTAATCACGGCAACGCGGTTGCCTCGGTCCAAAGTAACGGCAACATGGTTGCCTTGGTCCAAAATAATATGGAAGAATATAAATCGTATACCCACACGCCGCCTCATTTGTTTCGTGCCGGCGCTAAATATTTTATTACCGCATCAACATATGAAAAAAAGAGGATACTTGATGATGCCGCAAAGGAGAAGCTGCTTTTTTCTCTATTGAAATCGTGTGTGAATCATGGTTGGAAACTCGAAGATTGGGTTATCCTTGACAACCATTACCATATCATGGCAAACGCGCCTGAAAAAGCTTTAAATCTTTCAAAGTTTGTTGCCGAATACCATAAATTTACAGCGCTTTTTATTATCAAACACAATCATGCATCCGTAACATTGCCAAAGGTTTTTAATAATTATTGGGATACCTGTATTACTTATGCCAACTCCTATTATGCACGGTTGAATTACTTATACAATAACCCGGTTAAACACGGTTACGTTCAGAATGCACAAGATTATAAATGGGGCAGTTTTTATATCAGATATTATCGTGACAAAGAGTACATGGAGAAGTTGCTGAATGATTTTCCGTATGATATAGTGAAGGTCATTGATGACTATTAAATTATGGACATGGCAACACGGTTGCCTCGGTCCAAAGTAACGGCAACACCCTGCTCTTGCGAAAACGCGGGTGCAGGCACAGTTGCCTTGGTCCAAAATCACGGCAACATGGTTGCCTCGGTCCGAAAAATGAGAAAAACCAAGACAAGCATCCAGTCGAAAATAAAAAAGATCAAGCTTCTCCTGCTCGACGTGGACGGCGTAATGACCGACGGCAGGATCATCCTGGACAACCAGGGGAACGAGCTCAAGGCCTTCCACGTGCGCGACGGACACGGCATCAAGCTCGCGCAGCGGGCGGGCATCATGGTCGGGATCATCACGGGCAGGAAGTCGGAGGTCGTCAATATCCGCGCGCGGGAGCTCGGCATTCAGGAAGTCCACCAGGGTGCGCTCGACAAGATAACCGTGTATGAAACGCTCATCAGCAAATACGGCCTCAAGGACGACGAGGTCGCGTACATGGGAGACGATATCGTGGACCTGGGCATTTTCGACCGGGCAGGCGTCGCCGCAACCGTTGCCGATCCGGACCCGGCGGTAAAACCGCATGTCGATCTCATCATGAAAGCCGCGGGCGGCAGGGGGGCGGTGCGCGAGTTCATCAACCTCATCCTGAAGAACCGGGAAAAACCGCGCGCCACATGAGGGATTGGGCCGTTAAGACGCAAAAAGGGATCGATCGCCTGTCCCTGATATGGTCCACGAGACTGCTCAAGCTGCTGGCTCTGATCGTCCCGTATCGTCCCGGGGTATGGGCGGGAGGGGTCATCGGCTTCATCGCTTATTACCTGGCTTTCCGGGAAAGAAAACGGGCGATCGCTCACCTGACGTCGGTATTCGGCGAAAAAGGCGGCGTTTGGATACGCCGCACGGCCAGGCGCTGCTTTGTGCACCTCGGCAAAGCTTTGTTCGAGGGCATACTGATGACCCCTCGTCTCCTTCCCACGATCGTCGCCGTACGAGGGGAAGAGGTCATTCGTGCCGCACTCAGCCGGGAAAAAGGCGTTGTCTACGTCACCGGGCATATCGGCAATTGGGAGTTGATGGCCGATGCCGTGGCTGCCCGTTTTCCCCTCAGCGTCGTTGCGGCCCCTCTCGAGCCCCAGCAGGTCAACGACATGATCGTGGGGCTTCGCGCGCGAATGGGGGTCAGGACCATCGTGCGGGGCAGCCCCGGAGCGGCCAGGGAGCTGATCCGCATATTCAAGGAGAACCGCATCCTGGGCTTGTTAATCGACCAGGACACGGACGTGGAAAGCGCGTTTGTGGATTTCATGGGCAGGCCGGCGTGGACCCCGACGGCAGCGGCCGCCATCTCCATCAAGTTCGGCGCGCCGGTGGTTTTCGGATATATCCAGCGGGGCAAAAACAACCGGCATACGGTCACGCTGGAAGGCCCGATAGACCTGGTCCGTACGGGGGACCTCGATAAAGACATCGTCACGAATACCGCCCTGTTGACGAAAAAAATAGAAGACCGCATTCGGCACAATCCGGAGCAATGGGTCTGGATGCACCGCAGGTGGAGGAGACAGCCTTGAAAATATTCAACGTGCCGAATCTGCTTTCGCTCAGCAGAATCTTGTCGGTGCCCGTGTTCATCATCCTCATGCTCGAACCGTCCCCCCTGCGGGCGCTCATCGCGGGAATCGTGTTTTCGCTCGCTTCCGCGACCGACTGGCTGGACGGATACCTCGCGCGAAAGTGGGGCCAGGTGACCAAGATGGGGAAGCTGCTCGATCCCATCGCGGACAAAATATTGATTATGTCCGCGCTCGTGGTTCTGGTAAAGATACAACCCGACATCGTGCAGGCTTGGATGGCGATCGTGCTGATCGGAAGGGAATTTGCCGTTACCGGGCTCCGTTCCATCGCCTCCGGCGAAGGGGTCATCATCCCCGCTGAAAACTGGGGAAAATACAAGGTCGGCGCCCAGATCACCGCCGTGCTCTCTCTTATCCTGGACTATTATCAGAACAGCGAATGGTTCGAGAAACTCGGGGAGTTCGCGCTCTGGGCCGCCATGATATTATCCGTCTATTCAGCAGTGCAATATTTCAGATCATTTTGGAAAAAATTGAATTGACAAGTATGGCCTTTCAGGTCTTTTCCATCGCGCTTTCCTATCTGCTCGGCGCCGTGCCCTTTGGGCTCATCTTCACGAAAGCGCTGTCGCGCGTCGATGTCCGGACGGTAGGGAGCGGCAACATCGGCGCCACGAACGTGCTGCGGGCCGCGGGGAAAAAAGCCGCGGTCCTGACCCTGCTTACCGACGCTGTGAAAGGATATCTCCCCGTCCTGATCGTGAACGCCCTGTTTCACGACGATCCGCTCACGATGCTGGCCGGAGCTGCCGCGATCCTGGGGCATAATTTCCCCGTCTATCTCAAATTCAAAGGCGGGAAAGGAGTGGCCACCGGTTACGGCATCATGCTCGCCGTGTCCCCCTGGATAGGGATTGCTTGTCTTCTCGCATGGCTTCTCGCGGCTTCTCTCTGGCGGTACTCGTCTCTTTCCGCTCTCGTCTCCTTTGCTCTCTATCCTCTTTTGACTTTTGCAACCTCACTGCCGGCATCAAGACCCGAGGAACTGCTTTCCCTGTTCCTGTTCGGCCTGATCTATTACCGTCACCGCGAGAATATCAAGCGGCTGCTGGCGGGCACGGAACCGAAAATCGGGAAGACTTGAGAAGTTATCCGCTTTTATCATCCGTTAATCCGCTTCTTCCGTGTCTGAATGATTTTTCCAGGTTGATTATTTGTGATTACTCAGGTCAGCTACCTCGCTTTGCGCAAGGCGCGCCGAATAATTAAGGGAATTTCGAAGTCGACCCACAAGTCCCGCCTTGCTTGATGTCCGTGCATCGGTCGCCGCGCGCTTTATTGCGCCTGCGCTCCGCAGCAGACCTGAGTAGTTACGATTTTTTTATTTCTTGTCTCGCTGCAATTATGGTATTATCCCGTCATGATCGCGTCGGCAGCAGAACACCTCAGACTTTCGGATTTCGACTACGACCTCCCGGAACCACTCATAGCCCAGGAGCCCTGTCCACACAGAGACGGTTCCCGCCTCATGGTCCTCGACCGGAGGAGCGGAGCGCTCGACCACCGCGTCTTCTCGGACCTCGAATACCTGCTCGTTCCCGGGGACCTGCTCGTACTGAACGATACGAAGGTTTACCCGTGCAGACTCTCTGCAAAAAAGCCAGGCGGCGGCAAGGCCGAGATATTTCTTCTGTCCCAGAGAGGGACCGGCCTGTGGGATGCGCTCGTAAAGGGCAACGGGGCAGGGAAGCGGCTGACTGTTTCGGCGGGGATAGAAGCCGAAATTGTAGGAGCGGGAGCGAACGGCGTCCGGACGGTCCGCTTTCACGGGACCGATGATATCAGAAAAATGCTCCCGGAGCTCGGCAGAATCCCGCTCCCTCCGTATATACGACGGGCCCCTGCCGATGCCGACCAAGAGCGTTACCAGACCGTGTATGCGTCGCGCGAAGGCGCGGTCGCCGCGCCCACGGCCGGGCTGCACTTTACCCGGGAACTTCTTCAGAGGCTTACGGCAACGGGCATCGAGTTCGCTACGATCACGCTGCATGTAGGGCCGGGGACGTTCCAGCCCGTCCGGGTAGATAAGATCGCCGGGCACCGCATGCTGCCGGAGCGCTATAGCATCTCCGAAGAGACGGCCGCACGCATCAACCGGGCCAGAACGGAAGGCAGACGCGTGATTGCCGTCGGGACCACCAGCGTGCGGACGATAGAGACCGCTGCGGACGATGACGGCGTGATCAACCCCGGCGGGGGAAGTTCGGAGTTGTTCATCTATCCCGGATACCGGTTCAAGGCCACGGACGGCATCATTACCAACTTTCACTTGCCGAAGTCGACTCTGCTTATGCTTGTCTCCGCTTTTGCCGGCAGGGAGAACGTTCTCTCGGCCTATCGGACGGCAGCGGAGAGGAAGTACCGGTTTTACAGTTATGGCGACGCGATGGTGATTCTGTAACGCGGAATTATGAAGAAAGGAAAAAAGAAAGATGAATAACGAACGAGGCGGCATCATATCCAAACTCTTCATCATTCCGATAGGCGTGGCTCTGATGGTCGGTTTCTTTTTTCTGGGATATTACGTAGGGAAATATCAGAGCAAGCCGGGGAAACAGGGCGAGTTCATACCGCAGCTGCCTGAAATCGTTTCGAAGAACCTTCCCGACAAGGAAGAGTTCACTTTCTACAAGACCCTCACCGACAAAAACGACAAGACCGTCTCCATCGATCTGAAGCCGCGTTCCGGGAGCGAAGCAGGCAAGCCCGAGAAAAAACCAATTATTCCCGAAACACCCAAACCCGCCATCGTCAAACCTGCGCCCAAGGAAAAGAAGTTGGAAATCACGATAGAGAAAGACACGTCCGTCCCGACGCAGGCAAAGCAGACCGCATCCAAACAACAGCAGACAAAGAAAGAACCCGCGCCAACCGCATCGTCAACCACGCTCGTGCGTTATACACTCCAGCTTGCGTCGTACCAGGACAAGGAGACGGCGGATAGTGACGTGAAGAAGATGAAGAAGAGGGGATACGCGGCGTTCATCGTGTCCGCCGAACTGCCGGGCAAAGGCATGTGGCACCGCGTCCGGCTCGGCAGCTTCTCGAACAAGGCGTCCGCGGAGAAACTCCAGAAGGAAATCCGGACAAAGGAAGGGCTTTCCCCGATTGTCGTGACGGAGTGATTGGTTTTCTTTCGCAACCTCTTACCTTCTCACCCTCCTACCTTCGTGCAGTCAATGCACCGTCTTGTCGCTGATTAGCTGGAGCGAAAGCGGAGTGATGCCTGCCCGTTCATTGTCGAGGAGCGTTTCAATCCAGTAGGTGCCCGGTGTTTTGAACGTCGTGTTGTTCCGGATGGAAATGTCGCGGTGACGCTGCGTTTCGTTGAATAGGTTTATCTTCGTCTCTGATTCGGAGATGACCTGCTGTCCGTCCGGGGCGAGCAGCCTGATCTTGACCGTGAACTCGCCCTTGCCGCCCGTCCATTCGTTTATGATGGCGAAGCGATGGTGCAGTGCGGGAAAAGTGTTCGCATAGATGCTTTCAAACAACCCCATGAGGCTGAACTTGCCGCCCATTTCCTGCCTCACGTCGTCGCACAGGAGCGTATAATTCAATCGGGGCTTGATCTTCGTGCTCGCCATGCGCGAACATAACACACCTTTCCAATGCCCGTCAATCTGTTTTTTCTTGACAAATTTTTTCAATCAACGTAATCTTATTCGATATTTATGGCATCATCCGACCTCATAAAACTGCTCGAAAGCCTTCATCCGCTCGAAAACAAGGTGCTCCTCTGCTTTGACCAAGGCGCGACCCTGTCCGCATCCGATATCCTGAAGAAGTCGGGCCTTGACGAGGCCCGGCTGGACATGGCCTCGGGCTGGCTCCAGTCAAAGGGACTCCTCGACGTGAAAGACGAGTCAATCGCCTCTTCGGTCTCTCTTACGGAAACAGGCAGGGAATACCTCGAAAAACTTCTGCCGGAAATGAGGATCATCAACGCGCTTCGGGAAGGGAAGCAGTTCACGGTCAAGGACGTGATCCAGTCCTGGGGCATGGAGCCGACGGAAGTGAGTTCAGCAATGGGCGCGCTCAGGGAATCCGGCGTGGTGCGGATCGTCCAGGGCGGCATCCTCGAACTCGTCCCCAACGCCGGCATAGCGGCCTATGAATTCCTGACCGACCTCATCAGGCACTTTGCCTATAAAGAGCAGATAGACCTGTCCGCGTTCTCCGAAGCGCAGCAAACGGCTGTCCAGGCAAACTTTCACAAACGAGGGAAGTCGAAGGGGATTTTCCGCATCACGGAGAAAAAGAACCGTTCCTACAGCCTCACCACAGAGGGAAAAGAATTGTTGCAGTTGCTCAAAGAGCGCGGCGTGGCTCCGGAAGAAGCTTCCGCGCTTACGCCCGAGATGCTGAAGCAGGGGACGTGGAAGAACAAGAAGTTTCGCGCCTACAACATCGCGCTGAACCCGCCACGCCAGAGCATTGGGAGAAAGCACCCGTATAAGGAGTTCCTCGATTTCGTCAAATACAAGTTCGTCGGCATGGGCTTCGAAGAGATGCGCGGGCCGCTCGTGGAGAACGAGTTCTGGGACATGGACGCGCTCTTTATGCCGCAGTTCCACCCGGCGCGCAATATCCACGACGTGTACTTTGTGAAGGACCCCGTTGTGTGCAAAAAAATCGAGGAGCCGTTCGGCAGGCAGGTCGCGGCCGCGCATAAAGACGGCGGCAGGACCGGCTCCACCGGCTGGCGGTACTCCTTCGACCTCGAGCGCGCAAAGCGGCTGATCCTACGGAGCCAGGGCACGGCCGTATCGGCCCGCACGCTTGCCTCTGGGCCGAAGGTCCCGGGGAAATATTTTTCGATTGCCCGCTGCTTCCGGTATGACGCGGTGGACGCCACGCATGCCCCTGATTTTTACCAGGTCGAGGGCATCGTGCTCGGAGAGGACATCAATTTCAAAGCGCTTCTCGGGCTCCTCAAGCTCTTCGGTCAGGAGATCGCCAAGGCCGCCGAGTTCCAGTTCAGGCCGGCGTACTTCCCCTTTACCGAGCCGTCGGTCGAGCTGCACGTGAAGCATCCTGAACTGGGATGGATGGAACTGGGCGGGGCGGGCATTTTCCGGCCCGAGGTGACGAAGCCGCTCGGCGTGGATGTGCCCGTGATCGCCTGGGGCCTTGGCCTCGACCGTATGGCCATGATCGCATTGGGGATCAAAGATATTCGGGAACTGTTTTCGAGAGATTTGGAATGGGCCTTCCTGGAGTCGAACCAGGGAC
>JBGOTO010000036.1:0-20617 GCA_041476485.1 Nitrospirota bacterium
CGTCTTTGAAGATGGCCTTCTTTTCGTTGCCGCGAGAGGTAACATGATATACGGCGCCAGGGTATTCTATGCGAAGGGGACGGGTCATGGTGCGAACGTAGCATAGCCGCTGCGAAATGTCAACACAAAAGACCTGACCCTATAGGTTCTACGAGCGTAGCGAGGGGTTAGGCAGTCGGGCGACTTACCGCCGCGATTCTCCCCTCGTTTGCGAAGCGAGGGGAGAACAAGTAATTAACTCTTCGGAATAAAGTAGCATAGATCGGGCTGGTCGGTCAATGAAATTAAGAAAGAACCTGGCATAACCTTATGAAATCGTTATGCTTGCACAAAAAGACTACTATGCAAAAAAGCGACAAGTTATATTAGCTAAATTAATATGCAAAAATGGTATTATCGAAATCGAGGAGGAATGCTCCCCCTACAAGCCTCAGATCGGCCGCCGGGAGATGAGCGAGAGGAACTCCTGCCGGGTCGCCGGGTTGGTCCGGAACACACCGAGCACCGACGAGGTCACGAACATGGAATTCTGTTTCTCGACGCCCCGCATCATCATGCAGAGGTGCCGGGCCTCGATCATCACGCCGACGCCGTCTGCGTTGATGGAGTCCTTGACCGCGTAGGCGATCTGTTCCGTCAGCCGCTCCTGGATCTGGAGCCGCCTCGCGAACATGTCCACGAGCCGGGCGAGTTTGCTGATGCCGAAGATGCGGCCCCGGGGTATGTACCCGATGTGGCATCGGCCGTAAAACGGCAGCAGGTGGTGTTCGCAGAGGCTGTACAGCTCGATGTCCTTCACGACGACCATGCTGGTCGTTTCCTGCGCGAAGCACGCTTCGTTGATCAGCTTCTTGAGGTCGGCCTGGTAGCCCGATGTCAGAAACTGCAGGGAGTTGGCAACGCGCTGCGGCGTGTCGAGGAGCCCTTCCCGGCCCGGGTCTTCGCCTATTTCCGCCAGCAGTTCCTTGATCAGTTTCCGGATTCTTTCATTCTTTTCGTCCATACAAGATTTCCTTTCGCAAACGCTCCGTGTAGTTTTCCAGCGGCTTCATCGAGTTTTGCTGCAGTGCGGCTGCCGCCTCGGCAATGCGTAAACCCGACCCCGGCAGGACCAGTCCGGGCGCCAATTCCGAAAGCGGAATCGCAAGGAAGGGCCGGCGAACAATGTCCGGGTCCGGCAGCGTGAGGCCTTCCGTCGTCATCACGAGATCATCATAGAGCATCAGGTCGAGGTCGATCGTCCGGGCCGCGTACTTGTCCTCCGTCCGCTCCCGCCCCAACTGTTTCTCGATCTCCCGCAGCACCTTCTGCTTCAACTCGACCGGAGACAGCTCCGTCTCGATTTCCACCACACAGTTGTAGAAGAGCGGTTGCTCGGGCCGCCCTTCAGGCTCGGTAAGATAGACGGTGGATATGCTCGTGATGCGAGCTTCGCGCCCCAGCGCAGAGAGCGCCCGCGCCGTGTTCTCTTCCGGGTTGATATTGGACCCCACGCTCACGAACGCACGGGCCATGGCTACGTTGTGTGCTCCCGCGTGATTTCGACGCCCACGGACCGGGCAAAGCGGAGCGCCGAAGGCTTTTCCACCCGCACCTGCACCTGGAGCACGGTCTGCTGTTCCAGGCAGATTTCCGCCACCGCCTCGGCCAGCGCTTCAATGAGAAAAAATTGCGAGTGCTCGGCCATGTGCACGATCCGCTTCTTGACTGCGCTGTAGTCCACGGAGTCCTCGATCCGGTCGCTCTTCCCGGCCTTCCGGAGGTCCGTCATGAGAGACAGGTTTATCACCACGTCCTGCTTGTCCCGCCGTTCCTCATCGCGGAGGCCGATGACGCATCGTACAAGCAGATCGCTAATCAGAATACGGTCCATGAGATCCCTCCATAAGATGTTGGCCACCGTCCACGTAGATGACCTGGCCGGTTACAAAATCGTTCCTGAGCAGATAGAGCGCCGCTTCCGCGACGTCCTCCGGTCCGCCGCGCCGCTTGAGGGGCACGGTCTGCGCAAGCTGTTCGAGGTAATTTTCGTCCTTCCCCGGGGGCGGAAGGATCAGGCCGGGCGCCACGCCGTTCACGGTGATGTCGGGGGCGAATTCCACGGCGCACATCTTCGTCAGGACCGAGAGCATGTGCTTGCTCAGGATGTACGCTACGTGGTCCGGATCGTATCCGCTTATCCTCGTATCGAGGAGATTGACGATCTTCCCGCCACGTGCCAGGCGGGCGAACTCGCGGCTCAGCACCAGGGGCGTCCAGGCGTTCACGTGCATATGCCGCGTCACGTCGCCGAAGCCGACGTCCATGAGCGTGTTCGGCAGGAACAGGGACGCGTTATTGACCAGGATGTCGAGCGCTCCCGCGGCCTTCATTGCCCGTGCGATCAGCGTCTCGTACTCCTCCGGCTTCTCGAGGTCCGCGGCGATGTTCCAGGATTTCGCCCCGCATTCGACCACCTCGTTGCAGACATCGAGCGTCTCCGCTTCACGCTCCCGGCGGTCATGGGCCACGATATGCACACCTTCCTCGGCAAGCGCAATGGCAATGGTGCGGCCGATCCGCCGGCTTGCGCCGGTTATCAGGGCGATTTTGCCCCGCAGCTTATTTTGGGTCCCGTTTTTTTCCGTGTTATGGCTTGTCATACGCTCGCTTCACGCTGTTAGCCGGTCCGCCAAGATGTCGATTTTGGCGGCGGAGATGAAATCATTGAGCGACAATCCGTTGATCTTATGCGTCGTAAAGGTCAATCGCACTTTATTGTAGGAGATGAGGATGTCCGGATGATGGTCCTGCTCGTTCGCCACGTCGGCCGCTTTATTTACGAAGTCCATGGCCTGCCGAAAATCCTTGAACCGGAACTCACGAGAGATCGTCGTCCCTTGCAAGGACCACAAAGGGACCTCGTGCAGCAGGTCCCCTACTTCCTGGCCGGTGAGCGGGGGCTCGCCGGCCTTTATCGGCATGCATGTTTGCTCCGCGAGTTTCATAAAATCTCCTGGTGTGAATTCAAGATATTTTCTCTTGCCGCTTCAATCCTCACCGTATCGCGCCGCGCAAATCTTCCGGCGTCACGCGCTCCGCCTTCCGGATGAGCTCCCGCGCTGCCCCGACCTTGTCCCACACATTGCACATCATCGCTCCCCTCACTTTTCCGTCCTTCAGGTAGTAGATGACGCCCGTGTCGTTTTCCTTTTGCCAATCTGCGAAAGTTTCGAGCGACGCGTCCACGTCCCCCACGGCCTCATACCCGAACTCGAAGAGGTCCGAAAAAAAGTACGGCATATACGTATACGGTTCACGGCCGCCGGCCATGTTCCTGCCCGCGTACTTGCCTTGGTTTACGGCGTTGTCCCAGTGTTCAACGTGCGTCTGTTTCCCGAGCACGGAGTAGCGGAAGAAAGCAATATCTCCGGCCGCGTAGATGTCGGGGAGCGACGCCTGGAGCAATTCGTCCACGATGATGCCGGTGGCCGTCTGCAGCCCGGCCTGCCGCGGGAGATCGAGGGACAGCGCAATGCCGACGCCCACGACCACCAGGTCTGACTCGATCTTTTTGCCGCTCACCGTATACGTCACGAAACGGTTTCCGACTTTCGAGAACGCGGACGGCTTCTCGCCGGCAAGCACCTTCACGCCGCGCGAACGGTACTGGTCCTGGATCGTCCGGCCCAGGGATTCGGGGAAGACACGGCTCACCAGGTAGGGATCGGGGAAAATCATGGTCACGTCGATTTTATTTGTCGCAAGGGCCGCGGCCATTTCGGAGCCGATAAAGCCGCCGCCGACGACGACCGCGGACTTTCCCTCCGATGCCTCCTTCCGCAGCCGCAGATAATCGTCGAGCGTACGGAAATAACAGATGCCGTCGAGGGTGCCGCCGTGAACGGGCAGAATCCGCGGCGCGCCGCCCGTGGCGAAGAGAAGCTTCTGAAAGGCATAGGTCCTGCCCTGGCCGTCGGTCACCGTCTTGTTTTTGGCGTCCACTGCCGTGACCGTAACGCCGATGGTCAAGGCGACGTTGTTGCGCTCGTAGAAATCCTTCTTGTGGAGAAAGATCTCTTCGACCGTCTTCTTGCCGGACCAGAGCTTCTTGGAGAGCGGGGGGCGGTCATAGGGCAAATGCTTCTCGTTGTTGATAAGCAGAATGGACCCCTTCTGGTCGCGCTCTCTGATCCCCTCCACGGCCGATGCCCCGGCCAATCCTCCGCCCACGATCACATACTTGTACAACAGGCTTCCCATGAAAAAATTCCTCCTTTAACGTATTAGTATAGCATAGGAATATACGGCCGGCATTTTGGTGAACGGTTTCCAAATTGTTGACAACTCCCGGATTGAACGTGGTATAATGGCGCAAAAATGGGCCGCTCAGCCTTCCTGCGGCCTTGCGGAGGAACGAAAAAAACATGAGAAGCCTTGTCGCCCCCATCGTATGGTTGCTTCTGATATTGTCTCCCCTCTCTGCCCACGCTACGGAGCCGATAACGATCGGGCTTTCCCTTGGCCTGAGCGGGCGATACGCCGAAATGTCCCGCATGCAGGAAAAAAGTTTTAAACTATGGGAGCGTGAGATAAACAGCCGGGGAGGAATCCTCGGCAGAAAAGTAAAAATACTCATTTACGATAATAAAAGCGACCCGCAGACGGTACAAAGCCAGTATGAGCATTTGATGACCGGCGATAAAGTCGACCTGCTCTTCGGTCCTTATTCAAGCGAACTGAACGAGGTAGTGGTCCCCTTGACGGAAAAATACGGCTATCCTATTGTGGCATCAGGCTCGTCGTTGGACAGGCTGTGGCAAAAAGGCTACAAATATCTTTTCGGCCTCCATGCGCTGTCGAGCAGATACACAGTCGGGTTCCTCGAGATGCTCGTCCAGTATGATGTCGGCGATATCGCCATCGCGTATGCGAATGATGCGTTTTCGCAGAGCACTGCCGACGGCGCCAGGCAGTGGGCGGAGCGGCTCGGACTCAAGATCCTTATGTTTTCGAGCTTCAAAAGAGACACAAAGGATTTAGTCGAGATAGCAAGAAAAGCAAGGGAATCTCATGCCCATGCTATGATGGTCTGCGGGTCTTTTGAGGAGGCCGTTGCCATGCGTCTAGCGCTTAAAAAAACCAACTGGCGCCCGAAAGCATACTATGCATCAATCGGTCCGGCGCTTCAGGCCTTTTACGGGAAACTCGGCGCGGACGCTGATTATACGTTCTCCTCGTCCCTCTGGGAGCGCTACGGCAAACTTCCGGGGTCTGAAACATTTTACAAAGAGTTCCTGAAGGCCTACGGGGAAGAGCCGTCGTATCATGCGGCGGACGCCTATGCAGCGGGTCAAATCCTCGAGCGGGCCGCAAAAAAGGCAGGGAGCCTTGACCGGGAGAAGATACGGACCATCCTTTCCGTTATGCAGACAACGACCATCATCGGCAGATACGGCGTTGACAAGACCGGGAAGCAGATAAAACATTTTCCTCTTATCATCCAATGGCAGAAGGGGAAAAAAGAGATCGTATGGCCGAAGGAACTCAGCACGGCAAAACCGATTTTCAGATAATGATAAAATATCCCGCCATAATGAACCGTCTGCCGTTCAGGATCATCGCGCCGGCCATTCTCTTGATGCTTTTGGCGGGGTCCGGCCTTTATATGTTCTTCCACTACGTTGCCTCGGATTTTGTAACCAGGATCATTAAAAATAATCTCGACGAGAGGGCGGCCGACATTTATACGATCGCCGATAAAAACCTGGATGAGCTTATTCAGGGCGGTTTGTCGGGCGACGAGAAGGCCGTACGGATCAAGAAGGCATTGACGCTCTCCCTGGTGGAAGACGCCATGCGGGAGAACGATTTAAAGGGCGCGGTGGTCGAGGACGGAAAGACGACGCTCGTAGTCGATGAGCTTTCCCCGGAAATCTTGAAGGCGAAACCCGGAGGCGTCAAGGACAACGTCGCCTCATTGGTCCGTTATCAAGGAAACGGATATTACCTTTACGTGCTTGAGTTCGAGCCGTGGAAGTGGCGCATATCCCTCATAAAAAGCGAAGCCGAATATTCCGCCCTGATCAGCAAGGTACGGCTGGCATACGCGCTGGCCGGCATTGTACTGCTCCTGGCTTCGTTTCTTTTCATATATTATCTCGAATGGACCATTCAAGCCCCGTTGGCCGGGATCATAAGCCTCCTCAAGCGCGGCGAGAAACCCGGTTATAGGGGAATCCATGAATTCGAGCTCCTGAGCGACAATATCGGCGCGATTCTCCAGTCGCTGCAGCACGAAACCGAGAAGCTCAACAGCATTTACTTCATTGCCAGATCGAAACGCGGAAAGGATTTTTTTGATGAAGTCGCCGTGGCAATCGCCCGCATGTTCGATCTGAACACCTTCATCGCAAAGGTCAATCCCGGCGGTGAAACGCTCCATGTCATTTCCCAGTACGCGAACGGCGAGCTCACGGGAAACATCGAACGCCCTCTGGACGGCACACCCTGCTCGGACGTGATGACGAACCGACAGCTGGTCGTTATCGAGAGCGGTGTATGCCGGAATTTCCCGTCGCCGCTGCTGGAGGCCCCGGACCCCGCGGAGTCCTACGTCTGCGTTCCCATCTTCGACCGCAAGGGCGACATCATCGGCATGGTGAACGTGTTCGGCAAGCAGAGAACGTTTACGGACGCCGATATCAAAGTACTCCAGACGATCGGGCAGATGGCCGCGGCGGAGTTCGAAATGCTCGAAAAAACGGTTTTTCTCGACAGCATCCTGCACGCTTCAACCGATACCGCCATCGTGGCTGCCGACCTCGATTACCGCGTTACTTTTTACAATCCGGCGGCTGAAAAGATTTTCGGACTGAAAGCGGAAGACGTAATCGGAAAAAAGCTGGCGGAATTGAAACCCATGGAAACGGCCAATCCGGGCCGTTTTCAAAGGGGCATCGAAAACGTAAAGAGCAGGGGCCATCACCAGTTTTCCTATAAGACGAAACAGGAGGGGGAATTCCGGCACATCGACGCAAGGATCTACGGCATTCCGGACGAACAGCACAAACCGGCCGGATTTGTTTTGATGGCCCGGGACATCTCGGACTACAAACGGCTTGAAGAGCAGCTGTTGCATTCCCAGAAGCTTGAGGCCGTGGGTCTGCTCGCGGGCGGGGTCGCCCATGAATTCAACAACATCCTCATGGGCATCATGGGCTACGCGAGCCTTTTGAAAAACAAAATAGGGCACGACGACCCGTCGCAAACCTACATCGACAACATCCTCACCTCGTCCAAGCGGGCCGCGAATCTGACGCAGGGCCTGCTTGCCTTCAGCAGAAAGCAAAACATAAATCCGAGGCCCGTCAATATTAACGAGATCGTCAGGCGGGTCGAGGAATTGCTGATACGGGTCATCGGCGAGGAAATCGAGCTCAGGACCCTCCTTGCGGCCGCCGATTTGACGGTAAGGGCGGACAGCGGGCAGATAGAGCAGGTCTTGATGAACCTGGCGACCAACGCGCGGGACGCAATGCCTCACGGCGGCATTCTGACGATCGAGACAGGAGCAGTCACGCTGAGCGAAGAATATCCCAAAGGCCATCTGCGCTCGGGCCGCGAACAATACGCCCTTATTTCCCTGTCCGATACCGGCGTGGGCATGGACGAAAAGACGAGAGAGCGCATCTTCGAGCCGTTTTTCACGAGCAAAGAGGTGGGAAAGGGCACCGGTCTCGGGCTCTCGATCGTATTCGGGATCATCAAGCAGCATAACGGCAATATCACCGTCTACAGCGAGCCCGGCAAGGGGACCACCTTCAAAATTTATCTTCCGTTGCACGACGGTCCGCAGACGGAGGAACCGCAACCGGCGCTCCTGCGGCCTCCCGTGCGAGGCACGGAGACCCTGCTCCTGGCAGAGGACAATGCCCAGGTGAGAAACCTGGTCAAGGCCCTTCTTCAGGACGCCGGATATACGGTCATCACCGCCGACAGCGAGGACGCCCTCCGGGTATTTGAAGAAAACAGGGAACGGGTCCGGATGCTCATTCTCGATGTGGTGATGCCGAAAAAAAGCGGCAAAGAAGTCTACAACGACATCAGGAAAATACGGCCGGACATCAAGGCGCTGTTCATGAGCGGGTATACCGCGGACGTCGTGCGTCAGAGAGGGACGCTGGAAGAGGAAATAGACTTTATCTCAAAACCCATTTCCCCCGATGTGCTGTTACGAAAAGTGCGGGAAATCCTCGACCGATAATCGTCGGAAGGGGTTGGACCTCGAATGCCTGCAATCAGTCCCCTTCTTACGCCCACGGCGTGCCGCCGTCTACAATGGCGTGCTCTTCCCACAAAAACCAACTGCCGGTGTTCGCCAGAAACTGATAGGTGTTCGCGAAAATCTGGTAGTGCTCCTGCTCTTCCTGGATCAGGCGTTCGAGCAGGGCTTTCTCCTTTGCCGACTTGGACTTCGCGAGGAGCTTCTTGTAGAAATCCAGGCCTTCCTGCTCCATCTTCATGGCGATCTTGAACGCTTCCAGCTCGTCGGTCGTGACTTCTACCTTGTTCATCATTTCGCTTTTCATGGCCTCGAACACGGACTTGACGTTCTTCAGGGGACTCACGTCCTTGGCCGTTACCTGGAGCCCCTTGATGATCCGGGAAACCATATCGAGGTGTCTCTTCTCGTCCTCGGACACGGCCTGGAACATCTTCTGTCCCGCGGGGTACTTCGTCTTTCGCGCGGCCTCGTTGTAAAAATCGATCGAGTCCGTCTCCATTTTCATTGCCATTTCAAGGGTATTCATGGGGGTCTCCTTTTTTTGTGATTCGAAATTGGAATAAAACCATACTGCTTGCAAAGAATTTTTCCTACTCCAAGTATAGCAAAACTTTCTCTCCTTTACATTTTTCTGAATTATGAATATAGTTGCTGCGTAACTACTCAGGACCGATGCACGGACATCAAGCAAGGCGGGGCTTGTGGTTGACTTCGAAATTCCCTTCATTATCCGGCGCGCCTTGCGCAAAGCGAAGCAGCTGACCTGAGTAGTCACTATAGTTGCTGCTAAGAAATGATAATTCGGAGGTACGCGATGAGGAAAGCAATACTGGAAATATCGCTGTTCGGGTTGTTCTGTTTGTTGCTATTGCATATCTACTGCCCGGCATACGCGGACACGGCAACAGACCTGCCCGAGGATTACCCCGCTGCCGGAGTGATGGCCCCGGAAAAGGAAGAGACAGCCGCCCCCTCCGGGTTCCACGGGCTTATCGGCGCAGGTCTGTTTAATTATAAAAGAGTAGTCGGGGACGAAGACCGCAGGACCGTGTTACTACCCCTCATCATGGTCACGTATCAGGATTGGGCCTATTTGAGAAACAGCCGCGGGGGCGTATGGCTGCTCCAATCCGACGATCGCTCGCTAAAATTCGGAGCGGGCATTGGATTGCACGCCGGGTGGAGACCTGACGATGATCCGGTCCTCTCCGGTATGGCGAACCGTCATTCTTCGCTCGACGGTTCCGTAAACGCTCTCTGGAAGACATCCATCGTTAATATCGGGGTGAGTTATTACCGGGACATCGGCCACGTCAGCGACGGCGAAGCAGCGGACGTCAGGCTCAGTCGCAGTCTCTGGCTCACTCCCCAATTCAGGTTGATACCCGGCATCAGAGTCTTGTGGCAAAGCGCCCGGGTCGTGAATTACTACTATGGGGTGCGGCCCGACGAGGTCACACCGGGCCGGCCCGCCTACGTCGGGCACGACACGGTAAATTACACCGCGAGCCTGGGCGCAGAGTCCCGCATAAGCCGGGACTGGTCCCTTTTGGGAGGCGTCCTCGCTACGCACTTCGGAGACGGCATTAGCGACAGCCCCATTGTGTCGCATCGCGGCGCAATAACGGTCTTTTTTGGCGCGGGGTGGCGGTTCTGATTTCATGCTCCCTGATTCATCGTAAGCGACAAACTCTTCATGGTATACTGAAAGCAAAACACCTAAGCAGGGAGGTCATCATGGCGAATTTGGGGTTCATCGGTCTCGGCATCATGGGCAAGCCCATGGCCGGTCATCTTATCGCGGCCGGCCATACGGTCCATGTTTTCAACCGCTCACCGAGGGCCGTTCAAGAACTCGCCGCGCAGGGGGCCGTCCCGTGCAGGTCCTGCCGCGAGGTTGCTGAAAAATCCGAAATTATTTTTACGATGGTCCCGGATACGCCGGACGTGGAAAAAGTGATCTTCGGGCCTGACGGCCTGTTCGATAGTCTCAAGCCCGGCTCCACAGTCGTGGACATGAGCACCATCTCGCCGGTAGCGACAAAGGATTTTGCCGAACGGTTGTCGGCCAAAAAAGTCCGGATGCTCGACGCGCCGGTATCGGGCGGCCAGGTGGGCGCGGAGCAGGCCACTCTTTCGATCATGGTTGGTGGCGAGACCCCGGTCTTTGAGCGTGTGAAGCCATACTTTGAACTCATGGGCAAGAACATCGTCCACATCGGAGACAATGGTGCAGGCCAGACCTGCAAGCTGTCGAACCAGATCGTCGTGGCAGTCACCATCGAGGCGGTGAGCGAAGCTCTGGTCTTTGCGTCAAAGGCGGGAGTGGACCCGTCGAAGGTGCGGCAGGCCCTGCTCGGAGGTTTTGCCCAGAGCAGGATCCTCGATCTCCACGGCAAGCGCATGATCGAGCGCAGCTTTACCCCCGGATTTAAAGTCAATTTGCAGCAGAAAGACCTGAACCTCGTGCTCCAGACCGCCCGCAGCATGGGCATGAGCCTGCCGGCCACCGCGGTCGCGCAGGAATTATATAACGCGGTGTCCGGCCAGGGCGGCGTCGACTTCGACAACTCCGCGCTCGTGCTGGCAATAGAGAAGCTCGCCGATCACGAAATCGGAAAATAAGGGCAGCTACTCAGCAGCAGTTAAAAAACTTTCGTTCTCCAATCAGCGAAACTTCAACCGGAGTCGCCAATGGCCAAAGAATGTTTCATCGGCATAGACCAGGGCAGCAGCTCGACCAAAGCGCTCGTCTTGAGCGTTGAAGGACAGGAACTGTTCCGAACGAGGCGGGAGCTTGCTCCTCCCCGGCGGGAGAACGAACGGGTAGAACACGAGCCGATGGAAATATTGAAATCCGTGCAGGAGGTGTTGAACGAAGCCGCGGCCAATGCAAAATCATCGGGTCATGCCGTCCTCGGCATCGGCCTCTCATGCCAGCGCTCTTCCTGCCTGATCTGGAACACAGCAACGGGCGAACCGCTCTCGCCCGTCATCAGTTGGCGGGACACGCGGGGGAGTGACTTCATCGGGCAGGTCGAAAAAGAAAACCCGCGCATCTTCGAAGCCACCGGATTGCCGCTCACTCCGTATTACTCGGCGTCAAAATTCCGGTGGCTCAAGGAAAACATCCCCGCCGCCCGGGAGAATACAACGGTCTTCGGCACGCTCAGCAGTTTTTTAGCGCAGCGGCTTACCGGCACTGACCGCGCGGAGATCGACCACACGAACGCCGCCCGCACTCAGCTCATGAACCTCCGTTCCCTCGCCTGGGACGGGGAATTGATCAGGCTTTTCGGGCTCTCAGGAATCCGTCTTCCGGAGATCGTGCCGACCTGCCATGCATTCGGGCTTGTCGAGACAAGCGCAGGCGAGTTCCCGCTCCTCGCGTGCATCGGAGACCAGCAGGCCGCAATGGTCGGCCTCGGCGTCCTGGAAAAGGACGACGGCGGGATCAATTACGGCACCGGCGGTTTCCTTTTCGTGAATACCGGGACCAAATTGATTTCTGCAAAGGGCCTGATGGCCTCCATCCACTATTCTCTCGACCATGACCGCTCCTACCTTCTCGAAGGAAGCGTGAATGCGGTCGGAGACGCACTTGAATGGCTCAGGACCCGGGTCGGAATCTTCAAGGAGTATACGGACGTGGACGATCTGTGCTGGAAGGCGGCGACCGACGTGGTCGTATTTACGGGCCTGAACGGAACCGGCGCGCCGCATTGGGAAACCGAGATATCCGGCGCGATGCAGGGACTGTCCGCCGACAGTTCCGGTGCGGACATCGTGCGCGGAGCAATCGAAGGCATTGCGTTTTTCATGAAGGACATTGTCGAGGCAATGCGGTCAGCGGGCATCAGTCCTCGATCGTTCGTCGTCTCGGGAGGCCTGTCTCAGCTCAGTTACCTGACGCAGTTCCAGGCGGACATGCTCGGGACGGACCTGTTCGTAAGCGCGGAGCAGGAGGCCTCGGCCCTCGGCGCGGCGCTCCTTGCCGGTCTTGGCCGCGGAACGTGGACGATCGGCGGCATCTGCGGCATGGTGCGCCGGGGTGAGGAAGTGACCGGCGGGAGGAATCCCGGCGGCGAAAAAAGGTACCGCCGCTGGAAAGAGCTCCACCGGATGACAAGGGAGCTTGACCGGATGGAATGAACGTGAAGTATGGAAAAAATTCAACTTGAAAAAATTTCCAATCTCTGTATTATGTAAGCCTCCGTGCACGGCATCCCCCGTTCGTAGAAAGAGTGTAAGGGTGAAGACGAAGAAAAATCTCATTATCGTCGGCGACCGCGTTCTCATCGACCCCGACGAGCGGATGGACAAGACCCCTTCGGGCCTCTACCTTCCGCCCACGGTGAAAGAAAAGGAAAAGATCATGGGCGGGCATGTGGCCAAGGTCGGGCCGGGATACCCGATTCCGGACACCTCTCCGGACGAGTCGTGGACCAAGGGAAGGAAGGAAGTGAAATATCTTCCGCTCCAGGCCGCGGAAGGCGACTATGCAATCTTCCTTAAGGAACCAGCCATGGAGCTCGAGTTCGAGGAAAAGAAATACCTTATCGTTCCCCATTCGGCCATCCTCGCCCTGGTGAGGACGGAGCTGTTTGAAGAAAATTGAACCTAGTATATTATATAGAGGAGATTACATGGAAAAGACTTTTGCCATCATCAAGCCGGACGCAGTAAGCAGGAACATCACCGGAAAGGTCCTCACGAAGATCGAGGAGAAGGGCTTCACCATCGTCGCCATGAAGAAGCTGTGGCTCACCAAGAAGCAGGCCGAGGGTTTCTACGCCGTGCACAGGGGCAAGCCGTTCTTCGACGGCATGACCACCACGATGTCCTCGGGGCCCTGTATCGCCCTGGTGCTTGAGAGGGGCGGCGCCATCGCGGCGTGGCGCACGCTCATGGGTGCCACCAACCCCGCGAATGCCGAACCGGGAACGATCCGAAAGGAATTCGCCGTCGATATCGAGAGAAACAGCGTCCACGGCTCCGACGCGCCGGAAACGGCGGACTATGAGATAAAATACTTTTTCAGCGCGCTGGAGTTTGCGGCCTGATCCGATGCGGTTGGAGAGGCCTCGTGAAGGGCGGGAAACCGGGAGAGCACGGCGAAGTCTTTACGCCTTGTCCGTGTGCACGACCTTCTGCAGTGCTTCTTTGTTGATATAGCGCATCTTCCCTCCCGCTTTCACGCTCAGGAATTTGTCCGGCAGGTTGAGGCAGTCGGAAAGCCTTGCTTTCTCTTCGGGCACTTCGGCCATGAGCTCGCCACTGACGGCTTCGCCGTCGCTGAAGAGCGCGGTCACGGAAATGGCGCGCATGACCCGGAAGGAAAAATAGTTTGTGTCCGGTCCTTCGGGGAAGTCCACGTCGACCATCCGCACGTTCTTCTTGTTGACGAATTCGGTGTTTCCCGAGGAGTTCACCTTGATCGGGAAGAACGCGTTGTTGTTTTCGAGGAACGCGGCGACCTTCTGGTGGACCGAAAGGTCGTCGGAGACGGACTCCAGGAAGATCTCTCCCTCCAGCGCGGCCCCCTTGTCGAGGCGGATGGTGACGCCTTGGCGGTCTTTGGGCACCGTAAACACCGTGTTCACGCTCATGCTTCTCCCTCTTTTCTATTCGGTCATGCCGGCCGTCAAATTCAACGTAATTCCCCGGGACTTGAGCAAGGCGACAAAGTTCAATTTGTCGATGGCCTTGATGTAGGCTTCTTCCGGCGCGACCTTTCCTTCCACCACGAGTTTGAACAGCGCGTCGTTCAACAACACCATGCCCTGTCCCTTGGACGTCTGGATCACCGAGGGAATCTGGTATATCTTCCCTTCGCGGATGAGGTTCGAGACGGCCGAGGTGACGAAGAGGATCTCCATGGCCGCCATCCGGCCCTTGCCGCCGGCCTTCTTGCACAGCGTCTGGGCGAGGACCCCCTTGAGCGAGCTCGCGAGCATGGTGCGGATCTGCGCCTGCCGGTCGGCCGGGAACTGGTCGATGATCCGGTCCACGGTCGAGGCCGCGGTCGTGGTGTGGAGCGTGCCGAACACGAGGTGGCCGGTCTCCGCGGTCTCGATGGCGATCGAGATGGTTTCAAGGTCGCGCATCTCTCCCACGAGAATAATGTCCGGGTCCTCGCGCAGCGCCGCGCGCAGCGCGTTCGCGAAGGACTTGGTGTGGATGTGCACCTCGCGCTGGTTGATGAGGCAGTTCTTCTTCTGGTGCACGAACTCGATGGGGTCTTCGATCGTGATGATGTGGTCTTTCCGGTTCCGGTTGATGTAGTCGGTGAGCGCACAGAGGGTCGTGGACTTGCCGGACCCGGTGGGGCCGGTGACCAGGACGAGGCCCTTGGAAAGAAAGCAAAGGTCCAACACTTCCTTGGAAAGTCCGAGCTGCTCGGCGGTCACGATCTCCACGGGGATCTGGCGGAACACGGCGCCCATTCCGAACCGGTCGAGAAAGACGTTTACCCGGAACCGCGCGACCCCGGGGATCTCGTGGGCAAAGTCCGTGTCATGCATTGCTTCGAACTGCGCCATGTTGTGGTTCGGCACGATGGGGTTCAGCAGTTTCTTCATCCTGTCGGGAGAGACGGCCGGCTGGTCCGATAGCTCGGCCATGTCGCCGCTTTCCCTGACCATGGGCTTGTGATGGGAGGTCAGGTGGAGGTCCGACGCGCCCAACTGCACCATTCTCCTGAGCAGGACATTGACCTCCGGTTCGCCCGGAGCGGCCTGTACCACGGGATTTGCGGCAGGAGCGGGCGCGACATCCGCGGGAGCCGGCGCCTCCTCGATTATCTCGGCGGGAGGGTCCTGCCTGTTGCCGGACAGGGCAATGACGCCCCGCACCTGGTCTCCCTGGGGAAGGAAGGAGATGTCGTAGCTTTTTCCTCCCAGTGAATACTCGAAAGTTGCGGGTTTCCTGCGGGTGATCTGCTCCTTGAAGGCGGAGGGCGCCAATTCCGCGATGAGGGCGGCGATCTGGGGGGACGTGAGCTGTTGGTTGACGATGATCTTGAGACCCGCCGGCGACCGCATCACGGGTTCTTTCTGGGATTCCAGGAGGAGTTCCTGCGCCGGCTGGATTCGTTCGATCAATTTGTCGAGTTGACTCATCTTCTCCCGTCCTTAGATGAGCATAAAAATCAAAGCCTAAGCTTTAAGCCCCTTCAGTTCCTGCATCAGGGTGTGGACGGAGACGATGCGGTCAACGCGGGCGGCATTTGTGCCGACCGTATAGAGCGGCTCTTCCTTGTCAGGATTGTACCCGCCCGAGCTCAGCAGCCCGTTGCAGATACAAAAATATTTCTCATTGTCTTCTTTCGCGGGACAGATGGTGAAGTTGCCTGCGGCGTCTTTTAAGAGCACATAGCCCTTGTCGCACTTGGGAGGTCTCCGCCGCTCGAGCGACGACAGATACATCGGTGACTGCTTGATCACCCGGAAAGGCAGGCCGCAGGGCGAGCCCGGCCGATGGGCCACGATGATATCGTCTTTCGTCGCCTTGACGACGGCCTGCTTGTACGCTTCAGTCGCGCTGCTCTCTTCCGTGGCAAGGAACCGGGTCCCCATCTGGACGCCGTCCGCTCCCCTGTCCATGAAGGCGACTATATCCTCATGCGTATAGATTCCGCCGGCGACGATGACGGGAAAATCACCGTGTTTCATGGCCAGATCCTTGACCGGCGGCAGCAGGTTCTCAAGCTTGTTGGACTCGAGGTCCACGTGGTCGATGCGGAACCCCAGATGACCGCCGGCAAGCGGCCCCTCCAGCACCACGGCATCTGGCCGGTACCCCAGTTTTTCCCATTTTTTGCAGATAATGTCGAGAGCGCGCGCCGACGAAACGATCGGGACAAGGGCCGTGTCCTTCGGCGGCTGGATGGCGGGCAGGTTGAGCGGCAACCCGGCCCCGGAGATGATGGCGTCGGCCCCGGCATCAAGGGCGCCCTTCACCGAATCGCAATAATCGCGCATAAGGGCCATCATAATATTTATTCCGACGAACCCGTCTTTGACCTTGGAAAGGGACACTTCCTCAAAGGCGGCTTCATAGGTGTTCACTTTTTTACCGGTCCTCTTCGAGACGAGCCGGTCAATGCAGGCGCTCGATATGACGCCGAGGCCGCCTTCTCGCGCAACCGCATGCGCAAGCGGGTACAGCGATACGCCGACTCCCATCCCGCCCTGTATGATGGGCGCTCTGAGCTTTTTCCCTTTAATGGTAAGCGGTTTTAATACTGTTTGAGATTTCAAGTTTCCCCCTCGTTGTTTTCTAACACAAACCAAGGACCAGGTAGGTGTATTGGTGCGTTCATCGGAACTGTGCTCAATGAACGGCTGGGTCAAAAAAGTACATCTATAATACCACAGTAGGAGACCATATTCAACCAGAATTAACGCTTACCCTGACGGAGGGTGAGCAACCCGGCCGTTGACAATTTTGCCGTAGTATGCGATTATCCCATCGCCTATGAGGATCATACGCGGCCTGAAAAGCTTTACCGAAAGATTAAAGGACCCCGTGCTCACGCTCGGAAACTTTGACGGGGTCCACCTGGGCCACCAGGCAATATTCAAAAAAGTCGTCGAGCGGGCCCGGGAGCTCGGCGGCACGAGCATCGCCTTCACGTTCGAGCCCCACCCGCTCAAAGTGATCGCCCCCGAGCGGTCGCCCAGACTGTTGAACACCTTCCACGGCAAAATGAAGCTTTTTTCCGCGGCCGGCATCGACGTGGTCATCTGCGCGAACTTTACGCGCGCCTTTGCAGACCAGCATCCCGATGACTTCGCCCGCACGGTCCTCCATGAAAAGATCGGGGCAAAGGAAGTGTATGTCGGATATGATTACGCCTTCGGAAAAAGTCGCGAAGGCGGCATCGGGTCGCTGATAAAAATGGGAGAGACCTTCGGGTTCGATGTGGGCGTGATCGATGCGGTCCAGGTGAACGGCGTGGTGGTCAGCAGTTCGGTTATACGCGACCTCATCGCAAGCGGCAGGGTGACCGAGGCCGCCGTGCTCCTCGGCAGATATTATTCGATCGAAGGGAGCGTCGTGCGCGGTTCTCACCGGGGGCATACACTCGGGTTTCCCACCGCCAACCTGCGCACGGCGAATGAGCTGCTTCCCGGTTACGGCGTCTATGCCGTGCTCGCCGAAGTCGGCGGGCGCAGCTACAAAGGGGCGACCTCCATTGGCGTGCGCCCGACCTTCGAATCCGGCCCGCTCTCCGTCGAGGTCTATCTATTCGATTTCGACGGCGATCTGTACGGAAAGCAGATGGAAGTTTCCTTCGTGCAATTTTTACGGAGCGAGATGAAATTCCCCGATGCCCAGGCGCTGATCGCGCAGATGCGGCAAGATGTCGAAGACGTGAAAAAAATCCTCTCGACCCTGCCGGCCGGTTGAGCCACGGCCGTTCCGGCCTACCCCTTCCCGCAATTCAGCAAAATGTATTGACAATAAAACGGACGCTGTGTTATAAAAGAGGTCTTTTGGGGAACCGTTCCCGGACGAGGTGACGGTCCAATTTTAGGAATTATTCAATGGCGAAACTTACCCCTTTTCGGGGAATCCTCTACAACCAGGCAAAAGCAGGCGTGCTGGGCGAGCTCGTATCCCCGCCTTATGATATCATCTCACCCGCAGCCCAGCAGGAACTGTACCGGAGAAACCCGCATAACGTCGTGCGGCTCGAATACGGCCTGGAAAGTCCCGCTGACACGGAGTTCGACAACCGGTACACCCGTGCCGCCGCTTTTTTAGACGAGTGGTTGAAAAAAGACATTCTACGTCCGGAACAGTCGCCGGCGCTCTACGTCTATGAGATGGAATATCCCGCAAGCGCTGCAACCAAGACGCTTCGCGGCTTCATCGGTCTGGTCAGGATAGAGGATTACGATTCGGGCGTCATCAAGCCGCACGAAACAACGCTTTCGGGACCGAAAACCGACCGGCTGAAGCTCCTGCGCGCGTGCAGGGCGGGCTTCAGCCAAATATATTCTCTCTTCTCGGACCCCCAGGGAAGGATAGCGGGAATTCTTGCCAAGGTAACGGGCCGGCCCGAGAGGGAAGTAAAGAGCACTGACGGCGTGTTTCATCGCATCTGGCCGCTCTCCGACAAAAACGATATCGACGCCGTCGTCCGCGAGATGGAGGACAAGCCCCTGTTCATCGCCGATGGGCATCACCGTTATGATACGGCGCTCAACTACCGGAACGAGCGGCGCAAGGCCGGAACGCTCACGGGCGAAGAGCCATATAATTATACGGCCATGTTCCTCGCTAGGCTCGAAGACCCGGGGATCACGATCCTCCCGGCGCATAGAGCTCTTTTCAATCTGACGGACTTCGATCCGCGGCGGTTCGAGGACGACCTGAACCGGTACTTTAACATCGAACGGATCGACTTCGACAAAAAGTCCGAGGCAAAAGACCGGAACACGATCGTGGAGACCATGGCGCACCGCGCGGACCATGCGCACGTGTTCGGCATGCGCGTCAAGGGCGAGCACAGCTACTACCTGCTGACGTTGAGGAACGAAGCGGACATGGACGCCCTGCTCCCGGAAAAATCTCCGGCATACCGGCGGCTCGATGTCTCGGTCCTGCACCACCTGGTCATCGACAGGCTGCTGGGGATCAAGATGGAGACGCACAAGCTGGGCCTGAACATCGAATACATCAAAGATGCCGACGAAGCGGACAAGCGGGTCCACGACGGCGCCGCGGAGCTCGTATTTTTCATGAACCCCACGAAGGTCCATGAGGTGAAGGACGTCGCGGCAGCGGGCGAGCGCATGCCGCAAAAAGCGACGTACTTTTACCCCAAGCTCCTGACCGGGCTGGTGATGCACAAGATAGACTGAAAACAGGGTCAGGGGTCAGGGGGTGAGGGGTCGGGAAAATCAAAATGATTTTCCTTGACCCTTGCCCCTTGCCCCTTGAATTTAAATCCAAGGAGGCTACCATGGCTGTAAGAGTTGCAATCAACGGATTTGGAAGGATCGGCAGGAACGTTTTCCGCGCTTCGCTGGGCAACAAAGACATTGAGATCGTCGCCATCAACGATCTTACGGATGCGCCGACGCTTGCGCACCTGTTGAAATATGATTCCGTCTTCGGTGGATTTGAAGCGGATGTCAAGGCGGGCGAGGGCAAGATCGTCGTGAACGGGAAGGACATCGTTGTCGTGGCGAAAAAAGACCCCGCGGAACTCCCCTGGAAGGACCTGAAGATCGACGTCGCCATCGAGTCTACCGGCCTGTTTCTGGACAAGGCAAACGCCGGCAAGCATATGGCCGCGGGCGCAAAGAAGGTCGTGATCTCGGCCCCGGCCAAGGACCCCGACGCGACGTTCGTGATAGGCGTGAACGAGCACACCTACGATCCGGCCAAACACCACATCGTCTCGAACGCCTCGTGCACCACAAATTGCCTGGCGCCCATGGCCAAGGTGCTTCACGAGAACTTCGGCATCGTGCACGGGCTCATGAACACCATTCACTCCTATACGAACGACCAGAAGCTCCTCGACCTGCCGCACAAAGATCTGCGCCGGGCCCGGGCCGCGGCGCTCTCGATCATCCCGACCTCGACGGGCGCGGCCAAGGCCGTGTCCCTCGTGCTTCCGGAGCTCAAGGGCAAGCTCGATGGCATGTCGCTCCGCGTACCCACACCGAACGTTTCGGTCGTGGACTTGGTATGCGAGGTCTCGAAGAAGACCACGGCGGCGGACGTGAATGCCGCACTCAAAGAAGCGGCCAACGGAAAGCTCAAGGGCATCCTGCAGTTCGAGGAATCGCCCCTCGTATCCATCGACTTCAAGGGAAACCCTCACTCTTCCATCGTGGACGCCGCGCTCACGAGCGTCATGGAAGGCACCATGGTGAAGGTGATCTCGTGGTATGATAATGAATGGGGTTATTCGTGCCGTCTGCGCGACCTCATTCTCTACATGGCGAAGAAGGGACTGTAGCGCATTGCGGATTGCGGAATTCGGAATGCGGATTTAGAAACGCACAAGGCGAGGAGTCGTGTCCTATGGACAAGAAAACCATCGAGAAAGCCGACATCAAGGGCAAGCGGGTCTTCATCCGCGCGGACTTCAACGTGCCGCTTGACGAGAACGGCAACATCACCGACGACGGCAGGATCCGGTCCACGCTCCCGACCGTCAACTTTGCGCTCGATGCCGGCGCCAAGGTGATCCTCGCGTCGCACCTCGGCCGTCCCAAGGGCAAGCCGGACATGAAGTACAGCCTCGCGCCGGTGGCCAAGCGGCTGAACCGCCTCCTGAATAAAGAGGTAAAGTTCGCCAAGGACTGCGTCGGCCCGGATGTCGAA
>JBGOTO010000037.1:0-20510 GCA_041476485.1 Nitrospirota bacterium
CTGGACGTTCGGTTTGATGAACTCGTGCCGCTCGGCCGCAGAGTGTTCGTTTACTGCTTCGCGCCGGGCATACAAGAATATGAGTTCCAGGATATTTTCCTCCTTCACAGACAAGTCGGGCCCGGCGGGCTCGCGCTCCAGAGGGAAGAGCTCGACGGCGTGATCGAGATGGACGTGGAAGAGGGAATCGAGCTGTTCTCGGGGAAGAAGGCCCAGGTTGGCACGGCGCTCCACGGGTCTGACGGCCGCACGGAGCGGGTCGCGGTTTCTGCCGGCGACTTTGTCCCTTGTCTCGACAGCTATTATCTCAAACTGCTTCTGCTCGCGCAGCGGTATTTCAAAGGCGAACGGGAGCTTCTGGTGATCTGACCTTGACTATTACCACAATTTAGCTAAAATAATCACTATGTGCTTGTTGCACCGACCGCGCTGCAGAAGGAGGGTTTGATGGGCTCTCAGGGAACTACACGACGGAACTGTACGGTCCGTACGATCAACGGCCTTTTCCTGGTGAAAGCATGAAGCTATCCTGGCTTATCGGCGGACTTGTCTCAGCGGCAATCGTGCTTATCGTAGGCCTGGCATTCATGTACAATCTGCCGCTGGACCTTTGGGACCGCTCCCCGCACCAGCCGATCGCCTTTAGTCATAAAGTGCATGCCGGTGACAACGGCATCCCCTGCCTCTTCTGCCACCGCTATGCCCCGAAGTCGACGGTCGCCGGCATCCCCGCGGTTGCGGACTGCCGGGCCTGCCATTTGTTCATCGCGCGCGACTCCCCGGAAATCAAGAAGCTGACGGACTACTGGGACAAAAAGGAGCCGGTCCCCTGGGTCAGAGTTTATCACGTGCCGGACCACGTCTATTTCCCGCACATGATGCACATTCGCGCCGGGCTCGTTTGCGTCGGCTGCCACGGCGAGGTGGCAACCATGAAGCGCGTCTCCCGGTCCGTCAAGATCGAGATGGGATGGTGCCTGGGCTGTCATAAGCAGCGTAAAGCCAGCATCGATTGCTGGACGTGTCATAAATGATTTGGACCGAGCCGACCATGTCGGCGTGATTTACGGCAACGTGGTTGCCTTGGTCCAAAAGTACAGGGAGTCCAAATGAACCGGAGAACCTTCTTACAATTAAGCGGACTGACGACCGCCAGTGCCGCGCTTGCAGGCTGCAAGTCGGCTAATGAGAAACTGATCCCGTATCTCATCCCGCCGGACGAAGGGGTTACACCGGGGATAGCCAACTATTATGCCAGCTCCTGTCGGTCCTGTTCCGCGGGATGCGGGATACTGGTCCGCGTGTCGGAAGGGCGGGCCAAAAAAATCGAGGGGAACCCCGAGCACCCCGTCAATAGGGGAAAGCTGTGCGCCCGGGGACAGGCCCTTCTCCAGGAGCTTTACCATCCCGACCGTGTGCCGCAGCCGCTGAAGCGCAGCGGGCCACGCGGTTCAGGAGAGTTTACAAAAATTTCCTGGGAAGAGGGGCTGGACCTGCTCATTGGCAGTCTCAAGACCCTGCAGCGAAAAAAGGCCGCCAACGGTCTGGCATTCTTGACGCCGGAACTCACCGGTACGCTGGCGAAGCTTACAACAGGCTTCATGCGTTCTTTCGGTTCGACCCATCACCTCTCTTACGAACTGCTCGGTCTTGACTGGCTGCGCGCTGCCGACCGCCGGAGCTTCGGCCAACCGGGCCTTCCTTATTACGACGTGGCTGAAACACGCTATCTCTTGAGCTTCGGCGCGGATTTCGTGGAAAGCCACCTGTCGCCTGTTCAGTACGGCTACGCCTTCGGCAAGATGCGCCAAGCACGGGACACGGTCCGCGGCCATTTTACCTACGTTGGCGGCCGGATGTCTTTGACCGCCGCCTCGGCCGACCGCTGGATGCCCGCCAGGCCGGGAAGCGAGGGGGCGCTGGCCCTCGGCATGGCCCGGCTGATTTTGTCCGAGTCCCTGTATGACAAAGCCGCCCTTGCAACGAACGGGCTTAACGCGGATACGCTGCTGAATGCACTGAAAGCGTACGATCTTCCCCGGGTTGCGGAAGAGACCGGTTTGTCACAAAAGACAATAGCCGAGGTTGCACGAGAGTTCGCTACGACCCGTCCCTCGCTGGCCATGGCAGGGGAGATGGTCGCCTTCCAGAGCAACGGGCCGGAAGCGGTCCGCGCTGTTCAATTGTTGAATGTTCTCGTGGGGAATTTGAACCGGCCCGGGGGGATCTATCCGGACAGCGGGTCCCCGGACGGTCCAACGAATTCTTTTGACGAGCTTCTCTCTCTTGTAAAAAAAATGCGCGCCGGCGGCATCCAGGTGGCCATGATTCATGGCGACCCCGTATACACAATTCCATCGGCGACTGGATTTCAGGAGGCGCTCTCCAAAGTTCCGTTTATCGTCAGCTTCTCTTCGCTGCTGGACGACACCGCTTTGCAGGCCGACCTGATCCTGCCGGACCATGCATGTCTTGAGAGCTGGGGCGACGTCATTCCGCTTGCCGGAACCCGGGGCCAGGTGATCGGGCTGATGCAGCCGGTAGTCATGCCTGTGTTTAATACGCGTCAGTTTCCCGAGGTGCTGATGACCGCGGCCCACGAACTGGGCGGGGAGATGAAGGCGGCATTTCCCTACGAATCTTATCTCGATATGCTGAAGGCCGAGATGAAAAAGCGGGTCGGTCTTGCCGGCGGCAAAGATTTCGAAACAGTCTGGGTCGACCTGCTCCGGAAGGGTGGAATTTTAAAAACGAAACCTGGCCAGGCCAAAGTTTACCGCTGGGCAGGGGGCGCGGGCCTGCCCGAACCCGCAAAACCCCGGTTTGCCGGAAGTGAAAAGGAATTTCCTCTGCATCTTTCGGTCTATCCCTCTACGGCCTTCTATGACGGCCGGGGCGCTGCACTTCCCTGGCTGCAGCATCTCCCCGACCCCATGACCACCGTGGTCTGGGGAAGTTGGGTCGAGCTCAACCCCAAAACTGCGGCTGAACTGGGAATCAACTTCGGCGACTTGGTAGAAGTAACCTCGCCGCAAGGATCGATCCGCGTGCCCGCAGTGATCTATCCCGGCATCCGGCCCGACATGGTGGCGATCCCTCTGGGACAAGGGCATCAAGGCATGGGACGCTACGCCAAGGGGCGGGGAGCAAACCCGCTCCAGCTTTTGGCGATGAAAATTGATGGAACGAAGCCGCAACCGGCCTGGAATGCCACGCGGGTGCGGATAAAGAAAATTTCGGACAAGGGGGGCATGGTGGTCACCGGGGATCCGCAGGGGAGCTTTAGGAGCGAATTGATAGAGATATAAACTTAAGAACGGCTTTCTCTCGCAAAGCCGCAAAGGTCGCAAAGAAAGGCTAAAACTTTTGCAATGAAACCAAGTCTTAAAGATTTTCTTTGCGAGAGACCGCTTTTTCTAAGATAAGGATTTTACCAATATGGAAAAAATGACGAGTCCGTACAAATGGGGAATGGTCGTGGACCTCGACCGCTGCACCGGGTGCGGCGCGTGCGTGGTCGCGTGCCAGGCGGAGAACAACGTGGCCATCTGCGAGAAGAAGGAAATCGCCGAGGGACGCGACATGCACTGGCTCAGGATCGAGCGCTTCTGGGTGGGAGAATACCCGGACGTGCGGGTGCGCTTCCTGCCCGTGCTGTGCCAGCATTGCCACGACGCCCCCTGCGAGCCGGTCTGCCCGGTCTACGCCAGCTACCACAACCCGGAAGGACTGAACGGCCAGGTCTACAACCGCTGCGTCGGCACCCGTTACTGCGGCAACAACTGCCCCTATGCCGTGCGGGTCTTCAACTTCTACGACCATGAACACTCCTGGCCGTCGCCACTTAATAATCAACTCAGCCCGGACATCACCGTGCGAAGCCGCGGGGTGATGGAAAAGTGCACCTTCTGCATCCAGCGCATACGCCGGGCCAGGGAAGGGGCAAAGGCAGAGGGACGTTTGATTCGTGACGGAGAGGTGCAGCCTGCCTGCGCGCAGACCTGTCCCTCGGAGGCATTGGTCTTCGGCAACATGGCCGACCCGCAGAGCCGCGTTGCAAGGCTTTCGCGCAGCCCGCGCAGTTTTCGGCTGCTGGAACATCTGGGCACTCATCCGTCGATCAACTATCTCAAGGGAGGAGGGCGCGAGCATGTGTGAAGAATGCGGAATGAAAGGCAACGAAGGAGAAGGGGAGTATGTCTGAGCATACCGAGCACACCCTTGCTGCTAAAAGCGCGAAGCAGTTGAACGACGAGATGCTCTCCTCGATGCAGCCCCCGACCCGGCGCTGGTATCTGCTCGTCGCCGTCCTCGCCGCGGTGGTTGTTTGGGGCACGCTCGCCTTCGCCTACCAGGTGATGACCGGCATGAGCGTGACCGGCAAGAACCGTCCGGTCATGTGGGCGCTCTACATCACCGGCTTCGTGTTCTGGGTCGGCATGTCCCATTCCGGGACCATGGTCTCCGCCATCCTGCGTCTCTCCCAGGCCAACTGGCGACGGCCGATCCTGCGCGCCGCCGAAGCGATGACCGTTTTCAGCATCACCGTGGCCGGTCTCTTTCCGCTGATCCATCTGGGCCGCAACTGGACTTTTTTCTACCTCCTTCCGTACCCCAACCAGCGGGGGCTGTGGCCCAATTTCCGGTCGGCGCTTTTGTGGGACGTGACGGCGATCACGACCTACCTCATCGGCAGCAGCCTCTTTCTCTACCTGGGGATGCTTCCGGACCTTGCAATCGTCCGCGACCGCGCAAGCGGCTGGCGGAAGAAAGTCTATGCCGTCCTCGCCATGGGATGGCGCGGCAGCGCGCGCGAATGGATCGTTTACCACAAGGCGTCCACGCTGATGGCGGCATTGATTATTCCGGTGGCCGTCTCGGTCCATTCGATTGTCGCCTGGGACTTCGCCGTCACCGTGGTCCCCGGCTGGCACAGCACCATCTTCCCGCCGTACTTCGTCATCGGGGCCATCACTTCCGGCGTGGCGGCCGTGATCACGCTGATGATCATCATTCGCCGCACCTTCCACCTGGAGGAATATCTCACGCCGCAGCACTTCGACAACATGGGCAAGCTTCTTCTGATGATCTGCCTGCTCTGGTCCTACGCCTATTTCGTCGATGTCAACATCACCTGGTACGCCCATGAACCGATCGAATGGGAGGTCTTCAGCTTCATGGCGGGCAAGTATACGCCGCTGCTCATTCTCATGCTTATCGGCAACTCGGTGCTGCCGGTCGCGGCCCTTTGCTTCAAGAAGGTCAGGCGCTCCATCAAGGCGATGCTCGCGATCACCATCCTGATCAACATCTGCATGTTCATCGAACGGTTCCTCATCATCGTACCGTCGCTCTCGCATAAGAACATGCCTTTTATCTGGCACACGTACTCACCCTCTCTGGTGGAGGTCTCCGTCAACGCCGGGGCCCTTGCCGGTTTCGCGCTGCTCTATGCGCTCTTCGTAAAGTTCTTCCCGATTATGGCGGTGTCCGATGTGCGGGAGCTCGGGGTCCGTCATGCCGATATAGAACTCGGGCGCGCGAAGATGCATTCGATTACGGGAGAGGAGTAGAGCGAATGCGGAATGCGGCTTTAAACCAAAACCCAATTTTGCACAAAGCCACGAAGGCACGAAGAAAGGTTTTAGGCCCTGGGGTTAAACCAAAGCGGGGAATTGATCTTTTGTCGTCCTTGGCGTGCTTTGTGCCTTCGTGTGAGATGGTAGTTTAAAGGAGTTGGCCGATGGAAACTCTGGGGATTTTCAAAGATATCGAGACCGCGGGCAGAGCGGTGGATAGTCTGGTAAAGGCGGGGTTCGCCGAATCAGAGATCACCTCGCTGACTTCGGTTCCGTATCCAAACGGCGTGCTGGTAAAGACCGATCAGCGCGCCTGGTTCCGCTGGATTTCTCTGGCAGGCGGCATCATAGGCGCATGCGCCGGTTTTCTCCTGGCTGCCGGAACGGCCTGGATGTACCCGGTGCAGACCGGAGACAAGCCGATCATCGCCCCGTATCCGACCGGCATCATCACGTATGAACTCACCATGCTCTTTGCCGTTGTCGGCGTGATCGTGGGGTTGTTCCTGGAGATAAAGCTGCCCCCTTGGCGAGAACAGGTCTATGATCCGGCAATCAGCGAGGGGTACATCGGCATCAGCGTTTCGGTACCCTCCACGGAGCAGGGCAGCCGCGCGGAGAAGATCATGAAGACAGCCGGCGCCGTCCGAATCACCGCGGAGGCTACGTTATGAAACGTTTTTCACAGTTCCTCATTATTCTTGCTGCCGCGCCTGTGCTGATGGCGGCGATCTGGATGGACGACCAGCAATCCTCCAAACCATACAAAGCGCCGGTCCTGTCCCCGCCGGTCGGTTCCGTGCCGGTTTCCGGCAAGGAGCTCGTCTCGCAGCAGGACGAGCTGCGAAATCCCGTCGCCCCGACTGCCGCATCCCTGTCGCGGGGGAAAATGCTCTTCGACATAAATTGCGCAATGTGCCACGGCAGCACCTCGGCAGAACGCGGCCCTGTCGGCAAAAAACTCATTCCGCCACCGCCCGGCCTCGACTATGCCGTGGTGAAGGGCCTGAGCGACTCCACCATATTCAAAGCCATCACCCTCGGCTTCGGTCGCATGCCGTCCTTCCAGGACAAACTCATGCCCGATGAGCGATGGAGTTTGGTCAATTTCCTGCGGACACGCAAGTGATGGAGCGGGAAAAGATGGATCCCCCCACCTTCTCACCTTCTATTTTTTCGTCTCAGGGTAAAAATCCTGTGACCACATCTTACGACGTCATCATCATCGGCTCCGGGCCGGCGGGGATCTTCGCCGCGCTTATCGTTTAACGAGATTCTACCCGTTCACCTGGGAAAGTAATAATAATGAACGAGCATGAGCTAAAATTATTAAAAACCAATCTGCCGAAATCCCCCGGCGTCCAGGGAAGAGAAAAATACCTCAATTCCGCCGTGCTCGTCCCTCTGGTCATGCTGAACGGTGAATACCACCTGCTGTTTGAAAAACGGTCTTCAGCGATACCCCAGGGAGATGAAATTTGTTTTCCGGGCGGGAAATATGATCCGGAGCAGGATGCTACCTGCGAGGACGCGGCATTGAGAGAGACTGCCGAAGAACTGGGTATCGGCAAAGATAAGATAGAAGTCGAGGGCAGGTTCGATACGGTTGTCGCTTCCATGGGGGCCGCCGTGGACCCATTTCTCGGAATATTGAAGATACGGGCAATCAATGAACTGAGCATTGATCCCCGCGAGGTGCAGAAAGTCTTCACGCTCCCCGTGGCTTATTTTGAGCGGAACAAGCCGGAAACATACTTCGTACGGCTGGAAGTCCAGCCCTCGTATGTAGATGAAAACGGCGCCCGCATTGTCCTGTTTCCAGGTAAAGAGCTGGGCCTTCCCTCAAAATATCATCAGCCGTGGGGAGGAAGAAAGTTCAGAATGTTTGTTTATAAGACTCCGGAAGGCGTTATCTGGGGCCTCACTGCGGAAATTATTCATGAATTGATCAAGCATCTTAAACAGTCCACTGCTTCATCGCGCCGCTGAACTACGGCCCTGTCGTAAATGTGAACGTCGGTGCGGTATACATGCCATAGTAATTGAATGCTGTCACCCGCCAGTAATACAATGTAGACGTTGAAAGTGCCGGAGAAACCGTATACATTGTAGTCATTAGTCCCGTTGCACCCGTGAGCGTGACCGTTGTCGTAAAGTTGCTGACGAGACTCACCTCTACGGTGTAGCTTGTAGCTCCTGAAGACGCTGTCCACATCAATGTAGGAGTGGTTGATACTCCCGTTGCGGTATCAGTCGGCGACGTTAAAGTGAATATTCCCGGAGCTGAGTATGAACTGCCCATGCCGCCGCTGCCGTACCCGCCACTGCCGCAAGAGACAAGCACGAGGCCCGCAACCAACACCGCTGTCGTTATCATAAACAGTGACCATGACCTTGTCCGTTCTCTGGATTGTAAAAACCTTTTCATAACCGACCTCCGAAATCATTGCATACTTCATATACATAATTATTTGCCCGGTTTGAGAAATTGTCAAGAAACGGGACAATCGGCAGGCAAAAAAAGGACAATAACCGTCCTTTATGTACGACCTTTGGATTAATTGAGCAGCAGGGAATCTGGAGCTATACGGGATTATAAACGTTCAGCAGACGCGGTTTTAGTCGCCTTCTTTACTTTGTGGCAGTCAAGGCAAAGGTCTTTGCGGGGGTGGGCTTCTTTCAGGGGCGCTTGTCTGGCCGGAGTATGACATTCCATGCAGGAGACGTTCGTTATAATAGCAGCGTGCAGATTGTCAGAGGGTATGACAGGCGTTTTAGCGCCGGAGAAAAATAGAAAGAGAATAAGAAGTATCATTCCAAAAGTCCTTTCGAAAAAGGGCGGACCCGCTTAATGGAAAAACGGCAGCCTGAAAAGCAGGAAAAAACCGTTCAGCATCAGTATCGTCCCGAGCGAAGCGCAGCCGAGGGCAAAATAGAAGATCTGACGCGAAACGGACAGGATCGCTATCGAGGCCATCACGATGGATATCTGCAGGAGCACCTCGGCATAGTCGAAATAGGGGTCTTTGCTGCGGTTCGCGTCCCGCTCGGCCTCGAGGTGCCTGGCCTCTTCCTCGATCTTCTTTTTATCGTCCCGGTACCTCGCCTGCTCGGCCCGCATGTCCTTCAGCATCGCCTCATACCGTTTTTTTGCCTGCGGCCCCATGGCAGGTCCGCGTTCTATAAGCTCCGCTTCCATGCGGAGCCCGTTCGTTTTGTAGATTAGCTCCCGGATGTTTTTGGACTGATAAAAAGCCCACTGGTCGGACGCCTGCTGCTGCGAGAGCAGCATCTCCTTCATGGCGTTGTTGCCGCCGAGAGACGTGATGGCGAGGAGCACGGCGAAAATCGCCGTTGTCAGGGCCACGCGCCGCGTAAAGGACTTGTTCCTCATTTCTTCGAGTTCTTCAAGTTTGGGAAGTTCCACTTCCGGCATGTTTGTTCCTCCCTGTTGCGAGCGCCTTCAGGACCGTCCGGGACCCGATTATCCATTTTGCTTTGTCAGAACGGCTTACTGTACCAGATGTAAAAATCAAAATCAAGGCCATTGATGACGGTTGTGACCAGCATTTGCATAGGATAAACACCGATGGAGGAAATCAGACGAGCACCGATTCTTTATCGTCTTTTGTGATGATAAAATATGCTATTATTATAGTAGGCGCTGTCGGCCGAGGGAGGTAACTCTATGCTTTGGAAGATGACGACTGATCCTTTAGACAACCTTGCACTATCAGCAATCGTTGCGGTGATACCGATCCTGTACCTGTTCTGGGCGCTGGCGTACATGCGGATGAAGGGACATTGGGCGGCCATCAGCGGGACATCCCTGGCCGTTCTCACGGCCATTATCGGGTACGGCATGCCGGCGAAGCAGGCCGTGCTCGCGGCGTTCTTCGGGTCTCTCTTCGGACTTTGGCCGGTGGCATGGATCGTGATTACCGCGATTTTCATGTTGAGCCTCTCCATGAGGACAGGCCAGTTCGAGATCATCAGGAACTCTCTTGCCGCGGTCACGGACGACCGCCGCATGCAGGCGCTCTTGATCGCCTTCTCCTTCGGCGCTTTCATCGAGGGCGCAGCGGGATTCGGCACGCCGGTGGCCATCACCGGGGTTATGCTGATAGGTCTCGGCTTCGAGCCCTTGTATGCCGCCGGTCTCTGTCTCCTTGCCAACACCGCCCCGGTCGCCTACGGGGCCATCGGAATACCTATCATAGTCGGCGCACAGGTGTCCGGCGTGGACCAAATGGCGCTCTCCCAGATGGTCGGTCGCACCCTGCCGTTCCTGAGCCTCCTCATCCCCTTTTATCTCGTTATTCTCATGTCAGGGTGGAAGAAGGGCATGGCCGTGTGGCCCGCCTGCCTGGTAAGCGGTGGGTCCTTCGCAATCACCCAATTTTATGTTTCCAATTTCATCGGTCCGACGCTTCCCGACATTCTTGCTTCCCTGGTGTCCATCATCTGCCTGACGATCTTTCTCCATAGATGGCACCCGGCGGAAAGCTGGACGTTCGGGCATGAACCGGATGCCACCGGACGGGAGGCGCTCAAGTACACCGGCGGACAGGTCTTCAGGGCATGGGCGCCCTTTATCATTCTTTCGATCTTCGTCGCGGCGTGGGGCGTGAAGCCGATAAAAGCGGCCCTCGATTATTACGGTCTGGTGCAGTTCCAAATAGCGGACCTGCATAATGTGGTGATCCGGAGCGGAAAGCCAATGGCAGCCGTATATAATTTCAACATCCTGAGCGCGGCAGGCACCGCAATCCTCTTTGCCGGCATCCTCTCGATTCCGGTGATGGGCGCATCGGTTTCGACGGTTTTCACGGTCGCGAGGGACACGATAAAAAGGCTTCTCTGGCCGACGATCACCATATCGGCAATCCTCGGCTTTGCCCGCATAATGGACTTCTCCGGGATGGCCGTGACCTTGGGTTATGCGTTGGCAACGACCAGCGTCCTGTTCCCGTTCTTTTCGGCGTTCCTCGGGTGGCTTGGCGTTTTCATGACCGGTTCCGACACGTCTTCCAACGCCCTCTTCGGCAAGCTGCAGGAAGTCACCGCCAGGGCGATCGGCGTCGATCCCCTGGTCACCGTGGCGGCAAATGCGTCGGGAGGGGTGTGCGGAAAGATGATTTCCCCGCAATCGCTTTCCGTGGCAACGGCGGCAGTCGGTCTCGTCGGTCATGAAGCGGACATCCTGCATTTCACGCTGAAACATTCGCTCATTTTGACCACAGTCATCGGCGTCTTTGCCTTTATGCAGGCGTATATCATTACGTGGATCATACCTGTCACGAAGGCGGTGGCTGCGGCGGCGCCTGCCGCGGCGGTGGCTGCGGCGCCGGCTTACCCAACGGAGGGGGTGGTCTATCTCGGCATCACGGCGGCAGCGGTTTTTGTTATTGTTGTCGCATCGAGGGTTGCGGGGAAAGCGAAGCAGGCGTAGCGCCTTTCGCTCCCGTCGCATAGTCGCCTGCATTGATAGGAACAGAGCTGGAGGAGGAGACCATGGATCGGCAGGACACATACGTCAAAACCGAAAAAGGCTCGGAAGAGATCCGGGAGAGAAAGTACAAATTGCCCCAGGCGATGCGCTCTCTTTTGAACATGATCGACGGCACAACGACTGTCGGCGCTTTCCTGAGCGAGGCTACGGCCCTGGGAGACGTGGCCTCAATGCTGGCGGAGCTGGAAAAACAGGGATTTATCAAAAAGACCGAGGCCCGTCCACAGCCGCCCCCCCCGCCATCTCCAAAAGAGCCTGTCAAGGAACAACCGCCGTCCGGTGACGGTGCACTGATAGATGTCGTTAATCTTTTCCAGACTCCCGGCGAAGACAAGGGGAAAAAAGACAAATAGACTAACACTCCCGGATCGCCCCTCGAAGTCTCCAGCCGCGAGAGAACAGACCAGCGAGGGCCTACAACATGATGAGCACGCTCATCATGGCTATGGACCAGATGATGTCCAGGGGCAGCTGGAGAGCGCAGGTGGAGTCGAACAAGAGATCGGCGCGCGCCGGGAATTCTTCGTCTTCCAGCCAAAGGGCGAGGACGACGGGGACCCTCGGCAGCGGAAAAAGCTGAATTGCCGCGTCGCCGAACTTCGCAATCCCGCCGCTCAGGCTTTTCCCCTTTCCGATAAAACTTTCCCTGTTCTTCCCGTACTTCTGCGCCACGGCATCGAGCGGCAGCACATGCGACCCCCTGATGAACGTATCGCCGCCCTTCATATTCTCGATCTTCACCGGATTCCCGGTGCAGGAAATGTCTTTAGCGCCCACGAGGTACCAGAGGACCGAGAGGCGGAAAAAATAGCCGAGCTTCTGGAGCAGCACGGCGCTTCCCGGCGCCGAGCTTGCTATGGTCTTGTCCCGAACGCACAGGTCGAAGTCCATGCCGAATGACCGTATACGGTAGCTGCCGGTCTCCGCATCGTAGGCGACGGAAGCCGCTTTGCACACGTCCTCCGGTTTCAGTGTTGCAAGGATTTCCCACGCCTTGTCTTCGCCCGGATTATTCGTTCCTGCCATAGCTCTCCCCCAAACGTTTTTTGGATCTTCGTGACTACTCAAGTCAGCTGCTTCGCTTTGCGCAAGGCGCGCCGGATAATTAAGGAAATTTCGGAGTTGACCGCAAACCCTACCTCGCTTGATGTCCGTGCGTCGGTTGCCGCGCGCTTTATTGCGCCTGCGCTCCGCAGCAGACCTGAGTAGTCACGGATCTTCGCGTATTACGGTGCGGCAGTTAAAAAAGGGCGGCCCGGAGCGACGGCCGCGCTTGACGACGCGATGAGTTGCTGCGGATGTCCAGCGATGTTCACCCGCCTGTGCTCTTTATGGCCTGTTTGATCTTGTCCGAATTCGGATCGCGCTTTAATGCATTCCGATACACGGTCAGCGCTTTTTCCTTCAGCCCGTTCTTTTCGTAGAAATTCCCCAGTTCCAGGTAATACTCGATTTTTGACGGCGCCAGGCCGACGGCCTTTACGAAGTGCTCTTCCGCCTCGTGGCGTCTCCGGGGCATGCGTGAAAGCGCGAGACCCTGATGATAGACATATTCGGGATTGGACGGGTCGAAGCGCACGGCCCATCGGAACGCCTCTTCCGCCCCCCAAAAATTCTGCACGCGATATTGTTTCATGCCTTCGGTGAACTGGGCCGCCGCGGAAAGCTTTTTGTTTTCCTCCTCGTCCAACGGTTGCGGTGTTTTTTTCCTGTACGTCTTGGTCCCGCTCGAAAGGTCGAGGTTGTATTGATTTCGCTTTCCCTGCACGCTCAGGACGCTGAACGCTTCGTTGATGCTTTCAAAAAGCGTCTCCAGCTTCTGTTTCATGTCCGCCAGTTCGGGGTCGGAATGCCGGTCAGGATGGTAGAGCTTGGCGAGACTGAAGTAAGCTTTTTTGATTTCTTCCGCAGTCGCGCTGTGGCCGACGCCGAGCAGTTCGTAGTAGTTCTGCAGTTCCAGACTGTCGTAGGCATGCTGTATCATCTCCCTGGCGATCGACACTTTGCCTGCTTCGGGGCCCGTTTTCTTTATCTCATCCTTGGCCGCATAGGCTTCGCGCACCACGTCGCACGAGACCTCTTGCTGGGCCTTGACCTCTCCCGTTTCCGCCACCCGGAGGGCCAGAAGCACAAAGATCGATTTGAGCGTGTTGAAATCGCCGAGGCCGGACAAGCAGCAAATATCCTGGATGCTGTTGCTCCCTTCAATGAACGAGAACACTTTCAACTCGTCCTCATTCAGGGAGGAGCCCTGGAGGAGAGGAGACGGACCCACAGCCGGGCGTACAAGGGTATTGAGGGGCGGGAGCGACCTCTGCATTATCTGCCCGTCGAGAGCGCGGACACCCTCGAGGACCAGCTCTTCGGTGTTCATCGGGAACGGGACGACTTCAGCGCCGGGGAGAAGGCCGTTGTCGAACCGGTACTTTCCCTCGCGCCATCTGAAAAGGTCCAGAATGTTCAGCTTCGCCTGCAGTTTCACGTGGGCGACCAGAACCTGGGGCGTGATCGCTCTCATCTCAAACAAGACGGCGCCCAGCCTCTTGCCGGATTTGTTCACGAGCTGGAACGATTTATCGAGCTGGTCCTTCGTGATTTTTCCCGAGCCCAGCAGGAGTTCTCCCAGCCTCTCGTCATCTCCGCTTGATGCAGCGGATATGACGTCTCCCTGCTTGAAAAAGACCTTTGTGGCCGCCCCGTCGCGCTCGAACGCCGCCGTACCGGTCCTGCGGCCATTCCGAAGGTCCTGGAGCAGCCAGGGAATGGTCATATCTTTTATATCGCCGTTCGTTGAAAGCATAGTGCCCCTTAAGGCTGATTTCACGAATTATTATAGCATTTTTTCCGTATGCGTGTTTTTTTGCTTTTTTTGGGTCATTCCTGCGCCGAATAAATCATTTCAGTGATGGGGTTGACTAACGCGTCCTATCTTACTATAATAAGCCCGTCGTACGTTCCCCGATTATTTCTGTTCTCTGGCAAGGAAGGCACATGCGAAAAGACCTCTTTCTCGGAATTGATATCGGCTCGGTAACCATCAAGACGGCGCTCCTCGATTTGGACAAGACGGTCCGCTCCGAGACGTATACCCGGATCAAGGGCGACCCCCTCCGCTCGCTCGAGAGCGAGCTCACGGCCCTCTTCGCGAAATTTCCCGAAGGCAGGGTCCGGGCCGCCGGGATAACCGGCAGCGGCGGCAAGCAGGCGGCCGGGGCCATCGGCGCCGCATTCATCAATGAAATCCTGTCCCAGTCGGCCTTCGCGGGCCGCTTCCACCCCGGGGCACGGACCGTCATCGAGTTGGGCGGGGAGGACGCGAAGCTCATTATCCTCGCGCGCGACAAAGTTTCCGGCGAAACCAACATCGAAGACTTTTCCATGAACACGGCCTGCGCCGCGGGCACGGGCTCGTTCCTCGACCAGCAGGCGACCCGCCTCCACCTCACCATCGAGGAGTTCAGCTCTCTGGCCCTCCAGTCGAAAAGCCCTCCGCGCGTGGCCGGACGGTGCAGCGTCTTCGCGAAGAGCGACATGATCCATTTGCAGCAGATCGCAACGCCGGTCCATGACATCGTCGCGGGGCTGTGCTACGCCATGGCGCGGAACTTCAAGGCCACCGTGGGGAAAGGCAAGAAAGTTTCCACTCCTGTCCTGTTCCTGGGAGGCGTTGCCGCCAACCCCGGCATGCAGAGGGCCTTCCGCGACGTGCTGAAATTGTCCGACCACGAGATGGTTGTGCCGGAGCATTTCAATACCTCCGGGGCCATCGGCGCGGCGCACATGGTTATGCAGCAGAAAGGACACGATGTCGCTTACCGCGGAGTCGCCGCCCTGTCCGCGTTTCTCGGAGCGCAAGAAAAGACCGCGCCCGGCGGCATGAGCCGGCTCTCCCGGCCAGGCGGCATCATGCCGAATCCCGGCTGCGATGCCGCGCCCAGATCGGATGGATGGGCGGCCAGACTGCCGGATGAGTTGATAGAAGCGTATCTCGGCGTGGATGTCGGCTCCGTATCCACGAACGTCGTCGTGATCGACAAGAGCCAACGGGTGTTGTCCAAACGCTATCTTCCCACTGCGGGCAGGCCGATCGAAGCGGTGAAGCAGGGGCTTGCCGAAGTTGGAGCGGAAGTCGGCACACGGGTAAAGATCCTGGGCGCCGGGACCACGGGCTCGGGCAGGTATCTGACGGGAGACATGATCGGCGCGGACGTCGTGCGGAACGAGATCACGGCGCAGGCCGCGGCAGCGGCGGCCATCGACCCCACAGTGGACACGATCTTCGAAATCGGCGGACAGGACTCGAAATACATCAGCTTGCGGGACGGGACAGTGGTCGATTTCGAAATGAACAAAGCCTGCGCCGCGGGCACGGGCTCGTTCCTCGAGGAGCAGGCCGAGCGGCTCGGCATCCGCATCAAGCAGGAGTTCGAGGGCCGGGCCTTCGGGGCCGAGTCCCCCTGCAGGTTCGGGGAGCGCTGCACGGTGTTCATGGAGTCGGACCTGGTGCATTCCATGAATACCGGATCGAGCGTGGAAGAGCTTACCGCCGGGCTTGCATACTCCATCGTCTATAACTACCTCAACAAAGTGGTCGCGGGCAAGCGCGTCGGCGACCGGATCTTTTTCCAGGGCGGCGTTGCGGCGAACCGCGCGGTCGTGTCCGCCTTCGAGATAGTCACCGGCAAGCCCATTACGGTGCCGCCGCACCACGAGGTCACGGGCGCAATCGGCGTTGCTCTCCTCGCCATGCGCGAAGGCTCGGGTGCGAGCGCCTTCAAAGGCTTCGATCTCTCCAAACGCGCCTACACCATAACGACCTTCGAGTGCGCCGAGTGCTCGAACCGCTGCGACATCAGGCGCGTGAGCTTCGACGGCGAGAAGCCGCTCTTTTACGGCAGCCGGTGCGAAAAATACGACGTGAAGAAAAAAGCGGCATCTCAGGACGCGGCGCCGGACCTGTTCTCCCTCCGCGAGGGCCAGCTCGTGTCCGCGGAGGCGTCCCCGCCCGCGGGCAAGAAAGCGCCCACGATCGGTATCCCGCGCATGCTGTACCTGAACGACTACCTGCCGTTCTGGCGGACCTTTTTCAACGAACTCGGGTACCGCGTGGCGCTGTCGGAGCGCACGAACCGCACGCTCATCAACAGGGCGCTCGAAGCCACGGTCGCGGAGACCTGTTTCCCGGCTAAAATCGCTTTGGGGCACCTCCAGGACCTTCTCGATAAAAAAGTCGACATTCTGTTCATGCCGAGCTACATCCAGTTCCCTTCTCCCCATGACGAGTCGAACACGGCACAGGCCTGTCCCTATGCCCAGGCGATGCCGTACATCGCCAGGACGTCCATCCGCTTCGGCGACACGAAGACGATAGAGCCCGTCCTGTATCTGCAGGACGAGCGCCATTTCAACAAAACCATGCAGGCGCTCGGCAGGCTGCTCGGGAAGAGCAGGGGAGCGGTGAAACGGGCGCAGCAGCGCGCCCAACAGGCGCAGGAAAAATTTTCCCTCGCGGCACTGGAACAAGGCCGCAAGGCCCTGTCCCGGCTCAAGCCCGGAGAGCCGGCGCTCGTGCTCGTCGGCCGGAACTACAACACCTGCGATCCCGGCGCGAACATGAACCTCCCGTCCAAGATACGCGACCTCGGCGTCCAGGCGATCCCCATGGATTTTCTTCCGCTCCACAGCGTGGATCTTTCCGGCCACGAGAACATGTACTGGAGATCGGGGCAGAAGATCATCGCGGCGGCGCGGTTCATCCGCGAGCACCCGAACCTCTACCCGGTCTATATCACGAACTTCGGGTGCGGGCCTGATTCGTTCATCACCCACTTTTTTCGGCAGGAGATGGGCGGCAAGCCGTTCCTCCAGCTCGAGATCGACGAGCACAGCGCGGACGCCGGGGCGATCACGAGGATCGAGGCGTTCCTGGACAGCCTCAAGAACGCCGGGAACAACTACAAGACGCGCGTTTCCGTGCACGTCCCGAAGAGGAGCAACGGGTCGCTCAGCGCGAAAAAAGTGCTTTTCCCGCGCATGACCGACCATGCGTTCGCCCTTGCCGCGGCGTTCCGGGCGTGCGGCGTGGACGCGGACGTTCTGCCGGAGTCCGACGACGAGACGCTGCGGCTCGGGAGGGAATTCAGCTCGGGCCGCGAGTGCTACCCGCTCGCGCTCACCACGGGAGACATGCTCAAGGCCGCGCGCAAGCCGGGGTTCGACCCCGAAAAGACCGCCTTCTTCATGCCGTCGGGCAAGGGCCCCTGCCGTTTCGGCCAGTACCACCGCTACCACCGGCAGGTGCTCGACCGCGTCGGGCTCGAGCGCCTGGAGATCCTTTCGCCCATGCAGGATGAATCGCTCCACAACGACGTGCGCTCGCTCGACAGGAATTTCGTGCTCATGAGCTGGCGCGGCGCGTTCGCCGTGGACATGCTCCAGAAGGCGCTGTGGGAATACCGGCCGTACGAGAAGCAAAAGGGCCGCACGGACCGCGTCTACCACACCGCGCTCGAGCGCGTGACCGCCGCCATCGAGAAAAGAGCGGACCTCCTGCCGGTGCTGCGGGAGACCTATGAGGACTTCTCCGGCATCGACATCACGGAACGGACAAGGCCCGTGATCGGCGTGGTGGGGGAAATATACATCCGCTCGAACCGGTTCAGCAACGAGAACGTCGTGAAGCAGATCGAGGCGCTCGGCGGCGAAGCGTGGGTCGCGCCCATCTCCGAATGGCTCATGTATTTGAACGCCACGGCCAAGGTTTCGGCGAAAAGGAACCGGGCGTGGAAGGCGCTGCTCAAGGCCTACGTGACGGAACGGGTGCAGCACAAGGACGAGCGGCGGCTCCTGAGCGGCTTCAACGGGAACCTCCGAAGTCTGCACGAGCCGAGCATCGCACAGACCCTGCGCGTTGCCGGGCCATACATCCACCATTCGTTCGAGGGAGAGGCCGTTTTGTCCATCGGCAAGGCCATCGATTACATCAACCGGGGCGTTTCCGGCATCGTGAACGTCATGCCCTTCACCTGCATGCCCGGCACGATCGCGTCGGCCGTACTCAAGCGCGTGCAGGAAGACCACGACAACATCCCTCTACTGAACATCGCCTACGAAGGCCAGGGAGACTCCCAGACCCTCACCCGTCTCGAAGCATTCATGCACCAGGCAAAGGCGTACCAGCGGACGAAGAAGTTTTAGTGCTTTGATACTTCAGGGATTCGGGTGGAAGAGAATCGTTTGGAGGGATGGGGTCACTCGAAGGACGGAAAGCATCGTATGCATCAACGTCCCCGAGTCGGTCCCCCCGAGTCGGTCCATACCCCAATCGACTTCGTTGACATCGCTGTGCGTCAGGCATATAATCGTAAAAAATCAGGTCACCTGGGCATTACGCAACCCAACCATGCACGCATTTTGCGTGCATGGATAGACCTACTTAATAATTGGTAGCTGCTTTATGATAGTCTCAGACAACGTCCGGAAGAGCGTGGCATTCTTGGGCTACAGAATGGCCGATGGGATCTTTCGCATGGCCGGGTCAGCCTTCTTTATCGGGAATGAATTAACAGGCGCAGCCTATGCCGTAACAGCACGCCACGTCATCGATGAAATCCGAAGGCGAGGGCTTGATCAGGTTTGGTTTCGATCGAACACAAAAACCGGTGAAGCGAAATGGATAGAGACACCCCTTGGTGCTTGGCTCTATCATCCTACAGACCAAACAGTAGACGTCGCTATCCTTTCTGTAACGGTGCCTGATGACCTCGACCACTTGATTATTTCCAACAAAATGTGTGTCACCGATACGGTGATGAAAGAACAGGAGGTCGCGCTCGGAGAAGAGGTCTTTATCACTGGCCTATTCAGTCATCACCATGGTGCTCACCGCAACATTCCGATTGTTCGAGTTGGCAATTTGGCATGTCTCTCTGAAGAGCGAGTAATTACCGAATTTGGAGAAATCGAAGCCTATCTGATCGAGGCGCGCTCGATCGGAGGATTGAGCGGCTCGCCGGTGTTCCTAAATCTCGGCGTTTCAAGGATGATAAAGGGCCAAGTAATGCACGCTCAAAACAGCCCAATATTCTATTTGCTTGGCTTAATCCACGGGCACTTTGATGTGCGCGTTCAGACCCAAGATCGTATAGAGCCAGACAAGTCTGATGAGATGTCTCCCGCGCGGATAAATACAGGTATTGCTATAGTCGTTCCATTTTCTAAGATTCAAGAAGTAATTGACGCCAATGAGCACAAGAGCGCAGGCAGCTAACACGTTGGTCGCGGGGGCCATCCATCATAGTAGGTGGCTATTGGAACAGATAGGACACCTGCGGGACATCCTAAGGAACACTTGGGAACACTTGGGGACGTTGGTTCATAGAGTGCTTTCAGCTTGACAGCGCAGATGATTTTCGATAGAATCGTTTCATGCCTCGCCAAGCGCGATTAGACGTCCCCGGCGCTCTTCATCATATCATGGTCCGGGGGATCGACAAGACGAACATCTTCCGAGACGACGAAGACAAAGCCCGGTTCCTCGAAAGACTCGGCCAGACCGTCACGGAGGGTAAATGCACGGTCTATGCCTGGGTCCTCATGGACAATCACGTCCACATCCTTTTCAAGAGCGGCAAGTCCGGCATCTCCACCGTCATGCGAAAACTCCTCACCTGGTACGCTCTGTATTTCAATCGCCGCCATCGCCGCACCGGCCATCTCTTCGAGAACCGCTACAAATCCATCCTCTGTGATGAGGACAACTATCTTCTGGCCCTGATCCGGTACATCCATCTCAATCCCATGCGAGCCGGGATGGTAAAGACCGTAGAAGAGTTGGACCGCTATCCCTGGAGCGGCCACAACGCCGTGATGAACAAAAGAGAATGCCCCTGGATGGACACGGCTTATGTACTGCTCCAATTCAACGACACAATACGAAGAGCGCGGAACGCATATCGACGATTCGTGCAAGAGGGAATCAGCATGGGTCACCAGCCGGAGTTGATCGGCGGAGGGCTTGTCCGCAGCCTTGGAGGCTGGTCCCAGGTCCAATCAGCGCAGAGAAAAGGGCAGAAGACCGAATACGACGAACGAATCCTCGGAAGCGGCGATTTTGTCACGGCCATATTCAAAGAAGCCGAGGAAAAGCAGATACGACAATTGAAACTCCGGCGCAGTGGCCGCACGATTGCCGACATTATCCGGGAGGAATGCAAACGAAACAAAGTCAGTGCTGAGGAAATAAAAAGAGGAAACAGACGTCGCAAAGCCAGTGAAGCCAGAATGACCATCGCGAGACGAAGTCGGAATGAGCTTGGCCTGTCCGGCGCAGAGATTGCGCGTCATCTCGGCGTGAATACATCGAGCATCAACCGGGCGCTGGCAAGGGAAGACGAGGTTGCTGGCAAAAGCTGAAAGCA
>JBGOTO010000038.1:0-20490 GCA_041476485.1 Nitrospirota bacterium
AGCCGCTGATCGAAAGGAACGGCACACCCGCCTCGCCCGCGATGGCACGCGCCAGGAGCGTCTTGCCGGTTCCCGGAGGGCCTACGAGCAGAACGCCCTTGGGGATCTTGCCGCCGAGCTTCTGGAATTTCTGCGGGTCCTTCAGAATCTCGATGATCTCCTGGACCTCGACCTTCGCCTCGTCCATGCCGGCAACTTCGCTGAAAGTCACCTTCTTGGAGCTCTCGTTCAGGAGCTTGGCCTTGCTCTTGCCGAAGGAGAGCGCCTTGTTTCCGCCCATCTGCATGTTTCGCATCATGAAGAGGAACCAGACCGCCATGAGAATCAGCGGCGCCCAGACGACGAGGAAATTGTACCAGGGGGATTCCTTGACGGGCTCAGCGTTGATCTTCACGCCCTTGGAGCGCAGGTCTTTCACAAGATCGGGATAGTCCGGCAGGTTGGTCTTGAACGCCTTGCCTGTCTTAAAATTGCCGGACATCTCCATACCCCTGATTGTGACGTCGTTCACCTCGTTGTTCGAGATTTTGTCCATAACGTCGCTGAAGGGGATCTGCACCGCCGTTTGATTGATTGAAGTTGAAAGATTGAAGATGAGCACCGATACGACCACCAAGAGCAGTATCAGCGCCAGATTTTTATAGAATGCGCCCACCGGTTAAAACCTCCGAAGCCGTTTAGTAAGGGTAAATTGAAATTGGAGATTGAGAAGTAAAATTGGATGAATTTCATCCAATTCAAATTACAATCTGCAATTCAGCAAGGTGGATACTAACATATTCCCGTGTTACTGACAACAGTTTATCGGCTGTTATCCCTGGCGCTCTTCCATCGGGAGCACCGCTATGTAGGGCAGATTGCGATAGCGGTCCTTGTAGTCAAGGCCGTAGCCGACGACATACTTGTTGGGAATGCGGAAACCGGGGTAGTCCGCCTCGATCTGCACCTGCCGCCGGTCCGCCTTGTCCAGGAGCACGCAGACCTTGAGCGAAGCCGGTCCCCGGTCCAGCAGCTTCTGCTTGAGATATTGGAGCGTGACGCCGGAGTCCACGATGTCCTCCACGAGCAGGACGTGCTTTCCTTTGATGTCTTCTTTCATGTCACACAGCATCTGCACCGGATTTCCGCCCATGCCTTTGGAGGACGAGCTGGTGCAGTGGATGAAATCCATCCTGACCGAGATTTTGAGCGAACGGAGCAGATCGGACATGAAAAAGAGCGCGCCTTTGAGCACGCCGACGACGAGCAGGTCCTTGTCCGCATAGTCCGCCGAGATCCTGGCCCCGAGCTCGTGAATCTTTCTCTGAATCTCCTCGCTGGTGAAAAACGGTTTGCCGAAATCGATACCGACCATGAATTCCTCCTTGATGATTACTGAAATGAAACGGGGGATGCAGGATACACGATGCAGGACAAAAAACTTTCTCATGCATCATGTATTGTCCCTGTCGTCTTTTTTTACTCTGACGACCAATATTCTTTTCGTTTTCACGCCTGGCAGGAACCGCTCGTCCGTCCTGAGCCCCGCGACCCATAGGATGTCGTCTCCCGACACGAGCAGGGGAACGGCGTCTCGTTTTCGCCGCGGAAGTTTCTCGTCAACGAAGTAGTCCTGGAGTTTTTTGCTCCTGCCTCCCATGCCCGTGGGGCAGAACCGGTCTCCGCGCAGCCTGGACCTGACCGTCAAGGGAAGCACTATCTTAGCATAATCGAACTCGGCGTGCCAGAGGTAATTTTCCGCACGTTCGTCCCTCGTCTCTCTTCCGTCATCCCTCGTTTCCCGGACGGTCGTCTCCACCTCCATCCCTATCTCCGGAATCGGGGTGGTTCCGGGCAGGGCGAGGGTATGGGAAAAGGACTGTGACGCGGCTTGGAGAGAGATGATGAATTTCCCGTACTCGCGTTCGACCGTAAGGCCGTGAGGCAGACGCATGGTCCTGCCGGCCCCGGCAGCGGCCATGAACGCGAGCGCCTCGTCGATCTGGACCGAGGATAACCCTGACGACTCCGCGCCGGCAAGGTCTACGGCCCGTTTGAACAGTCTGCGCCTGAATGCCTGCTGCAAGGCATTGAACTCTTCTCTCTTGAAAACAACGAAGTCTCTTTCCCGGCTGATTATTCCGGGAACGAATGTTGTGAGGCAGGCTTCCATGGCATCGTTTTCATCTCTCAAGAGCGACGCCTCGGATGCGAGTGTCTCAACGATCCGGGGGTTGAACTGCTTCAGCACGGGAATAACGTCAAGCCTGATCTTATTGCGCGTATACGCCGGCTTGCTATTCGAAGGGTCGGTCACGAACGCAAGGCCGGCCTCTTTGACGTGTTCCAGCACCTCCTGTCGCGTAATTTCAATCAGAGGGCGGATGATGTTCTCCCGGACGGGCGGTATGCCTGAGAGACCCGAGACGCCGGCCCCGCGCAGGAGTCGCATCAGAAACGTTTCCGCCTGATCATCGGCAGTATGGCCCGTGGCGATGCGAGAAGACCTGGTTGCCTCTGCAACTCTGCTGAAAAACCCGTACCGCGCCGTCCGCGCCCCTTCCTGTGAGGACAGCCCGCGTTCGCGGCAGAAGGCCGGCACGTCGATTTTCCCGATGGTCGCGGGGACGCCCAGCTTCTCCGCGAGGCCCGCAACGAACAACGCCTCGTCCGCGGATTCCTTGCCGCGGAACATGTGGTCCAGGTGGGCGACGTGAAGAGTGAGGCCGTATTCCCAGGACAATTCAGCGAGGACGCTCAGCAGGCAGACCGAGTCCGGCCCTCCCGAGACGGCGACGACGACGCGGTCTCCGGGCTTCAACATGCAGAAATGCTCTACGGTCTGTTTGACTTTTGTTGTAAGCATGGGAAGGAAAAAATGATTTCAGCGAGAGGGAAAATGGTGGCGGTGCAGGGACTCGAACCCCGGACACAGGGATTATGATTCCCCTGCTCTACCAGCTGAGCTACACCGCCCCGGTAAAATTTTTAGAGGCCTACGATACCGGATTGCGTCGTTTTTGTCAAGAAAAAGTGCGGAGATAAAAATCCAAAAAATCAACAATCGAAATTCAAAAACTTTGGCGTTTTGGATTTGGATTTTATTCTTTGAACCTCGTCTCCTCTTTCTGTATCCGTTCCAGGCCCTCTTTGAGCGTCTTGCACTCGATGCAGTAGCGCGCGAGGGGATTTACTTCGAGCCGTTTTAGAGCGATCTCCTGACCGCACTCTTCGCACAGGCCGTAGGCCTTGCTCTGGAGCTTGCGAAACGCATCGGCGATGTCCTTGTACTGTTCGTACTTCATTTCGAGGAGAGAATAATCGATGCCCTCGTCCACGTCCAGCGCGGACTGGTCGGCGCTGTCCATGGCCGAATCGATCTTCTGGCCCGTTTCCCTCGTCAGCTTGCGGCCCATCTGGACTTCCAGGCCTTCGACGACCTCGTTCCGCTTTTTTAATAGAAGTTTTTTCAATACTTCATGCCGTTTCTGCGTGGCCGCGGAGATCCGCACCGGCTGGCCGGCCGTTGGTGAAGAGGGCCGGGCGGCCTTCTTGGCGGATTTTTTTACCGTTTTTTTTGTCGTTTTCTTCGCGCTGGTTTTTTTGACGGTTTTTTTGGCCGCCTTTTTCGCCTTTGGTTTGGCAGCCTTTTTCTTCTTTGCGCCTTTTTTTACCGCCATGTTCTTACGCCCTCCTGACCCAGAGTAGGTGACTTGAATACTTATTATAGTTGCCTCTTGAAGCAAATTCAAGTCAATTTATCGGCTGCGGTCCGAATTTATTTGCGGGGCCTGTCGTCCTGCGCGGGAACGCCGCTGAAAGCTTGCGCAAGGATTCTTGCGGCAGACGGCAATCCTGTGGTATTATATAGCTATTGAAACGTTCCCTGCACGCTCCGGGAGGGCAAATGAAAAAATATCTGGTTCTGGCGCTCATAGGATTTTTTGTCTCAGGGTGTTCAAGCGTAGTTACAAAACGCTTTAAGGTGATTACGGACCCGCCGGACGCGGACGTCAGCGTCCTTTCCGGCGTCGAGCTGAAAGAATTGAAATACCGCTCGCCTGCCGCGATTACCGTCAAGGTGCCGAAAGACCCCGCGCTTGCGGCCAAAGCGGTCCTGGAGGTGCGAAAGGACTCGTATAAGCCGAAGTCCCTCGCCCTTCGCGACATCAAGGACGGCGATTCCATCACCGTCAAGCTGGAAAAGCTCATCCGGTACCGGTTGAAGTATCGCCTGGTCGCTCCGGTGCAGGCGAGCGAGATCAGGTTCCAGGACAAAGCGATCTCTCTATCGGTTTCCGTCGGCGAGCAGACGTTCCAGATGGTCTTTACGAACCTTACGTCCTACCCGATGAAAATACTCTGGGAGCGCGCCGAGTATACGGATGTGAACAGCCGCACGTACCGGATCATGCATTCCGGGATCAACTACCAGAACAGGAACAACCTCATCCCCGACCAGGTTGTGCAGCCCGGCGTCTCGGTGCAGGAAGCAGTCATCCCCGTCAATAATATTTATATGTCCCAGCAGAAAAAGGGCTATGACATCAAGCCGTTGTTCACGCTCGACACCGAAGCAGCTGCCGGACTCAAGGGGAGGACATTCAACCTCTTCATCCCGGTGGAAGTCAACCGGCAGATCATCCCCTATAATTTCAAGATAGCAATAGAAGACGCTAAAAAGGAGTAGGGACGGACAATCGGCGTCCTGAGCCATATGATATGCATCATAGATTTTTTTTCTCAGGGCGGGTAATATACTATCATGTTTAAAGAAGGTTGCCCAGGAAGCATAGAAATCCGCCAGCCCAAGCCCGAGGACATCCGTTGCCAGAAGTGCGGCGAGAAGATCGAGATCTGGAGCGATGAGCCCGAGACCGCGTGCGCGAAGTGCGGCCATTTGAACTCCCGGCCGATGGGCACGTCCTGTGTCGAGTGGTGCGCCTACGCGAGGGAATGCGTGGGGGCTGACAAGCTCGAGAAGCTCCTGAAGGCCGCAAAGGGCTAATACGGCCCTTGTCCAGCGTTGTCCCCACGGCACGCCTGTGGTGTGTCCTCTTCACGCCCCTTCATTCAGCTAAAAATCAAATCCCGCCGAGAAGTAGACCGCATACCGGTGCTGGTCGCCGATGCCGTAATCGAGCCGCACCGGCCCGATGATGGTGTCCGCGTGCAGACCCACGCCCGCTCCATGACGCAGGTCGTCCACCGACATCGCGTCCCTGCTGTCCCAGACATTGGCGGCCTGGGCGGTCAGGTTTAGGTACAGGGCCTTGACGGCCCTGAGCTGGTAATCCGTGATCCTGAAGCGGTACGACGCCGAAAAACCCAACTCGTCCCTCCCGGTAAACTCCCTTCGCTGATACCCCATAAGCGGAAAGCCCAGAAGATAATCCGCGCCGCCGATTCCGAACTGTTCTTCATAGGGAAGAACGCCGCTGCCGAGGCCCGCGGACCCTTCGAGGATGAGCGTATGCCGCTCGCCCATCGGCACGGCCCCCTGAAGGGAGAGCGAGGTCTTGGAAAACTCGCTGTCTCCGCCGTAGTCGGGATTTGCAATTTCGTGTGAGCCTTTGAACAGGACGCCCGTGTGCGGGAAGGCGCTCTTGTCCCTCGTATCCACGGTGCTCAGGAGCGCAAGGCTGCCGATACGCAGAACCGTGCGGGCAGGGCTGATCCCAAGGGTCTCCTCGGTTTTGTCCGCGGCATAGCGGTACCGCAGGTATGTGTCGCCGAAACGGAACCACTGGTAGCCGAAGGCGAGCTCGGCGCCGGTCCTCGTAAACTCCAGCTCGTTCACCTTGTGCTTGTCCTGGTAGATGAAGAAATTGCGGTTCTGGTAGAAGGTCTCGACCGTGTGCACGAAGTAGTAGCTCAAAAGAACGGGCGAATGGTAGCCGAGCGTGATGTCCGTATAATTTCCGTAGCGCATGTTCAGGTAGGCCCTGATTCCCCGGCCGTCAATATTGTCCTCCACGATGTCCGTGAGCCCGGTGAACCGGTCCTCGAGATCGTAGCGCAGGCCGAGCCGGACTTTGGTCGTCGGTTTTTCCTTGATCTTGAGCGTGAGGTCCACGCCGCCCTGCGGGCTCTTCGCCACGTCAACGGACAGGGACTCGAAGTAGTCCAAAGCATAAAGATGCTGGATATCGTATGCGGCGGTTTCGAAGTTCAGGGGCTTGCCGGTCGCGGTCCTGGTCTCCCGGCGGACCAGGGACAGATCGGTATCTCTTTGGCCCACGATCTTCACCGAATCCACGCGGCCTTCGTACATCCTGAGTTCAAGAACGCCCGTATCCGCGTTCACGTGCGCATGCTCCACGCGCGTGAGCAGGTACCCCTTTTTTTTGCAGGTTTCCACGATGGTGTCGAGCGCCGAAGACAGCCGGGTCACGTTGAGCGGCTGGCCTTTTTGCCAGGCAAGCGAGGACGTGATTTCCCGGGTGGTCATGATGGTGTTTCCCGATACCTCGATGCCCGAGACCACCGGGTTCTCCTCGACCGTCAAGATTGCGCGAGTTCCTCGTTCCTCCTTCTCCAGGTCGAGCGCGGCGTCGGAGAACCAGCCGAGCCTGTAGACTTCCGCGAGGGCCGAGAGCGCGTCGTCCGGGGAGGCTTCGCCCGCGGGAAGAGACGTGGCCATGGCGTACCGTATCGCGGCCTCGGGGATCTTTACGTTTCCGCGTACGATCAGGCTGGTGATGCGGAAGCGCTCGGCCCCCGCCTTCGCTGTGGCCTTCGGCCGCATGAGCTCGCGGATGCGCGGCAGCGCGGCGCGCGCGGCCTCTTCCCCTTTTTTGATGATCTCCTTCATGGAAGGAAAGTCCGTGAACGAGTAGTCCGAGGTATCGGGCGTGATCACGATCTGGGCGAGCGACGCCTGCCGCTCCGATTCGCGCCGCATCTGCAGGGAGATGGACTGGCTCATGATCTCGACGAGCGAACTGAGACGCTCTTTTTTCTCGAGCTTTGCCGATGAGTCCACGGCGATCACAACATCGACGCCGAGTGACTTTACCACGTCGACGGGAAGGTTGTTGATGAGACCGCCGTCCACGAGCAGGCGCCCCTGGAACTCCACGGGCTGGAACACGAGCGGGATCGCCGCGCTTGCGCGGAGGGCTTCGTGGAGCAGGCCATTGCCCAGGACCACGGCGTCTCCGGTCTCGAGGTCCGTGGCCACGGCACGGAAGGGGACCTTCAGCTTGTCGAAGTCCAGGTCCGCCTCGAACGACGCGGCGAGCGTCTTTGACGCGAGCATATTCGTCAGCTTCTGCCCCGCCGTCAGTCCCGAAGGCGGCATGAACCGGCCCTGGTAAAACGTGAACTCGAGCAAATGGCGGCCGCCCGATTCCTTTTGTTCCTGCGTAAGAAAGGCGCGAGCGGGCGTGTCGCTGAAGATATCGTTCCAGTCGTTTGCGAGGAATATCTGTTCGATCTCGTCCGGGGTGTAGCCCGCGGCGTACATGCCCCCAACGCCCGCTCCCAAGCTCGTGCCTGCGATCGCGGCGATAGGGATGCCTTCTTTGTCCAGCACCTTCAAAACCCCTATTGCCGCCGCGGCCTTGGCTCCTCCGCCTGCCAGCGCCAGGCCGAGCTTCGGCATGGTCCTCTTTGACGGCGTGAGGACTGTTTTGAGGCCGCCGTGTTTCGTCGTATACGTGAGCCTGAGCTTCGTCAGAGGTTTTTGGGGTTTTTGCTGGGGATAGGCTTGCGTTGCTGGTACCATCAGCAAGACGCAGAGCAGCAGTGCGGGCAGACGGGCCGTCATGCCTTCTACTATAACATATTTGTGTGAGAAACAGCTCATAATGGCCATCGGGTGCTTGACTTTGTGGCGCATGAGATGCTATTATCCAGCCTGTTTTGTATTATACAAGGAAGGATACTTGGACCAGTGAAATCGAAAAAGACGCATACCTGCGGCGAATTGACGAAAAAGGACGTGGGCTCAACCGTGACGCTCATGGGCTGGGTGCACACGAGGCGGGACCACGGCGGGCTTATCTTCGTAGACCTCCGGGACCGCGGCGGCGTCACGCAGGTGGTTTTCAATCCCGAGACGTCCGCCGGCGCTCACGAACTGGCGCATGACATCCGGAGCGAATACGTGCTTGCGGTCACGGGAAAAGTCGCTCCCCGGCCGGGCAATACGGTGAACCCCAAACTCCCGACGGGGGAGATCGAAGTGCTCGTCACCGGTCTTGAGGTCCTGAACCAGGCGAAGGCCCTGCCGTTCATGATCGAGGACGAGACCGACGTGGCTGAGAGCCTGCGGCTCAAGTACCGCTATCTCGACTTGCGGCGGCCGAGCCTCCAGAAAGTGCTGATCACGCGCCATACGATAGCAAAGACCGTCCGGGGTTTCCTCGACAGCCGCGGGTTCGTGGACATCGAGACGCCGTTTCTGACCAAGAGCACGCCCGAAGGCGCGCGGGATTACCTGGTCCCGAGCAGGGTGAACCCCGGCATGTTCTTCGCGCTCCCGCAATCTCCCCAGCTTTTTAAACAGATCTTGATGGTGGCCGGGTTCGAGCGCTATTACCAGATCGTGAAGTGCTTCCGGGACGAAGACCTGCGCGCCGACCGGCAGCCCGAGTTCACCCAGATAGACCTCGAGATGTCCTTTGTCGAGGAAAACGACGTCATGTCGCTGATGGAAGAAATGCTTGCGGCAGTAATGAAAGAGGTGAAGGGGACCGAGCTTTCCCGGCCTTTCCCGCGGCTCACCTATCACGACGCCATGGACCGCTTTGGTTCGGACAAGCCGGACACCCGCTTTGGGTTGGAGCTCAAAGATATTTCCGACATTGCGAAAGCATCGGACTTTAAAGTGTTTCTGCAGGCCGTGGAACTCGGCGGAAAAGTGAAAGGCTTCGCCGCGCCGGGGATGGCCGGTCTTTCGCGCAAAGACGTGGACGACCTTACGAACGAAGCGAAGATATTCGGGGCCAAGGGCCTCGCCTGGATCAAGGTCACGGACAGCGGTTTCGATTCGCCGATCGCCAAGTTCTTTAAAGACGGGCAGATAAAATCCATTGCCGAGCGGCTGGGAGCGAAGCCAGGCGACCTCATGCTGTTCATCGCCGACGGTCCCAAGGTCGTTGCCGATACGCTCGGGTATCTGCGGCTGCTCATGGGGAAGCGTCTGAACCTCATCGACGAGGGCACCTTCAACTTCCTCTGGGTCACGGACTTTCCGCTCGTGGAATGGAATGCCGAGGAGAAGCGGTATGACGCCATGCACCATCCCTTTACCGGGCCCAAGGACGAGGACGTCGCCCTGATGAAGACCGACCCGCTGAAAGTAAGGGCCAAGGCATACGACATCGTCCTGAACGGCTCGGAGATCGGCGGCGGGAGCATCCGCATCCACCGCTCTGAGGTCCAGTCGCAGATGTTCGGGCTGCTGAACATCTCCGAGGAGGACGCGCAAAAAAAGTTCGGCTTCCTGCTCGAAGCCCTCGAGTACGGCGCGCCGCCGCATGGCGGCATAGCCTTCGGCCTGGACCGGATCACGGCGATTTTAACGGGCGCGACCTCCATCCGCGACGTGATCGCTTTCCCCAAGACGCAGAAGGCTATCTGCGTCATGACCGAGGCGCCGTCGAAGGTCACCCCGGCCCAGCTCCGGGAATTGTCGATCAAGCTGGATATCGTGGAGTAGTATGAGCCGATGCAGGATACAGGATGCACGCTGTAATGAAAGAATCGTTCATCAGGTATCATGAATCATGCATCGTGAATCGAGGGGCATGATATGAAATGCAAAGTGTGCGGCAAAGAAGTGACGCTCCGGTTCGGCTGACGAGCCGTGACGTTACGCTGCACGTCGTGCAGCAAGGAATTTCCGGTCAAGGACTATCAGGACGAGATGGACGAGAAGACCTGGGAAAAGATTTCCCGCCGATCGTCATGCAGGGTGTAACCTTGTCAGCTGCCTCCCTTTTTTCCCGCCTGCCTAAACTTTATCGAGTCTTCGAGATGCTGTGTTGAAATATTTTCCTCGCTTGACCTTTCAGAGAGCAATCATGACAGGTCCCTGATGAGCTCCCGTATCGTCACGAAGAGGTCGCCCGCGATGGGGTGCACTTTCGGCGAGGGACGGGTCTGGTTCAGCTTCATGAGCGGCGCGTCGGCGTCCTTGTTGAAGCAGAGGATCTCGGCGCGGGCGCTGATGTAGTCGATGTGCTGTGGCGCGCCCGAGACGCCGAGGGCGATGATGAGCCTGGGGTTCACGCGCACGCCGGTCTGGCCTATCTGCGCGTCGAGCGGCAGGAGCTTCAGGTCCTGGGTCACCTTGCGCGTCGCGCCGAACAGGGGAGCAAGGCCCATTGCCTCGAGTTTTTTTCTGAGTTCCTCCGCCAGCGCAAACCCCGCGCGGTCCTTGATCCCGTACCCGAGGTTGATGATCACGTCCGCCTGGGAGAGCGTCGGGGACGCGACCTGCCGCAGGGGCATCAGCCATTCGGAATCGATGGCGAGGCCGAGGACAAAGGCCGCGAACGCTTTGCCTGCCGTGGGCACCGGGAATTCGGCCTGTTCGGCAACGGTGATGAACGCGGCTGCTGCCGCGAGGTTTTCCCGCCTGACGAGCTTCCCTTCATACGCCGGGAGTGCGCAGGACAGGACGCCCGCTTCCTGCTTTTTTATTTCTATCACTCCCGAGAGGAGCCGCACGGAATTCTGAACAGACGTGGTTTCTCCCGCCACGTACGCGAACGAACCCGCCCACTCTTTTCCGGCCGCAATGAACGGAGCGGCATGAGTCTTCATTACCGCGCGGACCAGCTCGCGTTTTCCGTGGTTCGAAAGCCTGTCCTCCCCGGTATCGACGCAGAAGGCCTGCGCGCATCCGTTTGCCTGCGCGAGCCCCAGGAGCTGCGGCCACATGCCGCTGGGGGCGGCGATGACGGCATGCGCCTCCCTGCCGAAGATGTCCGCAGCGAGCCTGCAGGCGCGGAGAATGGCGAGGTTCGATTTCTGTTCCTGCGGATCGAGCATGGCCCATGCGGCGTCCGCATTTGGAAGCGCGCTCATTGAAGACAGTTCCCCTGAGTATTCGCGGGCCGTTGCCGCGCTCGCGGAGGCAGCGTACGCCTTGAGATATCCCGCCGCTTCTTTGACCGTGGTGATGGTCTTTGTGGCCGCTTCAACTCCGGTGGGCAGGCCGAAACGTGAAGGCCCTGGAATTGCTACCGGGTGTTCCGGTTTTATAATTCGTATCTCTGAGAAGGCGGAACGCACGGCCTCGGCCATGTTCATCACGGGCCCGGGAGCAGCGCTCGTGATGCCGATCACTGCCGGAAGGGCGACATGATCCAGGCCGGTCCCGTCCGGTTTTATTTCGATACGCTCCTTACGGTAGTGGAGCCTCTTCAAGCCGCCGGCAAGATAGGCGCCGAGGCCCTGGTCGCCGTCAAGGCAGTCCGCGCCGGTGATGATGAGGTCGTACTGCTGCATTACCTCGAGGTCCCTTACGGTTTTTACGTACTCCTCTGGTCCGGCGGCAGGGTCGATGGCGGGCCTGTGCAGGCTGTCGGCGAGCGCGCCCGCGGCGTTGCGGAGCAGAGGCTCGTGCTCCGGCCCGCCGGGCATGAGCACGTCGACGATCACCCGGGAATCGCTCTCAGCCTTGAGCTCGAGGACCTGAGACAGGCCGGCGAGGTCTTCGGGATCGATCTTCCAGACGAGCTCCTGTATCGCTCCCTCTGTGAGACGCGGCGAAGGGGACAGATCGGCCACGGGCCTGACGATAGAGAGAATACGGACAGGGGCATTCAGTACGCCGGGCGAGGGGCGGAGCGCCATGTGTTTAATTTCCATCGCGTCGAGAGCGGCATCGGCTGCGCGGACCTCGGGCATGTCCATGCCGGCCTTCACCTGCTCCCACGTCGCTTCATACTTCACGAGAAGATGCGAAAGACGCAATACCGACCGGTCCGCCGCGCGCCGGCCTGCCGCGAGCATGGCGGGAACATAATCCGCCGAGCTTTGGGCGAGGAGCGTTTTCCGCGCCTCGAGCCAGTCCATGCGGTAATAGATGCAGTCGAGTTTCAGGATCTCGCCCGTCATTTCCGCGAGCGGAAACAGCGCGGGCTGGAGCATGGCGTCGGACCAGCAGGCGTCGCCGAGAAGTTTCGCCGCCTCTTTGGCGCGGCTTCGGAGCCTGTTTTTCCATTCGGCAAGAGTGCGAGCCGGCCCTTCCTCCCGGTGTTCGGGAAGCTGGGGCCAGGCGGCGGCCTGGGAGATCAGGTCCTTGAGTATGAGAAAGCGCTGCACCTCGTTCGTCCCTTCGTAGATCGTGAGGATGCGGCTGTCGCGGCGCGCTTTTTCGAGCAGGAACTTCTCGGTCTGGCCTTCGGGACCGTGGGCGCGCTCCACGAGCGTGATAAGTTCGTGGATGTCCTCGGAGCAGAGGTACTTGGCGATTGCCGATTCCATGCGCACCGATTCGAAGGGCCGGTCGAAAAGGCCGATGAGGTAGTAGGCGAGGGACTCGCTGCCGAAGAGGACGGCGGCAGCCTCCCCGAGCAGGTCGTCGCGCTCCGGAGAGGCCGGGATATCCGTTACAGCCTCCTGCATGAGCTTGCGCATCAGCGCGCCGGAAACGACTGCAAGGCCGCAGCGGCCCACGTTCAGCGATTCAAGGGCGTTCACCTGGCCGTGTCCCTCGTAGCCGATGACGGCCTCGCGCGGCACGCGCACGCTGTCGATCGCTATCTCGTTCGTGGGAGAGCCGCGCTGGCCGGTCTTCTTTTCGTCGGCCCCGACCTTCAGGCCTTCGGCATGCCGGTCTACCAGAAAACCCGTCACGCCTTCCGGGGTCTGGGCATAGAGGCAGAGCTGGGTCGAGATGCTTCCGTTCGTGATCCACATCTTGGAGCCGTTCAGGCTGTAGTACTCGTACACGGGACCAACGTCGGACTTCCGCACCTGACCGATGTCGTGGAAGGGACGCTCCTGTCCCTTATAAAAATAACAGCGAACGCCCTCATCGGTCGAGTAATCGTATTTATCGTACTTTATCGCGGCGAGACCCTCCGGGGTCTGATAAGAGATTCCCGCGTTCGTGAAGACGAGCTTGTCCGCGTCGATAAGATACCGTACGCTCGTTTCATCGTTTTCCACGAGAGAGAAAGAATACCTGCCGTCGTCTTCCGGTGTGAGCTTCGCGCGGCGCAGCTTTGCCGTGGTTTTCACCCCGCCCGAGTCGGAGCCTGCCGTGGGTTCGGTCAGGGCAAAGGCGCCCACGCCGCCGTGGCCGAGGTAGCGGAGAAAGAGCCGGTGGCAGCGCTCCCGCCTCGGGATCTCGTCGAGCGCCGCGGTTATATCGGGCATCAGGTTCGCGAAGAGCTCGCCGGCGTGTTTGAGATTTACCATAAACGTCCCGAAGTCTCCGCGCCTGCCGGCGATGCCCGCGCCGTAGAAGGCCCGCAGGAAGTTCGCGGCAAGATACTTGACGACGCGGGTCCTTCGGATGCGCTCGTCCACGAGCTTCATGACCGCCTCGTATTCTTTCTTGATCCACGCGGGGTTCGGATTCGAAAGGGCCCGGATGATGTTCGTCAGGCGCGTCCCGATCTCGCCCAGCCGGCCCTCGTCCCGCGCAAGCGGCGCGAGCTCTTCGCGCAGGCGGGGGATTTCGTCCTCGAGGCCGAGCATGATCGGCGTGGAGCCGATGCTCGTGCTTGCCATGATCAGGAGGTCTATGCCCGCGTCGCCGAAACTCCCGGCCGCGCCGGTCAGGATATAGTATTCCGCCTTGTACCAGCCGAGCCCGTCCAGGGATTCCGGGATATTGGTTGCGAGCCACTTTTTTTCTTTGACAACAGCCAGGAGCTCGTTGGGCAGCCCGTGGATTTTTTCGATGTAGCGTTCGATGTGCATGCCGTCGAACTTTTTCTCGGAGCAGTTCTTTTTAAACCAGCCGGCGAGCTCGGCCCATCGGGCCCTGAGTTTCTTGTCGTGGAGCTGCATCTCGGGTACGAAACGGGCTGAGCGGTCGAAGGCCGTGACGAGGAAGCTGCCGGACCGGTGCGAAGCGCCGGGCGCGGTGCAGAAGGTCTCGTAGTCCTGATCGAGAATGACCGCGGTCCCTACGGGCCCGATGGGGAAGACCGCTGTCGGAGAAACACTGCCGCGGCCCGTGGACAGCTCCGCTTTGTTTACGGCGTCCCGGGCCAGGCCGAGCAGAACTTCCGCAACGGCGGTCTCCGCCTCCATGCTTTTTCCCTCGTTCAGGCCCTGCTCGATGGACACGAGCAGGCAGCGTATGCCGAGTATGATTGCCATTGCTTCCGCCGCGAGGTCGATGTCCGCTTTCGGCGAGAGGGTCGTGCACGTTCTTGAGAGGTCCTTCAATTGCGATCCAAGCCAGCCGAGCGGCTCCCGACGTAGGCTGTCCAGGCTGCCGAGAACGGGCAGCGCGGCGTTCAGGTCCTTGGCGATGAGCGTTGCATGCAGCCGCGCCGAAGCGCCGTGACCCGGAGCAAGGAACCGGAAGAGGGAACTGTCGCGATAGAACCGGGAGAGCAGGTCGTCCTCGGAATAGGCGAACCCGCCGAAGACCTGGCCCGCGTCGTAGCCCATGGCCCCGGGCTCGGGACCGAAAGCGACGGCTGAGAGCGTTGCGCAGAGGAGGCCGAAATCGATTTCTGATTGTGGATTTCGGATTGCGGATTGTAAAAAAGTATCGTACAAAGTTTGGAGCAGGAGCCGCCAGGCTTCGGTGCGGGAGATCAAGGCCTTGACCGCGCCGAGTTTGGCAATGCCGTCGCGGCCTTCGGTATCGAGCATCTGGCCCGGGAACTGGATGCGTCCGACGGCATGTTCCCTCACCCTCTTGCAAAGATAATCGCCGGCGCCGAGGGCGACGGCAAGATAGGAGACCGGGTCCGGAACGCCGTTGTTCTCCGTAACGGCGATCATCTGTTTTTTCACCGTGCAGTCGAGCGTGACATCGGAAAGCCCGGCGCTCCTGAAACCGATGGCCGGTGTGGGAGTGATGGTAATGCCCGGCGTCGCAAACCGCACGAGAAAACCTTTGGCGCCTGCGACGAGAAGGAGCGCGCGGCTTGCCGCAACCGGCACGAGGTTAAGAGTCCCTTTTATCCGGAGGTTGTCGTCGCTTTCCCGGATGTCGAGATGCTCACCCGAAACGGCGCAGACGCCGGGTTCGAAGACAATCCCTGATGGAGTAAGTATCCTGGCGGCGGTGAGCTGATGCGCGGCGATCAGGCCGAGCGCGGGGTTTACGGACGAAAGCGCGCGCACTGCTTCGATGGCCGTGTTCCGGTGTTCGGTGATGAACGCTCGGAGCTTTAAGGCCCACTCTTCGGGCATGGGTTCTTCTTCCCATTCCTTCACGATCCTGTCCGGGAAAAGGGCCGAGACTTCGTCGCAGGACAGGCCGGTGTCCGGTTTTTCGATGACCGATGGAAATTTTGTTGCCGAGTCCCTGTCTATCCATGAAGCGATCCGCTGCTCAAGCCTTTGGCAGCAATACAGCGCGTGGAACAGCCTGCCTTCGCCGAGCCTGAGTTCGATGTCCTTTTTTTCGGCCTGGATTATCCGTGCCTGGCCGTGCCTGCCGTCGTTCGCGAGGGCGGCTTCGAGTTTCGAAAGCGTATCGCCGAGCCGCTTTGCGAGCGCAACCGGCCATGCCGTACGAGCCTTGTTTGCCGAGGCGGGAAGTTTCGCCACCGCGTCCCTGAACGCGGTTGACGCATTCATTGCGGCGCGGAAGGAGCGGATGGCGTCTTCACTCTGATACCAGAGTTTTTCTTCGAGGGTCTCGATCCTTTCTTTTCTCAGCGAGGATTCAGGGGGAATTTTTCCGAGTGACTCCAGGAGCGCCGGGATGGCGGCGCTGTCGGGGCGGTAGATGAGCGTGTGCTCCGTATGCCTTCCCCAGAGGGCCCTTCCGGGCTCGGCCCTCCAGCATGACTCGCACTTGATGCAGTTCTCGAAATTTACCGTGACTTTGCCGCGCCCGTCGAATGGAGGCGTGTCATAGACATAGACCCGCGCCGGGCAAACCCACCATAGCCCCGCCTGGGACAAGTCGGGCTGGGTCTTGAGCTCTTCGGGCCAGAGCGTCCTGATGTGCGATGTTGTTCCGACGCGGTAGGTGTTCGTCGCGAGCTTTGCCTCGATGCTCATGGCCGGTTTCACGGCATCGAGGTCACGCGCCTTCCGCTGCGCTTCGTTGTACGCCATCACCGGTTCGGCGAGAAGTTTCTCCACCGGTGTTTTTAAAATATAGAAACGGAAGGCATCATAGACCGCTGTGCCGAAAGAAATGAGCAGGAGCGTGAGTCCATAGAGAGGCAGGATGATAAGGTCGGAAAGCCTGAGCGATCTTATCACGGTACGCACGGCCTTCGCGAGCTTCTTTTTCGCCGGTTCTTCGTTATTCGTGTACACGATCGCTAGAGCTTCGGAAAGTGAAGGAGAAATCCGCTTCAGAAGGCCTCCGATCGGCCAGGGGAGGGACGTTCCTTCCACCTTTTTCCCGGAGATGTTCAGGATGAACTTGAGCCTCGGGTCTGCCGCGGGCGCGGCCGTGAACTGGTTCAGTGCCCATTTCCCGAGGGTCGCGGGGTTGAACAGGTTTGCAAAAAGGGGTTTCCAGAGCCGGAGGGCGCTGAACGCCGCAATGGTGTCGGCTATGGATTCCTTTATTGCCCGAAAAGAAAGAAGTTGTTTCCTGAGGAACCGGCCCGTTTCGACCAAATTCCCGCTCGATAGGAAATGGGCTGTTCCACAGACCATGTCCGCGGTCCTTCCGAAGAGCACCGATGATCTTCCGAAATAACGCGGCCATTGAGCAAGATGCTGCGCGTTCCGTCCGTAAACGCTTTCGCGCAGCGGGACGAGATATTCCTTCGTGAGGTTTTTTGCGTCGGTTGTTCCTCCGATCTTGAAAATACGTTTTATCGCCCGCGCGAAATAGAGCCCGGTTGCGGACGCCGGGCCGGTGAAGTTCGGGAAGGGAATGTCCACGCCGAGGCCGACTGAAGCGCCGCCCACAACGAGGCCGTCTTCAACGAGCACCGGCTTGTCGCGCCACCCGCCGCTCCTGATGATCTTGGTGCCGTAGGCGGAGAGCGTCGCGTCCTTTGTCAGGTCGCTGATATAAGGGAGGGACTTCATCCATTCCAGAAGCGAGCTGTGGTCCCCCCGGTAGTTCTTATTCAGATTTTCGAGGGGCAGCACGTATCCCAGGGAGAGGCTGTCGCGGTTCGTGTACAGAAAGCCGCCGATGTTCAGCTTTGCGGTCCTGCCCGCAAGAGACGGGTTCCTTATCAATATTTCGAAGGCCGCTCCCTCGCCTTGGCCCAGTCCGAACCGTTTCTCGATCTCATCGGCCGGGAGGTTGAGCACCGCCTTTACGCCCTGAACATAATGGGGGTCCGGTCTGCGTTCCAGCCCTTCGGACCTGACGAGATGAGACGCGTCGCCTTCGGCTATGAACGTCACGTCGGCGTAAAGCGGCCCCCTGTTCGTCTGAACGCCTACGACCCCGTTGTCCTTGCGGATCAGCGACGTGACGGTGGTCTCCGTGATATGCACCGCTCCTTTTGCGCGTGCGAGGTTTGCGAAGTAGGGGTCGTACACGGGCCGGAGCACAGTGTAGCAGTTCCGAAAGGCACCGGGATCCGTAAACGCCACGCCTACCTCGTCCAGCCCGTTATGGAGGAGCGTTCCGCGCCGGACCACGCGCCGCTCGAAGGGCGCCGCGTCGACGGCCTCGGGACCGAAACAATCCTTTGCGGCGAGGCTCTCGGTGAAGTAGACGCACCCGGACCAGTTCTCCGCCCCGGCGTACACTCCTGCTTCAAGCAACGCGACGGAGATGCCCGTCCCCGCGAGCGCGCCCGCTGCCGTCACGCCTGCAGGGCCCGAGCCGATGATGAGTACGTCGAATTTATACTGTTTCATGAACACTCCTTTGCGAAAGCAGATTCGAAACGGAAGGGAAGTTTGGAAATTGATAATTGCGTCTGCACAACAGCAGACCTGAGTAATTATAGAAAAAATATAAAGAAATTATAGCAGAATACGAGACTTGCGGCTATTGATCCTATGGTTCCCCGTGGTAGGAGCATAGAGACGACAATATATTGATTTTTAAGTGTTTAAATAATATCGGGATAGTGGTTATTATATAAACTTGACAATGCACAACTCATATTTTATAATGTAAGTACTATTAAGTTTAGATCGGGGAGAGGTATACATGGCTGCGACGACAAAAAGAGATTATTACGAGGTATTAGGGGTCAAGAGAGATGCTCCTGAGATGGAAATCAAGAGGGCATTCAGGAAGCTTGCGAGAAAATACCATCCCGACGTCAATCCCAGCGACAAGACTGCTGAGCAGAAATTCAAGGAATTAAGCGTGGCCTACGAGATACTTTCCGATCCCAAGAAGAGACAACAGTACGACCAGTTCGGCCATGCGGCGTTTGAATCGGGTTTCGGCCAGGGGCCGGGGTACGGACCGGGACCCGGGTTCGAGGGTTTTGGCCAGGGCACGGAGGGTTTTACGGGCCGCGGGTACGAAGATATTTTCGGGAACCTGTTCGGCGAACGTGCAGCGAGGTCGCGCGGGCCGCAGAAGGGCGAGGACATAACTTATGCCGTCGAGGTCGACCTGGAAGACGCTGTATTCGGCAGGACCATGCAGGTAGATCTGCGCCGGGAAGCGACCTGCTCCACCTGCGGGGGCTCCGGCTCGCAGCCGGGCACTTCCCCGCGCACCTGTCCCGCGTGCATGGGCTCGGGCAGGGTTTCGCAGGGAAGAGGTTTCATGCAGTTTTCCCAAACCTGTCCGACCTGCCGCGGCGCAGGGACGATCAATCCGAACCCCTGCAGGACGTGCAGTGGCCGCGGCGTTGTTCCGAAGTCTGACCGCATCAATGTGAAAATCCCACCCGGCGTGGACAACGGGTCTAAGGTAAGGGTTGCGGGCATGGGTGAGCCGGGCGAACGAGGCGGCCCCCCTGGAGATGTTTATATTGTGACCAAGGTGAGACCGCATCCATACTTTGAGCGAAAGGGAGACAACCTGTATTCGGAAGCAAGCGTTACGCTCAAGGAGGCCGCCCTGGGAGAGAAGATTGAAATCCCGACCGTAGACGGGATGGTATCGCTGACCGTGCCGCCGGGAACGCAGACCAGCCAGCAGCTCAAGCTTAAAGGCAAGGGCGTGCCGCACCTGGGAGGCGGAGGGACCGGCGACCACTATGTGACAATCAAGGTGGTCACGCCTACGGGGCTTTCCGAGCGAGGCAAGGAACTCATGCGTGAACTGGACAGGCAGCACCCATCAAACCCGAGGCAGGATATAACGTTTCGGGGGTTCAGGAAACGGTAGCACAGGGTCAAGGGTCAGGGGGCAAGGGTCAAGAAATCGGTGAGTTGAACGGAGTGATCTATGGTTGCTCGTGAACATAGGCTGTTTATGATCAGCGTCGTTTCCGAGATGCTCGGGTTACATCCGCAGACGCTCAGGTTGTATGAGCGGGAAGGTTTCATCAAGCCCAAACGGAGCGGGGGCAACACCCGCCTCTACTCCGAAGAGGACGTGGAGAAACTCGAGATGGTCCTGAGGCTCACGCGGGAGCTGGGCGTGAACCTTGCCGGCGTGGAGGTTATCCTCTCTATGCGCGAGAAGATGGAGCGGATGCAGCACGAGATGCAGCAGACTATCGAAAGGCTGCACGACGAACTTGCGCACGAGATACGCCGGAGGGAAGAGATAAAAAATGCTCTCGTGCCGGTGAGGAGAGTGAGGACCACGAGGGGGAGTGAATAAGATACGAAGGTGAGGGTGGGAAGCTGAGAAGGTAGGAAGAGAAGAAGAAAAGAAGGGAAACAAGCAGAAGACGGAGGAACCAATGGCACGGTTTGACAAACTTACCTTAAAGGCGCAGGAGGCGGAGCAGGCCGCCCAGGACGATGCGGCCAAGCGGCATCACCAGCAGATGGAAGCCGAGCATCTTCTGCTCGCGCTTCTTAATCAGGCGGACGGCGTGGTGCTGCCGCTGCTCAAGAAGCTCGGCGTTGATCCCAACAGGATCAAGTCGGACATCGAAGACGCGCTCGGCAAGCTGCCGAAGGTCGAGGGCTTGGTCCAGACCTATCTTTCGCCGCGGCTCAACAGGCTCTTTGACAAGGCCGAGCAGGAGGCGGACCGGCTCAAGGACGAGTATATCAGCACCGAGCATCTTCTGATCGCCGCGGCGGACGGAGACGGTCCGGCCCGGGACATCCTGGTCCGCCACGGCGTGACCAAGGACAGGATTTTCACCGTGCTCGTCGACATACGCGGCAGCCAGCGAGTGACCGACCAGAACCCGGAAGACAAGTATCAAGCCCTGACGCGGTACGGCAGGGACTTGACCGATCTCGCGCGGCGGGGCAAGCTTGACCCGGTGATCGGGAGGGACGAAGAGATCCGGCGCGTGGTGCAGGTGCTCTCACGCCGCACGAAGAACAACC
>JBGOTO010000039.1:0-20278 GCA_041476485.1 Nitrospirota bacterium
CACCTCATGCACCAGTTCAAGCTGACCCGGGAGGAGGCGCTGAAGCGGGCAGTCGAGATGGTGTCGCATGCGCGGTCCTACGTGGACGACGTGGAGTTCTCTCCCATGGACGCGACGAGAAGCGACAGCTCGTATCTCAATGAGGTGCTCGAAGCCGTCATCGCGGCGGGCGCTTCGACCGTGAACATTCCGGACACGGTGGGTTATACCACGCCCGAAGAGTTCGGCTCGCTCATCAAGGGGATCAAGGAAAAGGTAAAAAACATCGGCAAGGCCGTCATCTCGGTCCACTGCCATAACGACCTCGGCCTGTCCGTGGCAAATTCGCTTGCCGCGGTCCGGAACGGCGCGGGACAGGTGGAGTGCACCGTGAACGGCATCGGCGAGCGCGCCGGCAACTGCTCCCTGGAAGAGGTGGTGATGGCGCTCCGCACCAGGAAGGATTTTTACGGAGCGGACACCAACATTCATGCCGAGGAGATCATGCGCGCGAGCAGGCTCGTGACCAAGATCACCGGCATTCCGGTCCAGCCGAACAAGGCGATCGTCGGCGCGAATGCGTTCGCGCACGAGTCGGGCATTCACCAGGACGGACTGTTGAAAGAACGGACCACCTACGAGATCATGCGTCCCGAATCCGTTGGTCTCGTGAAGTCGAACCTCGTCCTCGGGAAGCATTCGGGCAGGCATGCTTTCCGCGACCGTCTGAAGGACATGGGATACGAGCTGCCGGATGCCGACCTGAATAAAGCCTTCGACCGGTTCAAGCGACTCGCGGACCAGAAGAAAGAAGTGTTCGACGAAGATCTCGAAGCCATCGTTTCCGATGAAATGCAGCAGATACAGGAAGTGTACGTTCTGAAGAACCTGCGCGCCGAGAGCGGCACGGGCATTACGCCGACGGCAACGGTGGAGATGGAGGTCGGCGGCAAGGCGGTAAAACAGTCCGGTCAGGGAGACGGGCCTGTCGATGCGGTATACCGGATGATTGCGGCCATCACCGGGACGCGAAGCAGGCTGGATGCGTACCTGGTCAAAGGCATCACCGGCGGGACCGACGCGCTCGGCGAGGTGACCGTGAAGGTCGAGGAAGCCGGCAAGAAGGTGGCCGGACACGGAGCGGACACGGACATCATCGTGGCGAGCGCCAAGGCATATGTGAACGCGCTGAACAAGCTGGAGTACTGGAAGAAGGGTAAGACGAAACCAATCTAACCGTGAAGATATTCGTCCTGAACGCGGGAAGCTCTTCCATCAAGTACCGGCTCTTCGATATGGAGGACGGTGCGGTCCTCACCTCGGGCCTGCTTGAGCGGATCGGGGAGGCAACGGGCCGCCTCACCTACACCTGGGTAGACGGCGAGGTCGAGCGTGAGGCTGCGCGGGAAGGCCGCGTCTCGAATCACGCCGAGGGCCTCAAGCTGGTCCTGGGAATCATGACCAAGCTCGGCATTGTGCAGGACTTGAACGAGCTCTCCGGCATCAGTCATCGCGTTGTCCACGGAGGCGAGGCGTTCCGGAAGCCGGCCCTGATCGACGACAAGGTCGTCGCTGCCATACGCAACATGGTCCCGCTCGCGCCGCTGCACAACCCCGCGAGCCTCATGGGGATCGAAGTCTCCCGCAAACTCTGTCCCTCCGTTCCGCAGGTCGCGGTGTTCGACACCGCGTTTCATCAGACCATGCCGCCCCATGCCTACCACTATGCGCTTCCGCGCAGCTATTACCAGGAACTGCGGGTGCGGCGGTACGGATTTCACGGCGTCTCGCACGGGTACGTTGCCAAAGAGGCGGCCCGTCATCTGGCCAAACCGCTCCACGCCTGCAATCTCATTACCCTGCATCTCGGCAACGGTGCGAGCATGTCGGCGATCAAGGAAGGCAGATGCGTTGACACTTCGATGGGGATGACCCCGCTCGAAGGCCTGGTGATGGGCACTCGTTCCGGAGACATAGATCCCGCCATCCCGTTCTATCTGGCGAGAAGCACGGGCAAGTCCTTTGAGGACATCGAGAAGGTTCTGAATAACGAGAGCGGCCTTAAGGGCATCTGCGGCGTCAATGACATGCGTGAGATCGAGCGCCGCGCCCACAGCGGGGACCCGGCCGCACAGCTTGCCATCGACCTGTTCAGCTATCGCATCAAGAAGTACTTGGGAGCATACTACGCGGTACTTGGAACACTGGACGCGGTCGTTTTCACCGGCGGCATCGGCGAGAATTCCGAGACTGTCAGGGAAAAGTGCTGCACGGGACTTGAAGGCCTGGGGATTGTGTTCGATCGGAAGAAAAACGAGAGCCCATCACGGGAGCCCAGGGCAATCTCCACGGACGCCTCGAAAGTAAAGATGCTTGTCGTTCCGACGAATGAAGAGCTTGAAATTGCCCGGCAGACCGTTGAGTGCATCAAGAGGGAGGAAGGAAATAAGGCATAACAGCTGGGCGATTATTCGGCACGTATCTGAATATTGCGCCCTCAGATGTTTGGCAATCTCGCTCTGCCTTTATGCATATCTCCCAACGATCTCTGCCATTTTCTTGTCACGCTTTCGTTTGTCCCTGAGTATACTCTCTTGGAATATTTTTTCAAGTAATCCAAGTAATACTATTAAAAAGCGGTCACGATCTTTATGATTGCCTTTGCAGTGCAACGAAGGGGGAAAATAGAAGGGCGGAGCCATACGGACTGGAAAACAACAAAGGTCCGGGTGAACTCCGCTTTTTAGATTTTAGGGCAGTTATGAGGGCCAAGTCTTTTTCGTTGTGTTTCCATCTTCCACAACAAATGACCGTCCCTGTCGTAAAAAGAGCGTCTCCTTACATACCGCTGTCTATGCCCGGTCCGGTCCCGGCGGCATATTCCTCAATCTCTTCAATCGTAGATTCCTGTTCAGCGACGATCGCGCTCACTATATCACGCATGCTCAAGACGCCCAGAAGCGCGCCGTTGTTTACGATCGGCAAATGGCGAATCTGCTTATCCGTCATCAGCACCATACAATCCTGCAGCGACGTCTCCAGGCCGGCAAAGACCGGTGATTCGCTCATGATTTCCCTCACCTGGGTGTTCTTCGATGACTTCCCTTTAAGGATGACCTTCCGGGCATAATCCCGTTCGGAAAAAACGCCGATGAGCATCTCCTTTTCCACAACAAGCAGCGCCCCGATGTTCTTTTCCTCCATGATTTCGAGAGCATCAAACGCCGTGGCCTCGGGACCGATTGAGATATAACCTTTGCTTTTCGTGTTCAGCACCTGAGAGACCGTGATCGTAGTGAACATATCCGTTACCTCCTTGTGCGTTAGTGAAAAAAAAGGCCGGGTTGTACCTTCGCGCATGTTGTTATATGCTATGTAAGCATACCCTTCGTCAAAAGGCAATACTACTTTACTCGTATGATAACTGTTGTTGGTGGAGGCGGTTTATATGATCTTTATGGTGTCTTTGCAATGCAGCGAAGGGAGGAAGGAGCGGGTAGCGGGTCAGGCTTGAAAATTGACATTCTCTAAATTCTAAAAACCTCCAAGCAACCAGAACTTCTTCTTCGGTTACCCTGCAGGTTGTTATTCGCTATAGAAATGCGTTCTCAGTTCTGTCTCAGGAATGTATCGTGATGATTGACGGAAAATGGCTTTGAGTGTGCCCTTGTCCAATTCGGAATGATTGGGGACGGTGAGCGGCTGTTTTGTTCCGTCGGGGAGAGTGCGGGACAGCTTGACATGGCTGCCCTTTTGTCCGGCTATGACAAACCCGAACAGCGCAAGTATCTTGATGACCTCTTGGCCGGAGAGTCTTTTCAGCTTAGGCATGGACGAGAGAGTCAATCTCAATATTGGCGACAATCGTAGGCTGAGGCACGAGGTCGTATTCCGTAAGGTTTTCACCCTCAAGATGCAGTTCCACTGCCTCCTTGAGGTTGGCCACCAGTTCGTCGAGGGTTTTGCCTTGAGTAACTACCGGGAGATCGGTGCATTCGGCGATGTAGTATTTTTCACCTTTGTAGATATGGACTTGAATGATTTTTTTCATGATTAGAATTTATCACACATAATGAAATAAGTCAAACAGGAGGCAGTAACGGTAGCGCTCCTCAGCGATGAGGGACAGAATTAAGATATATCAGACACGGGAGAATTATAGAAAATAGAAAAGCGGAGCCCACCCGGATTGGAGAAGGCAACAAAAGTCCGGGTGAACTCCGCCTTTTAAATTTTAGTAAATTACTGAGAGGATGCTATCCCATCCACTTTTCTTCAGCGCTCTTCGCCTGCAAGGATTTTTTCCGATCCACGGGGACCAGACATGCCTCGCCTTCAATCGGAGAGATGACCATATCGCCCCAAATGTCCTTCACGCGCTCCTTGATCTGGAGCAGCTCATACCATCTTTTGAACGCCGCTGCGAACACGACCACTATCAGCGCCATAATGATTATCGACAGCGCGGCCAGGAGCGTTTTACCGCCCGGAATGTAGTTGAGCGTGATGTTCAGGTAGCCCGCATACATGGTCACGAAAGCCATGAAAATGCCGGGCACGGCGGTGATCCATGCGTATTTTTGCTTTCCCATCCTGATCAGCATGGTCGTCCCGATGATGAGGGCGCTCGAAGCGAGGAGCTGGTTGCTCATGCCGAACAGGGGCCAGATCGTCGCGATGTCCCCGGTATATACGAGGTAGCCCCACGAGCCGGTAAATATGAAGCTGGTGATGACGATGCCGGGCCACCACCTCTTTTCAAGAAACTTGGGGAAAGCCTTGCCGATCATCTCCTGCAGCAGGAACCGTCCTACCCTCGTGCCGGTATCCACGGCGGTCAGGATGAAGACGGCCTCGAACATGATCGCAAAGTGGTACCAGTAGGCCATCAGGCCCTTCATGAAGGGGATCGACGAGAAGATGAAGGCCATGCCGACGGCGAGCGAGACCGCCCCGCCTGGCCTGCCCTGGATCGTTTCGCCTACCTGGGTCGCAAGGTCCGGAAGGTTGACGACGGTCATGCCCAGCTTCTCGAAAGCAGCAGGCGCCGCGTTGATCGCAAAATAGTCCGCCGGGACCAGCACGCATGCCGCGATCAGCGCCATGATGGCCACGACACCCTCGGTGAGCATGGCGCCGAAGCCCACAAAGAGGATCTGATTTTCACTCCCGATCATCTTCGGAGTGGTGCCCGAGGCGATGATCGCATGGAACCCCGACAAGGCGCCGCACGCTATCGTGATGAATACGAAGGGGAAGACAGGTCCGGGGATGACGGGCCCGCCGCCTTTGATGAACGGGGTCAACGCCGCCATCTGCAGGTCAGGATGCACGACAACGATGCCCACGACGAGCATGATGACGGTCCCGATTTTCAAATAGGTGGAAAGGTAGTCCCTCGGGCAGAGGAGCATCCAGACGGGAAGGACGGACGCAACGAAACCATAGATCGGGATGATGACCGAAATCTGCTTTTTCGTCAGGGTGAAAATCGACGCCAGGGCCGGGTTTGCGGCAACGTAGGGGCCTGCCAGCACCGCCAGGAAAAGGAGGACCACGCCGATGACGCTCCCGCCCTTTATGTCGCCCGGCCGTATTTTATACATCCAGAGGCCCATCAAAAGGGCGATGGGCATGGTGGCAAAGACCGTAAAAGTGCCCCAGGCGCTTGCGAACATGGCATTCACCACCGCTATGGAAAGGCCCGCCAGCGTGAGCAGCAGAATGAACAGGAACGCGACCGAGGCCGCGGCGCCGGCGGTTTTTCCTATTTCGCTTTCCGCGATCTTCGAGAGGCTCCGGCCCTTGTGCCGCACCGAGGCGAAGAGCACGATCATGTCGTGGACCGCGCCCGCGAGCACGCAGCCGATGATGATCCAGAGCGCCCCCGGCAGGAAACCGAACTGCGCCGCAAGCACGGGCCCCAGGAGCGGACCCGCGGCCGCGATTGCCGCGAAGTGATGGCCGAACAGCACGAACTTGTTGGTCTTTACATAGTCGACGCCGTCCGCGCAGGTGTCTGCCGGAGTCGGACGGTCCATCCTCAGGCCGAGGACCTTGTTCGCGATGAACAGGCCATAATACCTGTAGGCGATGGCAAAAACACATAGTGTCACGAATACCAGAGTCAACGCATTCATAAAAAATCCTCCTTGTAGAGATTATGATCCTGATGATCTGATCAAGACGTATGGCGTAATTACCGCGGCGATTATAGGAGGATACGCTGAAAGAATCAATAAAAAACCGGAATGATGACATATCTGCCTGAAAAACGGCGAAAAAAATGTTGCAAGGAATGTCGAGATATAGTATATTTCCAAGATTATGATGACGATTACGGAAAAGATCCTGGCCGCGCACTGCGGCAAAAAAGAGGTCGTCCCCGGAGAACTGATCAACGCGAAGCTCGACCTGGTGCTCGCGAACGACATTACCGCGCCGATCGCGATAAAGGAATTCCGCGCCGCGGGCGCAAAAAAAGTGTTCGACCCGGAGCGGATAGCGCTTATTCCGGACCACTTCGCGCCGAACAAGGACATCCCGTCGGCCGAACAGTGCAACATGCTCCGGAAGTTTTCGCGCGAGCACGACCTTTCGCTCTACTTCGAGGTGGGCAGGATGGGCGTGGAGCACGCGCTCCTTCCCGAACAGGGCCTGGTGGTCCCCGGCGACGTCGTGATCGGCGCCGACAGCCACACCTGCACCTACGGAGGGCTGGGCGCGTTCTCGACCGGCGTCGGGAGCACCGACGTGGCCGCGGCCATGATCACCGGCGAGGCCTGGTTCAAGGTCCCCGAGAGCATGAAGTTCATCTACCGGGGCAAGCCCGGCAAGTGGGTCGGCGGCAAGGACATCATCCTTCATACGATCGGCGACATCGGCGTGGACGGCGCGCTCTACCGGGCCATGGAGTTCACCGGCGAGCCGATCAAGAAGCTCTCGATGTCCGGCAGGCTGACCATCTGCAACATGGCGATCGAGGCCGGCGCCAAGAACGGCATCATCGAGCCGGACGAGATCACGGAGAAATACGTCGCGAAACGCGCGAAGCGGAAATACAAATTCTACAAGAGCGACAAAAAGGCGATCTACGTTGACGTGCGCGAGTACGACCTTACCGGCATGGAGCCGCAGATCGCGTGCCCGCACCTGCCGGAGAACGTGAAGCCGGTAAGCGCTTTGGGGTCCGTCAATATCGACCAGTCCGTCGTCGGGTCCTGCACCAACGGACGGATCGAGGACATCCGCGAAGCGGCCAAGGTCATCAAAGGCCACAAGGTGCATCCCTACGTCCGCATGATCGTAATCCCGGCCACGCAGGCGGTGTACAAGCAATCCATCAAGGAAGGCCTCGTGGACGTGTTCATCGACGCCGGCGCGGCCTTCAGCACCCCGACCTGCGGCCCCTGCCTCGGCGGGCACATGGGAATTCTGGCGGAAGGCGAACGCGCGATCAGCACCACGAACCGGAACTTCGTGGGCAGGATGGGCCATCCGAAGAGCGAAGTGTATCTGTCCAGCCCGGCGATCGCAGCCGCGTCCGCGGTGCTCGGCAGGATCGGCAGGCCGGAAGAGCTGGCGTAAGGTCCTTAACCGCAGAAGAAATTTAAATATTTTTGACAGGATTACAGGATACAATCTGATTAAAATCGTTCAATCCTGTCCATCCTGTTATCCCGTCTAAGATTTGGAGTTTTCAAATGAAACTTAAAGGCAAGGCATGGAAATTCGGGGCTGATGTGGACACGGACGCCATCGTCCCGGCGCGCTATCTGAATACGTCCGATCCGAAAGAGCTGGCTTCCCATTGCATGGAAGACTCGGCGAACCCGGATTTCATCAAGAAGATGAAGGCCGGGGACATCATCGTTGCGGAGAAGAACTTCGGCTGCGGGTCCTCGCGCGAGCATGCGCCGATCGCGATCAAGACCGCCGGAGTTTCCTGCGTGGTCGCAAAGAGCTTTGCGCGGATCTTCTACCGGAACTGCTTTAATATGGGGCTTCCCATCTTTGAGAGCATTGAGGCGGTAGACGGAACCAAAGAAGGAGACGAGCTCGAAGTGGACGCCGATGCGGGCGTGATCAGGAACCTCACCACGAATAAGACGTTCACCGTCGCACCCGTGCCGCCCTTCATGCAGGAGCTGATCGCGGCAGGCGGGCTGATGGCGTACACGAAGAAAAAGGCGGGGCTGTAACGGAGGGACCTTCATTCATGGCAAAGACCTATAAAATCGCATTGATCCCCGGCGACGGCACCGGACCCGAAGTCGTGAAAGAAGCGGTGAAAGTCGTGAATGCCGCTGCCGCAAAAGGCGGGTTCAGGCTGGAGTTCACCAGCTTCGATTTCGGTTCCGCGCGGTATTTAAAGACCGGAGAAACTCTCCCTGACAGCGCTCTTGCCGAGTTCAAGAAGTTTGATTCGATGTTCCTCGGCGCTATCGGGCATCCTGATGTAAAACCCGGAATTCTTGAAGCAGGGATTCTGCTCAAGATACGCTTTGCCCTGGACCAGTACATCAATCTTCGGCCGGTGAAGCTCTATCCCAACGTGGAGACGCCGCTCAAGGACAAGGGGCCGGAGGACATCGATTTCGTGGTCATCCGCGAGAACACGGGGGGCATCTACACGGGCCACGGCGGGGCCACGCGCGTGGGCACGCAGGACGAGATCGCCACGCAGCTCATGGTGTACGACCGCCGCACGGTGGACCGCTGCCTGAAATACGCCTTCGAATTGAAGAAAAAAAGAAACGCGGAAAACCAGAAATACGCCGCAAAACCGATCACGCTCGTTCACAAGCGGAACGTGCTCACCCATTGCGGGGACCTCTGGTACCGCGCATTCGAGGAGATGGGCTCGAAAGAATACCCCAAGCTCAAGCGCGACTACAACCACGTAGACGCCGCAAACATGTGGTTCGTGAAAAACCCCGAATGGTTCGATGTCGTAGTCACGGAAAACCTCTTTGGCGACATCATTACCGACCTGGGCGCCATGATCCAGGGCGGCTTGGGCGTGGCGTCCGGCGGGAACATCAACCCCGGGGGCGTTTCGATGTTCGAGCCGATGGGCGGCAGCGCGCCGAAGTACGCGGGCCAGAACGTGATCAACCCCATGGCCGCGATCGGCGCCGCGATGATGATGCTCGATGCGCTCGGTGAAACAAAGTCAGCCAAGGCGATCGAGGCGGCCATGATCGCTACAATGAAGAAGATGAGGAGCCAGGCCGCCGGAAAGATGGGCATGTCCACGACCGAAGTGGGAGACATGGTGGCGGGGATGATCTAAAGAAAACGTGGGTCCACGCGGTGGAAATGAATATATTTCCCTCTCTGCTTTTATCGCCTGCTTCACTGTCCGCGATGTTGATCAATCCTGGTCCTCTCCCGCGCTGAATTGAAGGCGAAAAAAACCTTTCTTTTTTAAAAACCATCCTTGTATAATAGTATTAACGTGATTACTCAGGTCAGCTACTTCGCTTTGCGCAAGGCGCTCCGGATAATTAAGGGAATTTCGTAGCCGGCCGCAAGCCCCACCTTGTTTGATGCCCGTGCATCGGTTGCCGCGCGCTTTATTGCGCCTGCGCTCCGTAGCAGGCCTGAGTTACGTATTAATAGGCAATTACTCAGGTTGCCGCATCGCTTCGACGGAGCCCGAGTGGGCTGAAGGCGTTTTTCCGGCGCCGTTCCCCGTGTGAGAAGAGGAGAGAGAGCCGATGAAGATCGAGCAGATCGTCTGGAAAAAGGACCTTGGCTGGACGCCCGACAAGCTCGGGAATGTGGATAAGTCTTCCCAACTGGTTTTGGTTTTCGGCGCCGCCCCCGTCTTGAAAGACCACGGTGTCTTCGAGAAGCTGAAGGCTTTCTATCCCGGCGCTCATATCTTCGGCTGTTCCACCGCGGGAGAGATATGCGGCACCCAGGTATGGGACGATTCGCTCGTAGCAACCGCTATAACCTTCGAACACACCCAAATCGAAGGGGCGCGGATTTCCCTGCGGGAGGCGGTGAGCGCATTTCAAGCCGGAGAGAAGCTGGCGACAACCCTCGCCCAAGAGGGGCTGGTACACGTTTTTGTTCTCTCGGACGGGCTGAACGTAAACGGCAGCGATCTGGTGCGGGGGCTCACGAAACACCTGCCCAGGGATGTTACGGTCACGGGCGGGCTGGCGGGGGACGGGGACCGCTTCAAGGAGACCCTGGTGTTCTGGGATGGCAACCCGGAAAAGGACTCTATCGCCGCCATCGGATTATACGGGACCCGGTTGACGGTCGGGTACGGTTCTCTCGGCGGCTGGGACCCCTTCGGCCCTGAACGGTTGATCACGCGCTCGCGCGGAAATGTGCTGTATGAGCTGGATGGGCGGTCCGCGCTCGAACTTTACAAACAATACCTCGGGGAGCACGCCAAGGGCCTCCCTGCCACCGGCCTTCTTTTTCCCCTGAGCCTCAGGACCAGGGAAGGCGATACCGCGGTGGTTCGCACGATACTTTCCATCAATGAGGCCGACCAGAGCCTGACCTTTGCGGGAGACGTCCCGGAAGGCTCGTATGCCCGGCTCATGAAAGCAAATTTCGACAGGCTGATAGACGGCGCCGTCGGGGCGGCAAAGACCAGCTATGAGGCCATAGGCTCGACTTCGCCGGATTTGGCGATACTCATCAGTTGCGTCGGCAGGAAGATGATCCTGAAGCAGAGGACGGAAGAGGAAGTGGAAGGCGTGCGCGAGGTGCTGGGGGACGGAACGGTGCTCGCGGGGTTTTATTCCTACGGTGAAATCTCGCCGTTTACGCCGAGTGCGCGGTGCGAATTGCACAATCAGACCATGACGATAACGACCTTTTCAGAGCGGTGATTATGGAACGGAAGCACAGCCTGCTCAAACGGCAGCTCAAGAAATATTTTGGAGCATCCAAAAGCATCCCCCCGGAATGGAAGGGGTTCATTGAAGCGGTCGACGCGGCCTACGGGGAATCCGACACGGACCGCGCCATGCTCGAACGCTCGCTCGAACTGAGCTCCCAGGAACTCCTTCGGACCAATTCAGAAATGCGGGCGATCTTCCAGGCGATCCCGGACCTGCTTTTTCGGTTCGACGCCGGGGGAAAAATCCTCGATTGCAAGACCGGCGGCACGGTCGATCTCTACCTTCCTCCCGAAGAACTCCTGGGGAAGCGCATTCAGGACGTCCCTCCGGAGGATGTTGGGAAAAAGTTTTTTGAGGCCGTCCGAAGGGTGCAAGAGACGAAGTCGCTGGTGAGTTTCGAGTATTCGCTGGCGCTGCATGGCAGGGAAAGTTTTTATGAAGCAAGGCTCCTGCCCGTGCTCGAGGACCAGATCATTGCGATCGTGCGGAACATCACCAGCCGCAGGCAGGCGGAGGAAGCGCTGAAAGAAAGCGAAGAAAAATACCGGACGCTCGTCGAGAACATCAATGTCGGGATATACAGAAGCAACCCCGATTTCCTCGGGACCTTTCTGCAGGCGAACCCCGCCATGATAAAAATCTTCGGCTATGCTTCCGACAAGGAGTTTTTAGGGGCCAGTGTCGCCGACTTCTACCAGAACCGGAAAGACCGGGAGCTTTTTCTCCGGGAGATGGTGCAACAGGGTTTTGTGAAGGACAAGGAACTGCGCATGAAGAAGAAAGACGGCGCTTCCATCGTGGTCTCGTGCACGGGGAAGATCCAGTATGATGCGCAGGGCGGCATGCAGTGGATAGACGGAGTCATGGAAGATATCACGGAGCGCAAGCAGGTTGAAGAAGAAATTCTCAAGACCTCGAAGCTGGAATCGTTAGGCATCCTTGCGGGCGGCATTGCCCATGATTTTAACAACATCCTGACCGCCATCATCGGGAACATCTCTCTCGCCCGGAAGATGGCGCCGTCCGAAAGTAAGGTCCTCACCCGGCTGGAAGAGGCGGAAAAAGCGTCCCGGCGGGCGCAGGATCTGACGCAGCAATTGCTGACCTTTTCCAAAGGAGGAGCGCCGGTCAAGCGGGTGGCCTCCGTCGCCGACCTGCTGCGGGATTCGGCGAGTTTTGTGCTGAGCGGGTCGAATGTCCGCTGTGACTTTTCCATTCCCCGCGATCTCCTGCCCGTCGATATCGACGAAGGGCAGATCAGCCAGGTGATCAACAATCTCGTCATCAATGCCAAGCAGTCCATGCCGCAAGGCGGGACAATCAGCATACAGGCGGAGAACGTGACGGTCGGCGGCCAGGCCGTTGAACCGGGCCTGCAGCTCCGGGACGGGAACTATATAAAAATAACTATTCAGGACCGGGGGGCGGGCATACCGGAGGAGCATCTCGACAAGATATTCGACCCGTACTTCACGACAAAGGAGACGGGCAGCGGACTCGGCCTGACCACGACGTACTCGATCATAAAAAAACACGACGGGTACGTCACCGTCAAATCGAAAGTCGGCGTGGGGACGACCTTTGCCCTGTATCTCCCTGCTTCAGAAAAGAAGACGGAGAGGGTGAAGCGGATTCAGCAGGAACCGCTGCCCGGGCACGGGAAGGTATTGGTCATGGACGATGAAGAGATCGTCAGGGACGCGGCGGGCAGCATGCTGCGCGAATTGGGATATGACGCCGCTTTCGCCAGGGACGGTTCCGAAGCGATCGATCTTTTCCGGAAAACGGTGGAAGCAGGAGGGCGCTTTGATGCGATCATCATGGACCTGACCATCCCCGGCGGCATGGGGGGCAAGGAGGCGGTCACCAGGCTCCTCGCGCTCGACCCCGCTTTGAAAGTAATCGCTTCGAGCGGCTATTCCAACGACCCGATCATGGCGGACTACAAAAAGTACGGTTTCAGCGCCATCGTCCCGAAGCCGTACGAGATCGAGGACCTGCGAAAGGCCCTGCATGGGGTGATTGCCGGAAAGGGCAACGGCGTCGGCGGTCCTTGAAAACCCGCAGCTGAAGAAAAAAACTGGCATAATTTTTATTTCTGATATATAGTTTGAGTTCATTCCTGTTTTGACCGACTGCCGAGTTGGTACGCAATCTTATTAACGGTCTTGAAATAGGAACTATATGAACATAGGAGTTTACGCTGTTATTCCCGAGGGTTTTATCGGGAATCTGGTTTCAAACCATATCCCCGATAGGAGCATTCGGGGATGACAAGCTGTTTTATGTTGATAGTATTTAGAGAGCGTTAGTATCTTAAGAGGAGACGGGGAATGATGCGAGTAGGTTTTATCGGATGGCGCGGCATGGTGGGCTCGGTGCTCATGGGCCGCATGCTCGAAGAAAAGGATTTCAAGGTCATCGAGCCGGTGTTTTTCACTACTTCGAACGTGGGCGGCAAGGGGCCGGATGTTGGCAAGGACGTCCCGGCGCTCAAGGACGCAAAGAACATAGATGAGCTGAAGGCGATGGATACCATCGTCTCCTGCCAGGGCGGCGAATACACGACCGACATATACCCCAAGCTGCGGGCCGCGGGCTGGAAGGGCTACTGGATCGACGCGGCGTCGGCCCTTCGCATGGAGAAGGACGCCATCATTGTTCTCGACCCGGTCAACCTCGCGGTTATCAAGGACGGCCTGGCGAAAGGAATCAGGAACTATATCGGCGGCAACTGCACCGTGTCGCTCATGCTCATAGCCCTGGGCGGGTTGTACGAGAAGGGGCTGGTGGAATGGATGAGCGCCATGACCTACCAGGCGGCCTCGGGCGCGGGCGCCAATAACATGCGTGAGCTCTTGAAACAGATGGGTTCGGTCCATGGCAAGGTGAAGGGCTTGTTGGAAGATCCAGCAGGCGCTATTTTGGAGATCGACCGTACGGTGTCCGAGCATGTTCGCTCCGAGGCCTACCCCAAGGAATTCTTCGGTGTGCCGCTGGCCTGTTCCGTCATCCCCTGGATCGACAAACAGCTGGAGAACGGCCAGAGCAGGGAGGAATGGAAGGGCCAGGCCGAGACGAACAAGATCCTGGGCCGCGAGGACAAGCCGATCCCGATCGATGGCACTTGCGTGCGCGTGGGCTCAATGCGCTGCCACAGCCAGGCGCTCACGATCAAAATGACCAAAGACGTGCCCCTGAACGAGATCACTGACATGATCGCGAAGCACAATAAGTGGGTCAAGGTTGTTCCGAACCAGCGCGATATAACGATGAAGGAACTTACCCCTGCGGCTATTACCGGAACGCTTACCGTGCCCGTGGGGCGGCTCCGCAAGATGAACATGGGGCCGACGTTCCTGAACGCCTTCACCTGCGGGGACCAGCTCCTGTGGGGCGCGGCGGAACCGCTCAGGCGTATGCTACGGATCGTGGTGGAGAAATAAGAATCGGCAGAATTTACCGCAGAGGTCGCTGAGATCGCTGAGAAGAAAAGATTCAGGATTTAAAATCAATCATTAACTCTGCGTGCTCCGCGTGCTCTGCGGTGAAAAGGTTTTGAACGGTCTTTCATATAATGCTTAAGAAAAAGAACAAATACGTTATTGCCGTTGCGGGCGCCACCGGCGCTGTCGGCAGGGAGATGATCGAGATCCTTGGGGAGCGGAACTTCCCGGTGAGCGAGCTCGTTCCGCTGGCTTCGGAGCGTTCCGCGGGCGAACGGGTCGAGTTCAACGGCAAGCACTGGACGGTCAAACAATTAGGCAAAAACTCGTTCAAGGGCGTGGACATCGCGCTCTTTTCCGCGGGAGCGGAGCGCAGTCTTGAGTTCGCTCCGGCGGCAGTCGAGTCCGGGGCCGTAGTGATCGACAACTCGAGCGCGTTCCGCATGGACCCAAAGGTCCCCCTCGTCGTCCCCGAGGTGAATGCCCACGCCGCTGCCAAACACAACGGCATCATCGCCAACCCGAACTGCTCGACCATCGGCATGGTACTGGTCCTGAAGCCGATCCATGATGCGGCTGTGATCAGGCGCATCGTGGTCACGACGTTCCAGTCCGTGTCGGGAACCGGCAAGAAGGGGATGGACGAGCTGGCGCAGCAGACCGTGGCGCTCCTGAGCTTCAAGGACGTGGAGACGAAGGTCTACCCGCACCAGATCGCGTTCAACTGCCTTCCGCACATCGATTCCTTCCTCGACAACGGCTACACCCGGGAAGAGATGAAAATGGAGAACGAAACGAAGAAGATCATGGAAGACGATTCCCTCCGGGTGACGGCGACCGCGGTCCGCGTCCCTGTGTTCCGGGGCCATTCCGAGGCGTTAAACATTGAGACCGGAAAAAAACTCTCCGCCAACGAAGTGAGGGCGATCCTGTCCGCCGCGCCGGGCGTCGTGGTGTACGACGAGCCGAAAAAAAACATCTATCCGACGGCGATCGACATTGTGGGCAAGGACGAAACGTACGTGGGCAGGATCAGGGAAGACGAGTCCGTCCCGAACGGGATCAACCTTTGGCTCGTGTCCGACAACCTGCGTAAAGGGGCCGCGTTGAACGCGGTGCAGATAGCGGAGCTATTGATCAAGTAAACAGTAGACAGCATACTGTAAACAGGATACAGTAAACAGATAGTAGACAGTAGACAGTACACAGTAGACGGTACACAGGAATACTTAAATGCCGGTTATCGGACCGCAGTGTCCTGTATACCGTATACCGTCTACCGTATACCGAACTTTCGCCATGTATAATCTGATTTCCAAAATATTCGACAAACTGGAACGGGGGTTGAGCCCGAGAGACAAGGCCGTTCTTGTCTCCCTGATGCTCATCATCTCGGTGCTGGGTATCGTGCTGGCCGTCCGGTATTACAACTATATCCAGAAAAACCCCGAGTTCTGCAACAGCTGTCATCTGATGGAGGAGGCCTATACGGCGTGGAAGCTTTCCGGCCATCGGAACATCGTGTGCCAGGACTGCCACCAGCTCGGCTTGATCGAGCAGAACAGGCTGCTCGTCAAGTTCGTCTTTACCACGGACCGGAAGACGCCGGAGCCGCACGGCAATGAGACGCCCTGGAAGACCTGCACGAAGTGCCACTGGGACGAGGCGGCGCAGGGATCGCTCACGGTAAACAAGTCGAGCGGCCATGCCCGGCATGTGTTCATGGAGAAACTCGTCTGCAAGGACTGCCACAGCCGCAAGGTGCATGCTTTCAGGCCGGAGGTGCAGGCCTGCCTGCGCTGTCATAAGGACTGGAAGATCCACGGGATCGGGATGGAGGAGATCTCATGCCTCCGGTGCCACGCTTTTTCCCCGAAAAAGCTGGAGGCGTTCATCCCGGACCGCAGCCGCTGTCTCTCCTGCCACCTGAAATCGTCAAGGACCTCGTTCCCGGACCGGGTCCCGATGGCGCGGTTAAACTGCTATGAATGTCACAAGCCGCATGCCCGGATCAAACCGAGCGATGATGACTGCCTGCGGTGCCATACCCGCGAGGTGCTGATGATCAGGCCGGTCCATGATTCCACAAAACACTGCAAGTCCTGCCATGTTCCGCATCGTTGGACGGCCCGGTAGCGTTTTAGCGGTGGGGGATCGAACTATCCGCTCTTTCGGGACTTTTTTCGGTTGTTCGTTACGAGGAGTTCGTTCGGCTTGACAGTATAAATGCGGCACAGCGTCAGCAGTTTCAACAGGCTCGGGTTCGTCTCTTTGCCGGATTCGAGGCGAGAGATATAGCCTTGGGTGATCCTTCCGCGGCGGTCTTCGGCGCGCTCAGAGAGACGCGCCACCTGGCTCATGGACATCTTCTTCCCGTCACGCAGTTTCCTCAATTTCTCGGCAAGTGTCATATAGGACGATATATACCCTGCTTTCCTTGCCATGTCAACAAAAAGTTGCAAAATATTTTTTTCTTCCTGTTTCAAAATGCAAAAGTTTGTGCTATAGTTAAAACTATAATTTTAGATTACTTCTAGTTATGATCTTCGTCGATTATGCAGGAAGAACCTTGGAAGAGAGGGAATGCCATGTATAACATTGATATCCTCGAGAGAAAGCGCCTGGAAAAGGGATTGAGCTATACGGAGATCGCCGATAAACTCGGCATGCACAAAGTCACCGTCTCAAGAACGCTGAAAGGGGTCACCACGAAACCCCGTACCGTGAAACTTCTGGCCGATTACCTCGGCGTAGAGATGGAACGGATCGTCCAGTAAACCATAAATTATTTCGAGCTGTTCACGCAGTCGCATCGGACCGTCATGATGAAGGGTAAGGCTTACCAGCCTTGCCCTTTTTGTTTTTTGAGATCCGGGTGAAGTATGGTACTATCAGTGCCGCAAACCAGCTCGGTACCGTCAAATTTTCATGAAAAAAGACAACAAAACATGAAACCACAGAGAGCACCGAGGAATGCCCGGGTTTAAATGACAAGACAAAACAAGCGGAGCAGGTAATAAAAGAGCGCAGAGGGGGATGGAGGACACGGAGGAAGTTACCCTCATACCTTCAAGACGTTCTCTGTGTGCTCTGTGGTAAATATTGGTTTTCCGAGGAGGATGCATGAAGGACTTTCTGGCCGTTGCTGTTGAAGCGGCACGCAAGGCGGGCGGGATCTTGAAGGAGAATATCCACGGCACGCGGGAGATCGCCTATAAGGGCGACATCAACCTGGTCACCGAGATGGACACGCGCTCGGAGCGCGCGGTGGTCGAGGTCCTGCGCGCGTCCTTTCCCGAGCACGGCATCATTGCCGAAGAAGAGACCACGATACGCAACGGGTCCGGCTATACCTGGATCATCGATCCCCTCGACGGCACCACGAACTATGCGCACGGCTATCCCTGTTTTTCCGTGTCCATTGCGCTCGAGCATGAGAGTGACGTCATCACCGGCGTTGTCTACGACCCCATGAGGGACGAGCTCTTCACGGCGCAGAAGGGACAGGGGGCGTTTCTGAACGGGAAACGGATCAAGGTTTCTACCATTGACGTGCTCATCAAAAGCCTGCTGGCCACGGGTTTCCCCTACGACCGCAAGGTAAGCGAGAAAAACAACCTGGAATACTTTCACGACCTTCTCATGGCCTCCCAGGAGGTCCGCCGCGACGGCTCAGCAGCGCTCGACCTCTGTTACGTTGCCATGGGACGCTTCGACGGTTTCTGGGAGCTCAAGCTCAAGCCCTGGGACGTGGCCGCGGGAAGCCTTATCGTTCGCGAGGCCGGAGGCAGGATAACGGACCTCAGGGACAACGCGTTCGATATATTCGGCGACGAGGTGCTCGCGAGCAACCGCATCATTCACGGGCAGATGGCGGAGATATTGCGCACGACGGAAATGCGGAAGGAGAGATAGGCAGGTAATCCGGACACATCTGTTTTTATCCGCATGCAAATTCTACTGTAAGCTACAGCTTATTCTTATTGATTTCCTCCTGCTGAATACATTATTATCTTCCAATGAACTCCTGGCACGGCAAAGCGATGCACATAGACCTTTCGTCAAGGAAGACTCGGACCGAGGACCTCTCTGAAGAGGTCCTTGTTGGCCGTCTTGGCGGCAGAGGGCTCGGGGTCGCGTTGATGAAGGACTTCTTCAAGCTCGATCCGTATGATCCCCGTATGCCGCTGATCTTTGCTGTCGGACCGCTCTGCGGCACACCGGCCCCGGCTTCGTCTCGCATGTCAGTGGTGTCTCGCTCCCCGCTTACGGGTACGATAACCGATTCGTCGGTGGGAGGCTCCTTCCCGATAAAATTGAAAGCAGCGGGCTACGATTGTCTCGTGGTCACTGGCAAAGCATCTTCCCCGGTCTATATCTCTTTCAAGGACGACGAGGTCCGGATCAAGGACGCCGGACATCTCCGGGGCAAGGGGTGCCAGGAAACGAACACTCTGCTTGCGCCGGAGGGGCACTCTGCCTGCATTGGTCCCGCGGGAGAGCGGCTTGTACGTTTTGCGAACATCATGATCGGAGGGGCGAATTCCGCGGGCCGCGGGGGGCTCGGCGCGGTCATGGGGGCCAAGAACCTCAAGGCGATCGTGGGGGAGGGGTCGAAAAGAGTCGCTCTTTCAGACCCCTCGGCGTTCAAGAAGGCGCAGGACGACGTGATGCGGCTCTTGCGCGCCTCGCCGGTGGTCATGGGAGAGCTGGGGCTCGGCGAGTACGGGACCGCAACGCTCGTAGACATCGTGGGCCAGAGGAAGATGGCGCCCACGGAGAATTTCAAGAAGACCTATTTCCCGGAGGCAAGGGCATACTCCGGACCGAGCTTGAAGAAAGAGTTCGGCTTCAAGAAGCACGGCTGCGCTGCCTGTCCCATCCAGTGCAAGAAAGAAACGTCCTGCGGCAGGCCCGTGCCCGAGTACGAGACACTTTCGCATTTCGGGGCTTTGAACGCGAACTCGGATGCCGAGTCCATTGTCAAAGCGAACCTGCTCTGCAACAATTTCGGCATGGACACCATCTCCGCTGCTTCGACCTTTGCGGCGTACGGAGAGTCCCGGGGTAAGTTCTTCACCGGAGATGAGATCCTCGACATGCTCAAGAAGACGGCTTATCGCGAAGGCGAGGGGGACAAGATCGCCGAAGGTTCCAAGCGGCTCTGCGCGATTCTCGGCAAGCCGCAGTTCTCGATGAGCGTCAAGGGCCTCGAGCTGCCCGCGTATGACCCGCGCGGCTCGTACGGCATCGCGCTTGCCTACGGAACGTCCACGCGCGGCGGATGTCACCTCCGCGCCTATCCCATCAGCCAGGAGATCCTGAGAAAACCCGTTGCCGTGGACCGGTTCAGCTTCGACGGAAAAGCCAGGATGATCAAGATCGCGGAGGACAACAACGCTATTGTGGACTCGCTTTCGATATGCGCCTTTGCCTTCCTCGGCGCCTCGCTCGAGGAATATGCCCAGATGCTTGCCGCGGCAACCGGCATGCCGTTCACCGGCCAGGGTTTGATGAGAACAGGGGAAGAGATCATTCTTGCCGAGCGGCGATATAACAAGGAAAACGGTTTTACGATCGCCGACGACTACCTGCCCGAGCGGTTCTACACCGAGGCTGGGACCTCCGGCGAGGGCATCAATATTCCATTGATAGACAAAAAGCGGTTCACTGAGGAATTGGAGAAGTATTACAGGATGAGAGAAAAAGAGTAGAGGCCTGCGAAAGCTTCAACGGCGATGCAGAAGAGAAGAAGGATCTCGAGCACCGCAGGTGGTCATGATCCTTGTTTTTTTTGGGCAGCTCATCGCTTAGCCGTGCTGCATGCAAGAGAGCAACGTGGTTTTAAAATAATGGTCAGCGATTCAGATGCACTTTCGCTTGCGCACGTGCAATCCTGATGTTCTCTTATCGTTCCATTTCGAGGGCATGCTTGAGCACGGCTTTCGCGTCAGAGCTACCCGGCGCAGGGGTAAGGCA
>JBGOTO010000040.1:0-20148 GCA_041476485.1 Nitrospirota bacterium
AGAATCTGCTCAAGAAGCTGGAGAACAAGGGCATCCTCGGCCTGGCGTATTGGGACAATGGATTCAAGGTGATGAGCGCGAACAAGCCGCTCAGGATGCCTGCCGATTTCAAGGGCCTTAAGATGCGCATTCAATCGTCCAAAGTGCTGGACCAGCAGATGCGCGATCTGGGCGCGATCCCGCAGGTCATGGCATTCTCCGAAGTCTACCAGGCCTTGCAGACGGGCGTCGTAGACGGCACCGAGAACCCGCCGTCCAATCTGTACACGCAGAAGATGAACGAAGTCCAGAAGTACGTAACGCTGTCTGATCATGGATACCTGGGTTATGCGGTCATCGTCAACAAGAAATTCTGGGAGGGTCTGCCGGCGGATGTCCGCACGATCCTCGAAGGCGCGATGAAAGATGCGACCAAGTACGCCAATGATATCGCCAAGAAAGAAAACGATATTGCGCTGGAAGCGGTGAGAAAAACCGGCAAGACGCAGATCCTTACGCTCACCCCCGAGGAAAAGCTCGCATGGAAGAAGGCATTGGTCGGCGTCCACAAAGAACAGGGGTCTCGCATCGGAAAAGAGACGCTCGACGCGATCTACAAGGCGACCGGTAACGATCCCGACAAGTTGTAATAAATCTACCCTGGCCGCCGCGGTTGACGCCGCGGTGGCTTTTTTTGAAATCCGCTGCCTGGGGCAGTCGAGAGGCAATCGATGAAAATACTTGATCATTTGGAGGAATGGATCATCACCTTCCTCATGGGCTCAGCCACCGTGGTGATATTCCTTGCGGTGCTGCATCGCCACATGGCCGGTTATCATATTCCTGTTCTGCAGGACTGGCTGCTGTCTCTGCACTTCGGCTGGGCGCAGGAGCTGTGCATCTACATGTTCGTGTGGATGTGCAAGTTCGGCGCCGCCTACGGGGTGCGCACCGGCATTCACGTGGGGGTCGATGTGCTGGTCAACCGATTGCCCGTCGAGTGGCGCAAGAAAGCGGTTTTTGTAGCGCTCATCGGCGGCGCCATCTTTACCGGCATTATCGGCACGCTCGGGACGAGCTTCATCTGGGAGAACGGCATGCACTACGCCATGTTCCATTTGCTCGGGCTCGACACCGGCGATCTGCCGCAAGGTCCGACGACGCCCGATCTCGAGTGGCCGACCTGGGTCGTGTATTCGGCCGTGCCGATGGGCTCGTTTCTGATGTGTTTTCGTTTCCTGCAGGTGATGTGGATCTTCTCCCGCACGGGGGGACTGCCGCATCACGATAGCGCCCATGTCGACGGCTTGAGCGATGACGATCTGACCTTCGAAGCGGCCGTTCTTAAGGGAGGTGCCAAATGAGCGGACAAGCGCCCGCGGCCGAATGGGGGCCGATGACAAAACAGCGCGCAGCTATCTGGCTGATCAGCATCTCGGTGGCGCTGCTGGCTGTCGGGATTATCGGCGGAAACGTCGGGATCGTGTTTGCGCTGCTTCTCGCCTTGATGCTGACGGGAATACCGATTTCTATCGCGCTCGGCCTCACCGTGCTGATGTTTCTGTATCTCCTGACCCACGTGCCGACCGAAGCCGTGGCCCTCAAGCTTTTCACGGGCATCGAGAAGTGGGAAATCATGGCGATCCCCTTCTTCATCCTCGCCGGTAATTTTCTGACGCACGGCGGCGTGGCCAAGCGCATGATCGCCTTCGCTACCAGCATAGTCGGTCACTTGCACGGCGGGCTTGCGCTGGCGGGCATCGTGGCCTGCGCCATGTTTGCGCTGGTCTGCGGATCGAGCGTCGCCACCGTGGTGGCCATCGGCTCGATCATCCTGCCGGCGATGGTGAAACAGGGCTATCCAAAGAAATTCGGCGCCGGCGTGATCATCACCGCGGGCTCGCTCGGCATCCTGATGCTGCCCTCGATCCCCAAGGTGATCTACGCGATCTCGACCAACACTTCGATAGGAGCGCTGTTTGTGGCGGGGCTCTTCCCTGGGATGCTGCTTACCCTCATGCTTTGCACCGTGACCTGGTACCTCGCGAGAAAACGCAATTACCCACGCATGCCGAAAGCGAACTGGGGCCAGCGCTGGACGGCGTTCCGCAAGAGCGTCTGGGGACTGATGCTGGTCGTAATCATTGTCGGCGGCATTTATACCGGGGTATTCACGGCCACGGAAGCGGCCGCGATGGCAGCCGTGTATGCGTTCTTTATTTCCGTGTTTGTCTACAAGGACCTGAAGCTCAAGGACGTGCCCCGAGTGCTCTTGGCCGGCGCGAACCTGAGCGCCATGCTGCTCTACATCATCACCAATGCGGTGCTCTTCTCGTTCCTGATGGCGCACGAGAACATACCGCAAGCGATGGCCGACTGGATCATCGGCAAAGACCTTGGGGTGGTGGCCTTCCTGTTGTTCGTCAACCTGACACTCCTGCTTGCCGGGAACGTCATGGAGCCGTCCTCAATCATCCTCATCTTCGCCCCGATCCTGCATCCGGCAGCGATGCGCCTGGGCATGGATTCGGTGCACCTGGGCATTCTGATCGACGCCAACATGGAGGTGGGCCTGTGTCATCCGCCGGTAGGCCTCAACCTGTACGTCGCGAGCGGCATTTCGAGGCTGAGCATCACCGAACTCACGGTCGCGGTGCTGCCATGGCTCGCCACGATGGTGGTGTTCCTCGTGATCGTGACCTACTGGCCGTCGCTGTCCATCTGGCTGCCAAGGGCAATGGGCATGATGTAGGTCGGATGCATGCAGTCCCCCGCCTCGGCGGAGCAATTTATGAATCATCATCAGCGGTATGAAAGGAGCAGCACCCATGTTGCGAACACCGAGCCCTTGTTACAGTGTAACATTGCGGCTTTCTATCGATAATAAAGTCGGCATGTTTGCCAAAGTCGCAACTGCCATCAGTCAGGCAGGCGGCGATCTCGGCACGGTCGACCTCGTGGCGACGGAAAAAAACCACCTCGTCAGGGACGTGACCGTCAATACCCGCGATGAGCAGCACGAGCAGGAGATAATCAAGGCCATTGAGACGGTTGACACCGGGGTCAAAGTGATAAGCGTGCTTGACCGCACCTTTAGTTGTCACCAGGGCGGAAAGATAGAGGTCAGGAGCAAAACCCCCATTTCCGACGCAACGGACTTCTCACGGGTCTACACGCCCGGAGTCGGAAGGATCTGCAAGGACATCTATCGTAACCCGGACCATGCCTATAACTACACGATTAAAGGCAATGCCGTGGCAATCGTGACCGACGGGACTGCCGTCCTGGGTTTTGGAGACCTCGGTCCCAAAGCTGCATTGCCGGTCATGGAGGGAAAGGCCATGATCTTCAAGGAGTTTGCCGGCATCGATGCTTTTCCGCTCTGCCTCGACACCAAGGACACCGAGGAGATCATAAAAACGGTAAAATATCTTTCCCCCGTCTTCGGGGCGATCAATCTTGAGGACATCTCGGCCCCCCGCTGCTTCGAGATAGAGCGCAGGCTCATGGAGGAACTGGATATCCCCGTCATCCACGACGACCAGCACGGCACGGCAACAATCGTTCTCGCCGGCATGATCAACGTGGGACGGCTGCTTCGCAAGGACATCGGAGACTTTCGTTTCGTGGTGGCCGGCGCCGGCGCTTCGGCCATGGCCACTACAAAGCTTCTAATCGCGTATGGGGCGAAAGACATTGTTGTCTGCGACCGGACCGGCGCGATTTATGAGGGGCGCAAATCCGGGATGAATCCTTACAAGGAAACCATGGCCCGGATCACCAATCCTCGCAAGCTGAAAGGCACACTGCCCGAGGTCATGACCGATGCGAATGTGTTTATCGGTCTTTCCAGCCCCAACCTTATCACCGCCGCCGACCTCCAACGTATGGCGCCGGGTCCCATCGTATTTGCTCTCGCCAACCCCGACCCCGAGATAGCGCCTGAAGAGGCCCGCTCGATTGCGCGGATTATGGCGACGGGAAGGTCGGACTATCCGAACCAGGTCAACAACGCGCTGAGCTATCCCGGCATCTTCCGGGGCCTCCTCGACGTCAGGGCGCGTGGCGTGAACGATGAAATCAGGTTCGCGGCCGCGAGGGCAATAGCCTATCTTCTCAATGACGACGAACTGAGCGAGGACAACATCATCCCCTCTGCGTTCGACAAGCGGGTCGTCGCTGCGGTCGCGGAGGCCGTGGCTGCGGCCGCGCGCAAGTCCGGAGTTGCGCGGAAATAGGGATCGCGAAATCGGACCGAAGTTTTTAAGGGCTGGTTGTATATAGATATTTTGCCTGATTTAAGGTATAATTTTACAGAGGTGAGGTCATATGCCGGCCAGTGTTTACTCTATCATAGAAGAAAAAAACTTCGACGACGGCACCGTCTTTATCATGACCCCCAATGCCAGCGTCATCGAAGCCCATACCTTCAGCGGTATAATAATCTCTTTCAAATCGCTGCGGCTGTCTTTTGATCAGATTTGCGAGGTCCTCTCCCGGGGAGACATAAAAGAGATCACATTCCAAAAAGACGTGGTGCGGCCCGAAGAGGGCCGGGCCCAGGTGCTTGCGCAGACCTTCCCTGGGGCAGTGGCCGCATCTGCAATCAAGCCTGCCCGGACCACGCCCGCCAAACTCATCCGCATAGTCCGGCTGATGTCCGGCATGATCAAAGCAAATAAAGACGAAGGGACCAAGGCCTTCGATATTCTAAGCCGGCAGATAGTCACGCTGTATCCGGCCTTTCTACCCGATGTCCCTACGATTAAAAACAGAACAGACGGGCTCGACGAGAAGTTTGGCGTATCGACGCAGTTCCTGAAAGACAAGCCTTTGCCGTCCGATATCTACTCCGCTCCTGATTGGATTTTCAGCAATTTTGAGGCCCTCGGCAACAGCCCCGTGGCGGAAATCGTATTGTACTACCTCTTTTTCGGCCAGCCGTCCAGGAAAATAATCAGGACGACCATTGAACAGGAGACGAGCCTTGGGGCAAAGCAGGGTTATGCGTTATTGTCAAAGGCAGTCTATCCTGAATTGAAGGACAGCGGCTCGGTAATCGTCTTTAAAGGCGTTGAGAAGATGGGAGAAATAAAAATCGACTGGGACAAGCACGAGAACAAAACAATGGCAATGACAAAGGCAGACATCGACCATATGGGCCTGCATAAGGGTGACAAAATAAACCTCATTTTTGAGGACTAACCTAAAGGAGGAAACATGGATTACATTACGATTATGAATTTGACCTTCTGCGTGATCATCTTAATTCTCGGCATCAAAAAGTATAAGGAGACCGGCGTCAAGGCGTTTATCTTCGTGGGCCTCGGTTTCACGATGTTCGGATTGTCCCATTCCGCAATCCTGTTGGGCTATGCTCCCATGTTGAAAACCGCTCTCCTCGCGATCAGGAGCGCGGGGTATATCCTGGTGATCATCGGCCTGCTTGTGTAAACGCAGGCGTCCGGAAATAACTTCTTGCAAATCGGACCCGGCAGGTTTATAGTACGATGTCGCCGAGAAATAATTCGGAGAGGAAAATGACCTCGAACAATAAACCTGTCGGGATTTCCGAAACATCAACGTCCGCCTACCATGACCTCTTCCCCCTCGGCCCGGATACGACGAAATACCGCCTCCTGACAAAAGAATATGTTACCCTGTCGACCATGAAGGGAAAAGATGTCCTGCTCGTAGAGCCCGAAGCCCTCACCGTTCTCGCCAATCAGGCCATGCGCGAGGTCTCGTTCCTGCTCCGCACCGAACACCTGGAACAGGTAGCGGCAATACTGGCAGATCCCGAAGCTTCGCCCAATGATCGGGGCGTTGCAATGGCACTGCTGCGGAATGCGGAAGTGTCCGCCGGTTTTGAACTGCCCCTCTGTCAGGACACCGGGACCGCGACCGTTGTCGGGAAAAAGGGCCAGCAGGTTTGGACCGGCGCGAAGGATGAGGAACACCTCTCAAAAGGAATACAGAAAACCTACACCGAAGAAAACCTCCGTTATTCCCAAACCGTTGCCCTGAACATGTATGACGAGGTCAACTCGGGATGCAACCTGCCTGCCCAGATAGACCTCTATTCGACAAGCGGGATGGAATACAATTTTCTGTTCGTTGCCAAAGGCGGCGGTTCGGCAAACAAGATGGCCCTCTACCAGGAGACAAAGGCGGTCCTGAACCCCGCGGGCCTCGAAAAGTTCCTTGTCGAGAAGATGAAGACCCTCGGCACCGCGGCCTGCCCGCCCTATCACCTCGCCTTCGTTATCGGCGGCACCTCCGCGGAGACCTGTTTGAAAACCGTGAAGCTCGCGACGACCAAGTACCTGGACAACCTTCCGACAGAGGGAAATACATCGGGCCGGGCATTCCGGGACGTCGAACTGGAGAAAAAAATCCTCCAGGCCGCCTACCAATGCGGCTACGGGGCGCAGTTCGGCGGCAAGTATTTCGCCCTCGATGTGCGCATTATCCGGTTGCCGCGCCACGGCGCGTCCTGTCCCATCGGCATGGGAGTATCCTGCTCCGCGGACCGCAACATAAAAGCGAAGATCAATAAAGACGGCATCTGGCTGGAGGAACTGGAGCGCAATCCCGGCCGCCTGATACCCGACAAGGCCCGCGGCAAGCACGACCACGGCGTCGTAAAGGTAGACCTGAACAAGCCGATGAAAGAAGTGCTGGCCGGGCTCTCCCAATACCCTATAGCCACCCAATTATCGCTCACCGGGACACTCATCGTCGCGAGGGACATCGCCCATGCCAAATTCAAAGAGCGGATCGACAAGGGCGAAGGGCTCCCCGAATACCTGAAAAAGCACCCTGTGTATTATGCCGGACCGGCCAAGACGCCGCCGGGCAAACCCTCCGGATCATTCGGACCGACGACTGCCGGCCGTATGGACTCTTACGTTGACCTCCTCCAGTCGCTCGGCGGGTCCATGATCATGATTGCCAAAGGCAACCGGAGCCGGCAAGTGACGGACGCCTGCAAGAAACACGGCGGATTCTACCTTGGCTCCATCGGCGGCCCTGCCGCACTGTTGGCCGAAGAGAATATAAAAAAAGTCGAGTGTATCGACTACCCCGATTTGGGGATGGAGGCGGTCTGGAAAATCGAGGTTGTGGATTTCCCGGCCTTCATTCTGGTAGACGACAAGGGCAATGACTTTTTTGAGAATCTCACCCAAGGGAAAAAAAATTAGGGTCCCCCGCATACAGAGTACCTTAGGCCGCCCCCTCTCCCTGTAATCCCACGATCATAAGCCGTAACTTAGCCCCTCATGATTTGTGTACAACTGCCGGCATAACCATCCCTCACCAGCCTTATAAATACTTAAAGAAAAGCAATAACTCAACAATTATACTTGACATGCGCGTAAAGGTCATGTATGCTCTGTGCATATTTGCCTTTCTCTCGAAGGAGGATACGGATGCAAAATATAAATATTCCTTACACGTCAGTTCCCGACATGCTCCGGAAGAATGCGGCCAGATTCAAGGACAGCCTCGCCCTGAAATATAGAAAAGACGGCAAGTTCGTCACGTTAAGCTATGGGGAATTTTATGAGCGCGCCCTGATGACGGCCCGCGGCCTGAAAAAGGTGAATGTGAAGGCCGGAGACAGGGTCGCCATTCTCTCGGAAAACCGTGCAGACTGGGTCATAGCCGACATGGGAATCCTCTGTGCGAGGGGGGTAACGGTCTCGATCTACCCTACCAATCCTCCCGAACAGGTAAAGCATGTCTTGAACCATTCGGATGCTAAGGTCGTGTTTGTTTCCAATAAGGCCCAATACGAGAAGCTCGTCAAAATCAGAGAATCCGTTCCGGGCGTGGAATTGGTGGTTTCCTTCGATCCCTTCATGGGCGATCCGGCCCTCCCGGTCTGCAGCTTCAATCAATTGTCTGAAGTCGACCTCCCCGTCACGGACACCCAGAAGCAGCAGCTTGAGACGTTCATTGACTGCATGGTCCCCGACGACCTTCAAACCATTATCTACACCTCCGGAACAACCGGAGTGCCGAAAGGGGCGATGCTGTCCCACAAGAACATCCTCTTGAACGCCTATCACATCAGTAAAAAGTCCGGGGTATGGGGCGAACAGAATGTTCATCTCAGCTTCCTTCCGTTGAGCCACGTGCTGGAAAGGACGGTCGGCTACTATCTGGGGGTCATGAACGGTTCGTTGATCGCGTTTGCCGACAGCATCGAAAAGGTGCCGGAGAACCTGCTTGAAGTGAAACCGACGGTCATGGTGAGCGTGCCCCGGCTGTTCGAAAAAATCTACTCGAAAATTTTTGACAATGTGCACCAGATGCCGGCAACCAAGCAGAATATTTTTCACTGGGCGATAGGGGTCGGCAAACAGTATGCGAGGGCAAAGTATATCGAGAAGAAAAGTGTCCCCTTCCTGGCCTTTCAGTACAAGATCGCCGAACGTCTGGTCTTCGGCAAGCTGCGGGAGCGGTTCGGGGGGAATATGAAGCTTTTCTGCTGCGGCGGGGCCCCCCTGGACAAGACGATCAACGAATTTTTCTGGAGCATCGGGCTCCCCATTCTGGAGGGGTACGGCCTTACCGAGACCAGTCCGGCCATCTGCTTCAACAGTTTTGATCAGGTCCGCTACGGTTCCGTGGGAACGGCCCTGGAGAACACCGAGATCACGACGGACACGGACGGCGAAATACTGGTCAAGGGGCCCCAGGTCATGTCGGGGTATTACAAAGATGCTGAAGCGACCGGCGAAGCAATGCAGAACGGCTGGTTCAGGACCGGGGACATCGGCCGCATTGAAAACGGGTTCGTTTGGATCACCGACCGGAAGAAGGAGCTGATTATTACCGCCGGGGGCAAGAACATCGCTCCCCAGCCGATAGAAAACGCGCTCAAGCTCGACCCGTACATATCCCAGGCCTTCGTGTACGGCGACCGGAAACCGTACCTCACCGCCCTCGTGGTCCCGGACCAGGAACGGGTCCTCGCGTATGCGCGGGAAAAAGGCATCAGCGGCAGCGACGGAGAAGCCCTCGTGCTGCACGAGCCGATACGGAAACTCTACGAACAGCGGATTGCCGAAATCAACGGCACGCTGGCGCCGTATGAAACAATCAAGAAATTCGTATTGGTCCCGCGTGATTTTTCCATCGAAGGGGGCGAATTGACCTCGACCTTGAAGCTCAGGCGCAAGATCATCTGCGAAAAATACAAAGACAAGATCGAAGGGATGTACGCCGATAACAATCTTTACTCGACGATTCTGGAAAAAGGCTTCGAAAACGGCGTCGTCTTTATCATGACCCGCAATGCCAGCATGATAGAAGCCCATATCTACGGCGGCGTTATAATCTTGTTGAAGTCGCTCCGGCTGTCTTTTGATCAGATTTGCGATGTCCTCTCGCGGGGAGATATACGGGAGATCACGTTCCAAAAAGCAGAAGTGCGGCCCGAGCTCGCCCAGGCCCAGACGATTGCGTATACCTTTCCCCCGACCGTGGCTGCAATGGCAAGCAATCCCGCCCGGACCACGCACTCCAAACTTATCCGCATGGTCGATCTGATGTCCGGCCTGATCAAGGCGAATAAAGACGAAGGAGCCAAGGCCTTCGATATCATGGGCCGCCAGATAGCCCTGCTGTATCCCGGCTTTCTGCCCGAGGTCTCCGCGATTCAAGAAAGAATAGACCGGCTCCACGAAGAGTTCGGCATATCGACGCGGTTCCTGGACGGCAAAGAGTTGCCTGCCGATATCTACTCCGTCCCGGCATGGGTGTTCACTCATTTTGAGGCCATCGACAACAATCTGATGAGGGAAGTGGTCTTGTATTTTGTCCTTTTTGGAGAGGTGACAAAAAAGATCGTCAGGACGACCGTTGAAAAGGAGAGCGGCTACGGGGCAAAAATGAGTCATGCGAGATTGTCAAAAGCGGCGCATCCGGCAATGCAGGACAGCGGTTCCGCGATCATTTTCCGGGGCGCGGAGAACATCGGAACAATAAAAATCGACTGGCATACGGAGAAGAAAAAAACCCTCTCGTTGACAAAGACCGACCTTGAAGCTTTCGGTCTCGATGGGGGCGATAAAGTTAACCTGATTCTCTCGGACTAAGGAGGGGCCCGGCCAATAAGGCCGTTCTCCCTCCCCTCCCCTTCTCGTCCGATAGGCCTACGATCACGATTATAAGCCGTGAACTTCGTGGGCATCGGACCCGAGTTCCTTCATCCCTTCAATCTGGGTCTGAAAAAGTTCCACGATTATCACCTCAACAGGCCCTGCAATTCTCCCACCCGACAAATTAACCTTGAAATCAGAATCGCTTTATGACATAATTCGATTAATCATACGCAGTTGAACTATGTGGGTGTTCTTATGGCAAAGGCAAAGATCCTGCTCGTCGAAGACAATAAGGGCCAGGCAAACATCATCAGAGAGTTCCTGGAGAAAAACGGCTACCAGGTCATCTGGGCGGAAGACGGCATGTCCGCGTTCAAGGCAGCGAAGACCGAGGAGCTGGACCTCATTCTTCTCGACCGGGTCCTTCCGGACATGGACGGTAATGAAGTAAGCCGGTGGCTGAAGCTCGACCAGAACACCCGCAGCATCCCCATCATCATGCTGACGGTCAAAGACGCCGTGGCCGACAAGGTCGCGGGGCTGGAGGCCGGCGCAGACGACTACCTTCCCAAACCTTTCAGCGAGAGCGAGCTCAATGCGCGGATTTATGTCCACCTAAGGACGAAAATGCTGCAGGACGAACTCAGGCAGAAAAACCGCCAGCTCGAGGACATGCTCACAAAAGTGGAAAGCCTCGCGATCATAGACTCGCTGACCGGCCTTTTCAACCGGAGGCGCTTCGAGACGGTCTTCACGAATGAGGTCAAGAGGGCGTTGCGGTATCAGACCCCGCTCTCCTGCATGATGATCGACATCGACAACTTCAAAAAAGTAAACGACGAACGCGGCCACCAGGACGGCGACGTCGTGCTCCGGGAAATAGCCCATCGCATCCAGGCAAGCATACGGGAAGTCGATACCGCGGCCCGATGGGGAGGAGACGAGTTCATCGTCTTGAGCCCGAACACGTCGAAAGAAAACGCAAAGCTCGTATCTTCGAGAATACTGAAGGCCGTGTCCCAGCATCCGTTCGACGGTTTTGATGGTAAACATATTTCAGTCAGTATCGGCATCGCAAGCCTGCCGGACCCTTCCATAGACTCTCAGGACAAACTGATCACCAAAGCGGACCTCGCCCTGTATGAGGCGAAGAAGAAAGGGAGAAACCGGGCGGAAATCGCCTAGGTCCTCTTCCCCATGCCGCGAAAACACGAAAGATCCCCGAGGGTAGGAAAGTAAGAAGTTGGGTTTATGAATCTATCATGAATACACTCTCCGATTACATAGAACAATACGGTCTCCTGTCGCTCGAAAAACAGGACAAGCTCACGCTCCTCGTCGGCGAGCACATGCACGAAATCGATCTTGAGAATGGGAAAATCCGTTTTGACGATAGAGAAATCTCCTTCCAGGCCCTCGGCACGGAGTCGGACAATACTCTTACGTGGCTCTGGGCGTGGGCTGAGGAGCAGACGGAGGTTTCGGAGGATTTACTCACCACGGCCCTCGAGCTGCGGGACTGGGGGAAAAGAGAGGGCATTCGGGAATTTGTCGTCCCCGGCGTTGATCTCGACAAGGCCGACGGCCTGGCTTTTTCCCTCATTGCCGGCGAAGTCTGCAAAGCGAGCAGTTTTTACCGGGATGTCTACGAAGGAGGCTCGCTTTTTGTCCTGCTATTCGACAACGCGATAGACCGGCAGCCGCCATTCGATCTCACTCGTCTGTCAAAGCAGTATATCTATCTCATTTCCCGCTATGAACTTCACCATCGAAACGCGCTCCTTTCCTATCTGAACGCAAAGGGACTGTACCCCCTCTCGCACGGGTCTCAGATTACTTCTAAATTGGAAACAGGGGAATTGTTGAACGTGGAGTTCGACAAGGCAGGACGCCTGACGTCGTTGAACGGAGAGGCAGTCGAGGTATGAGTCAACCGAAATATGCACCTAGCTTACGAACTTTTTTTTGTCTTTACAGATCAATTGCATTACCCACTTGCCCGATTGCGCTGCCGGAGGCAGCCCGCCTCCGGGAAAAAGCCATTGTCCGCACATATAAAAGTTCTTGAGCCCCGGCAAGGTCATGGTAAGGCTCTTCGTAATATTTTTGCTCGTCGGCATAAACCCTTCATAAGCCCCCTTCCAGACACCCGTATATCGTACATCGCTTTTGGGTGTGGCAATGTCGGTCACCTCGATGTGCGCCGTTATCCCCGGCAGATGTTTTTCCATGATGGCGACTGCGTCTTTTTCAATACGCTTTTTTTCAGTTTTATATGCTTCCCCCACCAGATCTTTCCAGAGTTCCCACGGGCTCTCATAGCGTATTACAATTACTGTTTTGCCTTCCGGCGCCATGGTCGGGTCGAAGCAATAATTCATGATAGTATAACCCGTCTCCAAGAGCGTACCGCCGATTTTACGGCCATTCGCAAGAAATGTCTGGACGGGGCACTCGGCCTTTATTACTTTGGCAATGCCGAAGGAAACCTGTACGATCGGCGTAAAAAGCGGCCATGTGCCGTATGCCTCTTCTATTTCCCTGGACAGATACTTCCCCTCAAGCATGTCATAGAGCGTTGCATGGCCGTCAGCCGCGCTGACGACATAATCAGCCTTTCTTTCCGTCCCGTCGGAGAGGACGACACCGGAAGCAGTATGGTTCTCGACGATGATTTTTTTCACTTCTTTGCCGAGGGTCAGCGTGCCGCTGAGGGATTTGTACTTTTCAGCCATGCGACCGGCCAAAGGGAGCGAACCGCCGATAAGGTAGCCGGCATTTTTCCGGTAAAACCAGCCGAGCATCATTAAAAAGGCCAGGGCCGAGAAATCCCGTTCCGCGTACAGATGGTCGAAAAAGAACGAGAGACGGGGGTTCTTGAAGTTCAATTCCCGGAAATAGTCCCGGCAGCTTTTCTTCCCGTATTTCATCATCACGAGAAGCGCCGGCAGCATTTTCCCGATGGCACGAACGTAATCCCATCTGCCCCGCAGCTCCGGCGGATCGCTGAACGGCTGCAGAAGCGACACTTTTCTCATTTCAGCGCACATTTTTTTGATGGTCGCCGCATCCTCGGGCGCAATACCGATAAGGTATTGTTCCCATCGGTCGATGTTCGTATAAACCGTGAAACCATTCTCCTCTTCGTCAAATATTTTCGTATGTACTTCGTGATCGATAATTTTCACGCTGTCAGTTATGACGTTCGTTTCCTTCCAGACGTCATGGAACGGCCCCTGTGCGGTCCCAACCAGCCAGTGCAGGCAGTAGTCGAACCGGTACCCTTTCCTGTTCCACGCGGTACACTGGCCGCCCGGCACGGTGTGCATCTCGATAATTTCGGTGTCATAGCCGTTCTTTTGGCCGTATATTCCGGCGGAAAGTCCGGCGACTCCCCCGCCGATTATGACAACTTTTTTATTCATCGTGTCTCCCAGGCTGTTGTTGCCGACACGATGGGCTAAGGATCGCGTCGGAAGTGACATCCAAAAGTGTAGCAGAAAACGCCGTGCTTGTAAATTGAATTTGACTTGACCCATCGATATCGTTATACTCGCTTGTCGGTTGCGGCCCGGCATTGCATCATTATGGACAACCCTGTTGAACAGCCCATCGACGGTACGCTGGACCTTCACACCTTCCGGCCGGATGAGGTAAAGGACCTCGTTCCCGAGTATCTTGCGGAATGCCGGGAGCGCGGGATATTTCAGGTACGCATCATCCACGGCAAGGGCGTCGGCACGCTGCGGGAAACGGTGCATGGCGTTCTGAAGCAACTGCCCTTCGTCGCCTCGTTCCGTCTTGCGGACGAGAAGGCAGGTGGCTGGGGCGCGACGATCGTAGTCTTAAAACCTGTTGGACCGCGAATGGACGCTGATTCACGCGAATGAAAACCTGAATCCTTAAATCAATTCGTGTTAATTCATGGCAAAAAGGAGCCTCGCTTGAATCTTTTGGACAAACTGGAAAGAAAATTCCGCGGTCTTGCCATACCGAACATCACCCTCTACCTCATCATGGGTCAGGTGCTCTTTTACTTTCTGTCCATGATGGGGAAATTCGACCTCGGCCGGGTGGTTTTGGTCCCTGTCCTGGTCCTCGCGGGCGAGTGGTGGCGGCTCATCACCTTTCTCTTCATCCCGCCTTTGACTAACCTGATCTTCGCTTTTTTTGCCTGGTATATGTTCTACCTCATGGGCGGCGCGCTCGAAGGCCACTGGGGCTCGTTCCGTTACAACCTTTTTCTCCTCGTTGGGTATATCGTCACCATGGCTGTGTCTTTCCTGTTCCCCTTATACCCAGCCACGAACATCTTCATCGGCGGCTCGGTATTTCTGGCTTTTGCTTTCCTGTTTCCGGATTTTGAAGTTCTTATCTTTTTCATCCTGCCGGTAAAAATGAAATGGCTGGCGCTTCTTACCTGGACCACGTACGGGTATCAATTATTCGTCGGCTCCTGGTCCACGCGCCTGCTTGTGCTGGCTTCGATCAGCAACTTCCTCCTGTTCTTCGGGAAAGACATCCTGTGGAGGATGAAGACCGGCAACCGCCGCATGGTCACCAATGCGAAAGAGATCTCCGGAAAGAAGGAGGCCTTCCACCGCTGCGCGGCCTGCGGCGTCACCGACCTCACGGACCCGGGAATGGATTTCCGGTATTGTACGGACTGCGGCGGGCTCGGGTACTGCAAGGACCACATCTTGAATCATGAGCATGTAAGAAAAGCCGGATAGTTACCCGGGAGGCAATTGGTCCGCTTATGCATAAAAAAAACATCCTGATAGTCGACGATGAGCCTGATCTGGTCCAGCTCGTTTCGTATAACCTCAAGAAGGAAGGCTTCAGCGTTTCTTCCGTTTCCGACGGCGAAGATGCGCTCCAGATAATCAAGAAAACTGAATTTAAGCTCATCCTGCTCGACCTCATGCTCCCCGGCATCCAGGGCATGGAGGTCTGCCGCATACTCAGGAACAACCCGAAAACGGAGCATATTCCCATCATCATGCTGACTGCCAGGGTGGAAGAAGCGGACAAGGTCCGCGGCCTCGATACCGGCGCGGACGACTACATGACCAAACCCTTCAGCCCGAAAGAGCTTATTGCCCGGGTAAACGCGGTCCTGAGAAGGACGGGCGAAAGAGCGGCTAAGGACAAGGTCCTCAAGCTCGGCAGCCTGCTCATCGACAAGGAAGCGTATACGGTCACGAAGGGAAACAAACCACTGCGCTTAAGCGCGACCGAGTTCAAGCTCCTGCTGTATCTCGTTGAACGGCGTTGCAGGGTCTTCAGCCGGGACCAGCTTTTGGACGCGATATGGAAAGACGAGTCTTACGTCGAGCCGAGGACCGTTGACGTGCATATCAGAAGATTAAGGACCCAGATAGAAGATGACCCGTCCAACCCCGTGTACCTGAAGACCCGAAGGGGCGTGGGGTATTATGTCGAATAAACCGGCCCACCACGGTCTTTTCAGGCGCATATTTATCCTGTACGCCGTCATCGTTTTTCTGGCGGCAGTGTCGGTGGAGCTTTCTATTACCGATACGGTCAGGGAAAACCATATCAACGAGCTCAAACAAAACCTCCTCGTGCAGGCAACGCTCATCTCAGGCGATATATCCTTCAAAACGAAGTCCCCGCTCGATGTTGTCTGCAGACGGCTCAAGGAAAAAACCGGCTCGCGGGTCACCCTCATCGCCCCGGACGGGAACGTGCTGGGGGATTCGGACTACGCCTCGGACCGGATGGAGAACCACGCCCACCGGCAGGAGATCCAGCAGGCGCAACTGAACGGCACGGGCATGTCCGTACGGTTCAGCGATACCTTGAAATACGACCTCCTCTACGCGGCGAAAAAAATCACCCGGGGGGAAGAGCCCCAGGGGTATGTCCGCGTCAGCGTGCCGCTCATCGAAGTCGACCATGCGATCAACGCCCTCAGAATAAAAATCCTGGGCGTCGTCTTTTCGGTCCTTCTCATAACCGGCATGGTATCGGTATGGCAGATCGACCGTATCCGCAAATTAACCGGTCGGATCCGGGACTTTGCCGGCTCGCTTGCCCGCGGGGACGTCGGCAGGAAACTGTTTTTGGAGCGCGCCGGTGAATTCGACGACATCGCCGAGAGCCTGAACGCCATGTCCACGGAACTAAAGAAGAGCATTACCGAGACCGAGGAAGAAAAGGACCGCTTGGCCGTGATTCTGAGCAGCATTCCCGACGCTCTCCTCATCAGTGATGTGAAAGGCGTCGTCAGGATCACGAGCGCGGCCTCCCGGGAGTTCTTCGGCGACGTTCCCCTCGAAGGAAAGCAGTTCGTCGAAATCGTGAGAAACCGGGAGTTCCTGTCCCTTTTCGACGACGTGCGGCGGGACCATAGGTCGGCCGTAACGGAGTTCACGCTTGAGTATCCCGAGGAGCGTTCCTGTGTCGTGCGGGTCTCGCCGCTTCTGTACCGCCATGAGGACGCGCTGTCCGGTTTTGTGGCCATATTCCACGACATTACCCAGATGAAGAAGCTGGAGCAGATTCGGAAGGATTTTGTCGCCAATATTTCCCACGAAATAAAAACGCCCATCACCGCCATTGCCGGCTTCGCCGAGACCCTCCTCGAGGGCGCCCTCGATGACCGTGAACATGCCCTGAAGTTCATCCAGACCATCCAGGCGAACAGCCTGCGGATCAACAGCCTCGTGGACGATCTCATGACCATCTCGAAGCTGGAAATGGGAGTGACCCGGGTCGAAAAGTCCCCTCTCGTTTTCGACGACGCCGTTGACGCGGTCCTGGCGCTCCTGAAAGACAAGGCGGCCCGGAAAGGCCTGGACCTCAAGACATCCATCCCGCCGGACCTCGGCACGATCTCCGCCGACCGGGACCGGCTGATCCAGGTCCTGACCAACCTCGTGGACAACGCGATCAAGTTCACCGAACGCGGCGAAGTGACCTTCGGCGCGGCTGAGGAGAACGGAAAGACGTTCCTCTTCGTGGAAGACACCGGCATAGGCATTCCGGCAAAGCACCTTCCCCGCCTTGGGGAGCGGTTCTACCGGGTCGACGCCGGCCGCTCGCGGAACATGGGAGGCACCGGCCTCGGCCTTGCAATCGTGAAGCATTTGGTCAAGGCGCATGGATGGGACATGCGGATCGAGAGCGCGGGAAAAGGGACGAAGGTGAGGATCTTCTTGACCTGATCCTGCGGACTCCATTCTTTCCGGTCGTAGTTGCCGCAGCTCATCCTAATCGTCCCCAAAATGTCCCCTTGATTCCTGTCCCCTATCAATATATAATTCATGTAGTGTTGATGAAACGGGTGCTTTCCAAGCTGACATTCCAACACCCCTGAGGGGATAACTTACCACCATGGCATTTACCGGAGATTTAGAACATCTGTCCATAGTAGACATTATCCAGCTGGTCCACACAACGCGGAAGTCGGGCATTTTTTTCGTGAAGGGGGACAAGGGGGAGAGCAAGATTGTCTTCAGCAGCGGATATATTGTCGGCGCAAATCATATCAACGACAAAGTCCGCATCGGGACCGTTCTGGTAAAAACGGGCGCGATAACAGTTGATGATCTCAAGCAGGCATTGGGCGTCGCGAACGACGGCGCCGAAAACCATAAACCGCTTATGGTCACCTTAATGCAGATGGGCAAGCTCAAGCGGGAAGAGGCCCTCCGAGGACTCAAAAAACTGATCGAGATGACCATCGTCGAGCTGATGAGCTGGACCAAGGGCACCTTTACCTTCGATACGGATACGTTCGTCTTCTCTTCGGAAGACGGGGCTGCCCCCGGCGACACGGAGCAGGATTTGGGAGTCGATGCCCAGATGGTTTTGATGGACGCGCTTCGCATCTTCGACGAGCGCGAACGCGACCGCGCGAACGGAAAAGAGGTGCCGTCCCTTGAGGCGCTCTATGCCGATGTCCTTCCGACGGAAAGCGGCGGCGTAACAAAAGGAGAACATTCGACCATTACCGCGGATGTCCTCGGCTTAGCTGATCTTGACCGGCTTGAGAAAAAAATACCCCGGCCTGCTTCTGAAATGGAAATTTTCGATCCGGTCGAAATCCATCGCCAGAACATAAAGGAAATCCTCGCGGGTTTTTCCTTTGAAGAGCAGGAGGCATTTGTTTCTTTTCTGAGGAAATCCGCGGACCGCAAGGCCGCGCCCGACGCCGCGGCGCAGCAGGCGGGCAAGGCTGTCGTCCTGTTCAGCAATGACAACCTGATCAGGCATTCAATAATGACCATCTGCAAAGAGGAAGGCGTGCCCGTATTTGCAACAGACGACGAAACGGACCTGGAGCGGATTATATCGCAGTGTCTCTCCGCCATGAGAGTGCCGGTGGTTGTATTTGACGGTCCCGCGAAATCCGGGGGCGGGTTTCTTGAGGAAAAAATCATCGGCCTGCGGAATCGGGTGAAGGGAAAGTTCTCCGCGGTCCCTCTTCTGCAACTCGCCTCTCCCCAGGAGAGCAATTTCATCCTTCAATCGTACCATGACGGCGTCACTGCCGTTTTTCCGAAGCCGCTCAAAGAAGTCCGGAGAGAAACGTACGTCCAGGATACGATACGGTTTCTCGGCGCCTTCAAGTCGTATATCAACGGTTTGAAGGCGCGGCCCGATACCACCGACCAATACGTGAAAGCACTGAAAGACGACATCAAATCGCTTCGCGAGATCGCCAACCCATCTGATGCGGCGCTGGTGATTCTCGCGGCTGTTGGAGAAAGGTTCGAACGTGCGGTCACGTTTTTTGTCCATCCTTTGGAATTGACCGGTGAAAGGGCCATGGGAGTGAGTTCCGAAAAAAGCATGGGGCCCACTCCGGCGGACAGGCTGAAGATCCCGCTCGCAAAACCTTCGATTTTCGGGGAGGTGGTCGAAAAAGGGCTGGCGTATTATGGAGAGAGCAGCGATGAAGCGCTCAAGGGGCTCTTTCAAGCACTAGGCCCACCCCTGAGCCCTGCTGTTGTGCTGCTGCCCGTGATATGCGATCGAAAGGTCATAGCAATCGTATACGGTGATTTCGGGAAGAAAGAGGCCTCCCCGGTGCAGCTCGACATACTCGAGATCCTTGCTCAGCAGGTCGGCATTGTTCTGGAATATGCGCTTTATCGCAGACAGATGACGAAAGCGCCTCAAAAAACATAGATACCAGGCCCGGACAAGCCGGAACCGAAAGGCGTCTCTCGCGCCCTGCATTCGCGTAAACACTCATAAGCGCTGGGTGCAAGCAAAGCTCGCAAAGAGCGCAAAGGGAACCTTGAGTCAAAATCTTTTCCGGTTTAAAACCAAAAAGCAAGCCGTGGTTTAGGATCTTCTTGGCGTCCTTTGCGAGCTTTGCGAGAAAAATTCTTGCCTTTTGAACAGAGTTTGTTTTTTTCATTACCGATTATATCTTGGACTAAAACAGAACGCGGAGGTACAAGGGCGTCATGGACAATACCATACTGAATCAGATCCTCAACATTGCCTTCGAAAAAAAGGTCTCGGACATTCATTTTGAGGTCGACAACCCGCCGCTATTCCGGGCAGGCGGCTATCTCATCCGCGCCAAGCTCTCGAACTTGACGAAACAAGATACCGAGTTCGTCGCAAAGGCGGTCATGGAGCAGCACAACCGGAAGCTGCCTGAAGACTTAAGGGAATTTGATACTTCCTATACTCTGGAGAACGTCGGCCGTTTCCGCGTGAGCATCTTCCGTCAGCGCGGCAATCTCGGCGTCGTCATGCGGGTGATACCCCATCAGATAGGCAACTTCGAGCAGTTGAATCTTCCCCCGGTGCTCGGCAGGATTGCGCAGGTCCCGAACGGCCTGATACTCGTCACCGGACCGACCGGCAACGGCAAATCAACGACGCTCGCATGTATGATGAAGTATATCAATGACAATTTCGCCTATAATATCATTACCGTTGAGGACCCGATCGAGTTTCTGTTCACTTCGAGCAAAAGCTGTATTATCCAGAGGGAAGTGGGCATCGATACCGAAAGTTTCAACGTTGCCTTGAGGTCCGCGATGCGCATGAATCCGGACGTCAT
>JBGOTO010000041.1:0-20119 GCA_041476485.1 Nitrospirota bacterium
AATCCCGGCGCGTCGAAACCTGACCCGCTGACCGCGGCCGACAAAGTCGCCTACACCGGCATTGCCGTGTACTCGCCGGAGATATTGAAGTTCCTTCCGATGGGAGTGTCCCACGCGACGGTCGCCTGGATCGCCGCGTCCAAGGCGGGCCATAAGGTCCGCGCCATGGACTTTACCGGCTGCGCCTGGAGCGACGTGGGAAATCCCGTCACCTACGCGCGGGCGGTGCTCGACGCTCTGCGGGAAAATGGAGAGACCGTCCATATTTCAAAGTCCGCCCGCTGCGGGAGAATCGGGATCGACGGCTATGTGGTGATGGAGTCCGGAAGCGAGGTCAAGGACGGATCGAGCATCAGGAGCTGCATCGTCATGCCTGGAGCGAGCGTTTCCGGCAAACAGGGGAACAGCATCCTCGGCCCGGACTATGTTGTCTCCCTTACGGAATCGGACATGCAGCCCTCGCTCCATGCACGGGAGAAAAAAAGGGTCTCGCTTGCCGGTCCGCTCTTTGCCGGATACTTCGGAATTCAAACCACGGACGAAAGCAATTCAGCACAGCCTTTACACTCCGCATTCCGCATTCCGCATTCCGCGTTGTGGTCTGATGCCATCCTCATCGGCCTCGGCGGCTCTGACCGCCGCTATTTCCGCGTGCGGAACGACGGCAAAACCGCGGTGCTCATGGAGTGCAGGCCCGACGACCCCGACTATGAGCGCCACATCGTTTACACCCGTTTCTTTTCTTCCCACACCATGCCCGTTCCGGAACTGCTCGCAACGGACGACGCTCACAAGCGCGCCCTGTTCGAAGACCTGGGAGACACAAGCCTCTATTCCTACATGAAGCTCCCGCACGGCAACAGTCATATCGAAGACGTTTACCGAAAAGTCCTCGACATCCTGGTGAAACTTCACACCCGCGCGAGCGAGTACGTGCATGAATGCCCGATGCTTCAAGAGCGGATCTTCGGGTATGAGTATTTACGGTGGGAGACGAGTTACTTCCTGGAGCGTTTCGTCAACGGGCTGAAGCAGGCGACGCCGAACGCAGGACAGGCGTTGGACGAGGAGTTTCACCGTCTGGCAACGAAAGCGGACGCGCTTCCCAAAAGCGTGATCCACCGCGACTTCCAGTGCCAGAACATCATGATAACGGGGAACGGCATACCGCGCGTCATCGACTATCAAGGAGCGCGCATGGCCCCGCCCGCGTACGACGTCGCCTCGATCCTCTGGGACCCTTATCACCGGCTGAATGACGTCGTGAGGGAGAACATAGTCGAATACTATGTGAGCGAGATAAAAAAGATTTCAAAGGGATTTGACGAAGCGGTTTTTTTGAAAAGCCTCGTCCTCTGCCGCCTCCAGCGCCACATGCAGGCCCTCGGCGCCTACGGCTTCCTGTCCGTCGAGAAAGGCAAAAAATATTTCCTCAAGCACATTCCTGAGGCGCTCCGCCTGCTCAAGGAAGACGTCGCCGAGGCAAAGAAGGAATATCCGGAATTGTACAAGCTCGTGAACAGCCTGTCGTAATCAACGTAAGCAGGAAATTATTTTACTTTTTTAAGATACTCCAGCGCCTCCTGTCGGTTTTTGAACGCACCCTCTGCCTGGCGCTCCTTGACCTCATCAAGGATCTCCCGGAACCGCGGCCCCGGCGTGAGCCCACGCTCAATCAGGTCGTCTCCGGTTACGAGCGGCCTGGCTTCTACTTTCAGGAATTTCGTGTAATAATAGTCCAGCACCTGGGCCATCGGTTTTTCCGTGTCGGTGAACTTTTCCCGGGGCATGATCTCGTACGTTGCGCGCGCGTCCGCCTGCGCAAGGAGCAGGCTTTCGGGCAGTGCGTCCCCGAGGTCGCGGCAGTACCGGTACAGGGCGTTCCTGCTCGGCCCCCCCGCCGCGGTAAGATTGAATAGCCGCATGTGCTGCTTGATCGTTTTCGTTATCAGCGCCTCAGAATCCCGCGACAGCCTGAATCTCCGGCACACGAGCGCGGCCTTTTCCGCGCCAAGATTGTCGTGCCCGTGGAACCTGATGCGGCCGTCCGTGTCCGTGAACGTTTCCGGCTTGGCCATGTCGTGCAAGAGGCAGGCAAAGCGAAGGGCTGCCTTGCGGAGGACGAGATATTCGAGCGGTTCTTCAAGATGCGCGAGCACCGCGGCCGCATGCTCCGGCGATATCTTCGGCAGATCGTGCAGCACGCCGTCCACATGGCCCGCCGTCTTGAAGGAGTGGGTCAAGACATCATGGGCCTGATGCGTGCCGGGCTTAAAACCCCGAAGCGGTTCAAGCTCGGGCAGAAGCGGCGAAAAGAGACCCAGGGAGTCGATAAGCCCCAGATGTCTGTCCGCATTCGGCTCTGAGAGGACCCGGAAAAATTCGTCCCTCACCCGCTCGGGAGAAGGGCCCTTAATGAGCTTGGCCCTCTTGCGTATTTGTTTCAACGTTTTTTCTTCTATCGTAAAGCCGAGCGTTGCGGCAAACCGCACGGCACGCAGAAGCCGGAGCGGGTCCGCATCCAATACCTCCGGCTTGACAATGCGAATCAGCTTGTTCTTTATGTCGTCTTTTCCACCACAGAGGTCGATGGTCCGCTCAAGAGACCGGTCTTTGAGGAACTTCCGCACGTCCAGCGCCATGGCATTAATCGTAAAGTCCCGCCGACCGAGATCGGAACCGAGGTACGGCCCTTCGAAGTTCGTAAAATCGAACTGAATGCTCCCCTGGTCCGTGCTTTTTACGACACGGGCGATCTTCCGCTCTTCACCGAGAAAGAAAAAACTCCCGTTGATTGCATTCGCAAAGCTGCGGGCAACGGACGCAGAACTTGACGGCATTACCAGGTCGATGTCTTTGATGTCCTGAACGCCCATCAGCATGTCGCGGACCGATCCGCCGACGAGGTAGACGGGCTCGGGGGTGAGGGAAACAAGGTCGGCAAGGTATTTCAGCATGGAAGGATTCATGGCTGATACTAATTATACATCGGGATGGGAAAGATGAACAGGACTGCTATAATTCGTTGAACTCTTCAATCGTGATCTCTGCTTGCTTAAGAAGTTTTCTCAACAAGCCAGGGCCGATTTCATCATGTTGAGGCACCGACAACGTCCACTGATAACCCGGTTTTGTAAGCATCACATGCGAGCCCTTTTGTCTCATAACAGCCCAACCGGCTCTTTGGAACTTCTTAACGGCTTCCGGTCCGGAAACAAGTTTCAGATTTTGTCCCATCAGACGGTTACTTCAACAAGGTGAGACGATTTTGGAGATACCTTTGCCTCCATTACCTCAAACCAACCCTCAATTGCTTCTTTGACGTTTGCAAGCGCCTCATCGTATGTCTTCCCCTGAGAAAGACAGCCCGGCAACGCTGGAACTTCTGCGACATAGTAACCAGCCTCATCTTTTTCTATGACAACATGCAGTTTCAAACAACACCTCCTGACGAATCCTTATCTTTCGGCTTGCCGTAACTGTAATAATTATACCATGTATGTTGAGCGTTTCAAAAAGAAAGCGCTTCTTTGAGCGCCCCTTCGTCCCACTCCTTCGTAACAACCACCGCGCCGATCTTCTTCGGCAGAACGAACTTCACCTTGCCGCCTTCGGCCTTCTTGTCGAGCTGCATGGTGTCCATAAGAGCGGTCACGTTTGGTTTCCTGCTGAGCGCCGAGAGGTCCGTGGGCAGACCGTAGGACTTGATGAGTGCCTCAACACGCTCAGGGACCGCAGACTCGCACAACCCCGTACGGTGAGCGAGCCGCGACGCATATACCATCCCGATGGCGACAGCATAGCCGTGGCGCATGGTGTAATTCTCCACGGTCTCGACGGCGTGGCCCACGGTGTGCCCGAAGTTCAGGATCGCCCGGAGTCCGCTCTCGCGTTCATCTTTACTCACCACCTCGGCCTTGATCTCGCAGGAGCGCCGGATAATATGTTCAAGCGCGTCGAGATCGTGAGCGAGTATCTTTTCCCGGTTTCTGCCAAGATAGTCGAACAGCGCCCCGTCCCGGATCACGCCGTACTTGATCACCTCTGCCATGCCCGCACGGAACTCCTCTTTCGGCAGTGTCCTGAGCACACTCAGGTCCATCAGCACCTTCTTCGGCTGATAGAACGCGCCGATCATGTTCTTGCCCATGGGATGATTGACGCCGGTCTTGCCGCCGACGCTGCTGTCCACCATGGCGAGAAGCGTCGTGGGAATTTGAACGAACGGAACGCCTCGCATAAACGTTGCGGCGGCAAACCCCGTCAGGTCGCCTATCACGCCGCCGCCGAGCGCGACCAGGGCGGATTTTCTGTCGAAGCCGTTCTTGAGGAGTTTTTTATAGATGTCATCTGCCGACTTGAGGGTCTTGTACTTCTCGCCGGCAAGAATTTTAATCAGGACAACCTGGAATCCCGCGGTTTCGAGGCTGCCGGCAACTCGCGGACCATAGAGCTTATTGACCGTGGGATTGGTGACGAGGGCGATCTTTTTGCCGAGGCCGAGGTCTTTGATCCGCTCCCCTGCCTGCTCAAGGGAAACGCCGAGCTCGATGTCGTAGCTCCGCTCGCCGAGGCTTACCTTAACAATGCGCATATCGGACCTTCTCTTTGATCTCCTGCACCGCGTCGTCCACCGACTTCTCGGAAGTGTCGATGACCAGATCGGCCTGCCGGTAAAATTTCTCCCGGCTGTCGAGAAGTTCCCTGATTTTCGCCGTGGGGTCCGGGCACTGGAGGAGCGGGCGGTGCGTCTCGTGCCTGACCCGCTCAAAGATCACTTCCGGCCGCGCGGTGAGGCATATCACGAGGCCGGCCTTTTTGAACAGGGCGCGATTTTCATCCCGGATCACCGCTCCGCCGCCGGTGGAAACCACCTGGCCCTCGTTGTCCATGACCTGCCGGATGATCCTGGCCTCCACGTCGCGAAAGCCGGGCTCGCCGAATTTGGCGAAGATTTCGGTGATGGTCATTTTCCGGTCGGCCTCGATGAGCGTGTCCGTGTCCACGAAGGCGTACCCCAGGTCCTTCGCGAGCTGCGTGCCCACGCTCGTCTTGCCCACGCCCATAAAGCCGGTGAGGATGATGTTTTTAAACATAGCTCCTAGTTCAATAAATGCTTTAACTACAAACTACCCACTACGAACTGAATTCTACTTCTTCTCCTGCTCTTCTTCCACTTCCATTCGCGCCTTCAGGTGCTTGACGTACCCGTGGTAGTTCCGCTTCATCTCGTCGATATGGTCGCCGCCGAACTTTTCAACCATCGCGGACGCCAGCTCGAAGGCGACGGCTGCCTCGGCCACCACGCCGGCGGCCGGCACGGCGCAGACGTCGGAGCGCTCCACGCTTGCCTTGAAAGGTTTTTTACTCGCCAGGTCCACGGAGCGGAGCGGTTTCATAAGCGTCGGGATGGGCTTCATGGCCACGCGGAGCGTGATGTTCTCTCCGTTGCTGATCCCGCCCTCGACGCCGCCGGCCATGTTGGTCTTGCGGTAGAAACCCTCTTTTTTGCTCCAGAATATCTCGTCGTGCACGAGCGAGCCGGGTCGGTTCGCCGCACCGAAGCCGGCGCCGACCTCGACGCCCTTGATCGCCTGGATGCTCATGAGCGCGGCCGCGAGCCTGCCGTCGAGTTTCCGATCCCAATGCGCGTGGCTTCCGAGCCCCGCGGGCGCGCCGGTGGCGATCACTTCGATCACGCCGCCCAGCGAATCTCCGGCGGCCCTGGCCTCGTCGATCTTCTTCATCATCCGTTTCTCGGCTTCCGGATCGGAACAGCGCAGCTCCGAGGCCTCGGCCCGCCTCTTGAGCTCCTTGGGCGAGGTCTTCGGGACTTTGGCAAACACGCCCCCGATGGAGAGCACGTGGCTTATGACCTCGATGCCGAACTCCTCCAGAAGCCTTTTGGCCACCGCGCCGACCGCGACGCGCACGGCGGTCTCCCGGGCGCTCGAACGCTCGAGGATGTTCCGGATATCGGCCATGTTGTACTTCAGGGCGCCCGCCAGGTCCGCGTGGCCCGGGCGGGGGCGCGTGAGCGGGCCGGCCGAATTAAGGAACATGGCGTCCGGAGACATCTTGTCACGCCAATTTTCCCAGTCCTTGTTGCGGACCATGAGGCCGACGGGGCTTCCGAGCGTCCTGCCCCAGCGCACGCCGGTATATATCTTGATCGAGTCCTTCTCGATCTTCATCCGGCCGCCGCGGCCGTACCCCGCCTGACGGCGGCCCAAATCCCGGTCGATGTCCGTCACCCTGATCAAAAGGCCGGCAGGCATTCCCTCGATGATCCCCATCAACAGTTCGCCGTGAGACTCTCCGGCTGTCAGAAATCGTAACATTTTCCCCCTCATTCTGGTGTCCCGTCAAAGACTTCGGAACGCTTTAAAAATCGCGCCCATCATAGCAAATTTACAGTAGAAGTGCAATCAAAAGTATGGTAAAATCCAGTGTATTTTTAGGGTATTTCCCTGATTTTTGGCCCCAAACCAGGACTCCTCCCGCTACGCGGGACAGGCTGGGACCAATCAGGCTTGTGGGGGAGCCATGCGCGAGCTGCGGAACCGACACAAACCAAATTGGCGCGTCCTGCGACAAGCGAAGCTGCTGACCTGAGTAGTTACAAAGGATTTCTATGATTGCCTTACTCTGTGCCGTACAACCCGAAGCGGAACTGCTCCTCGCAAAAATGACGGTGAAAAAATCCTGGATGCTCGGCTCGAAGCCGGTCGTCGAGGGGACGCTCGCTGATCAGGAGGTCCTGCTCTGCGCCGGGGGAATGGGCAAGGTGAACGCGGCCCATGCAACGACCCTTCTGCTCTCGCAGTTCAATCCCGAGGCGCTCGTCATCTTCGGCATAGGCGGGGCATATCCTTCCTCGGGCGCACAGGTCGGCGACGTCGTCATTGCGAAGGAGGAAATCGCCGGAGACGAAGGCGTGATGTGCCTGGACGGGTTCAAGGACGCCGGACACCTCGGCATCCCCCTTATCAAAACCGCGACCTCCAAGATCTACACGACGTACCCCTCGCCCGAAACCCTGTTGAAAGCGGCCTTGCGGGCATTGGTCTCGTATCAGGAGACCGAAGGCGCCAAGGTGCACCTGGGGACTTTCGTCACCCTGTCGACCTGCACCGGCACGTTGATGCGGGGGCTGGAACTGGAGGAACGCTATAACGGTCTGTGCGAAAACATGGAAGGCGCCGCCGCAGCGCAGGTTGCGGAACTGCACGGAGTCCCCTGGCTCGAAGTGCGCGGCATATCGAACATCGCGGAGGACCGGGAAGTCGGGAAATGGGACATTCCGAAGGCGGCAGAGGCCGCCCAGAAGGCCGTGCTGCATGTCCTGAATATTTTCGACAGGGATAAAAAATTTTTCGTCACGATTCCCTCGACGGTATGACCCTAACCCTGACCATAGGCTACTCCCCCTGCCCGAACGATACCTACATATTTTACGCGCTGGTGCATGGAAAAGTGCGAGTGCCGGGCATCGAATTCCGCGAGCAACTCGAGGACGTCGAGACCCTGAACAGGTTGGCCCTCGATGGAACGCTCGACATCACCAAGATATCCTATCACGCTCTCGGGCTTCTGCGCGAAAAGTACGCCTTGCTCCGCTCCGGCTCCGCGCTCGGCAGGGGGTGCGGACCGCTCATTGTGGCAAAGCCCGGCACAACGCTCGCGGACCTCAACAAAGGCGTGATCGCCATACCGGGAAAGCTCACCACCGCATATCTGCTGCTTCGTCTCTTTGACCCGTCGCTCGTGAACGTTGCGGTCATGCCGTTTGACCGCATCATGGACGCGGTTTCACGCGGAGACGCCGCTGCGGGCCTCATCATTCACGAGAGCCGGTTCACCTACCCACGCTACAAACTCGAAAAGCTGCTCGACCTCGGCAAATGGTGGGAGCAGTATTCCGGCCTGCCCATCCCTCTGGGCGGCATACTCGGAAAACGCTCACTCGGCCGCGAGGTCCTCTTGCGCGTGGAGGCGGGAATCAGGGAAAGCCTGCGCTACGCCCGGGCGCATCCGGACGAAGTGATGGCATACTGTAGAAAGCACGGCCAGGAGCTTGACGAGAACGTGATGAAAAGCCATATCGACCTGTACGTGAACGACTTTTCTCTGGACCTGGGGCAGGAAGGGCTGGCCGCGGTCCGCAGACTCTTCGAGGAGGCGGAGGAGCGCGGCATATTTCCCCGTTCCGACAAGCCGCTTTTGGTTCAAGAAGAAAAATAGTCCGCAGCGTCGGAAGTTCTTTATGATATAATAGAAAACAATCATTTTATCATGCTCGTGAATCCCGCGGCATCAATCACAAGCAGTCCAAGGAGGGCGTATATGGTCGGATGGATTATACTCGCAATTCTCGGTTTGGTTCTGATCTGGCTGATTGTAATTTATAACGGTCTTATTTCGATACGAAACGACGTGCAGAACGCCTGGAAACAGATCGACGTCCAGCTTAAACGGAGGCATGACCTGATTCCCAACCTGGTCTCGACCGTAAAGGGCGCAATGGAGTTTGAGCAGGACACGCTCGAAAAGGTGATGACGGCGCGCGCAAGGGCGGTAGCGGCCCCCACAACCGCGACGAAGGCCGAGGCCGAGAACATGCTCACCCAGACCCTCGGGAAACTCTTCGCCGTGATGGAAAATTATCCCGCGCTCAAGAGCAACCAGAACGTGATGCAACTCCAGGAAGAGCTGACCTCCACCGAGAACCGGATATCCTTCGCGCGCCAGCTCTACAACGATCTGGTGGCGAACTACCGGACGAAACTTCAAGTGTTCCCGAACAACATCGTCTCATCAATGTTCGCTTTCAAAACCGAGGAATATTTCGGGGCCGAAGAAGCGGACCGCGCCGTACCGGGCGTGAATTTGAGCCTGAAAAAATAATGCAGCGGACAGACAACAGACGGACAGACGACAGACAAAGATTTTGATTCCGTCTGCATTTTGATAGTCTGTCATCTGATGTCTGACTACCATGCCCCTGACCTACATCGACATAGAGAAGCAGACGACCTGGCGCATCGGGATCTTTTTCCTGGTCCTCATGCTCTTGTACTTTGTCGGCTGCCTCGCCGTCGCCATCCCCTTCATGCCGCATGCTGTGGTCTTTTCAACAGTTGCCGGCATACGACACTTTCTCCTGTATATAGTGCCCGTCGCCTTCACCGCGGCAGGGATCCATTTTTTGTTTGCCGGGTACAACGCGGTAAGCAACCTGCTCCGGAGCCTTAATGCACAACCGCCGGATCCGGTGGACGACGTGCATAAAACGCTTACCAATATCATAAAGGAGATCAATGTAGTCACCGGCAATGTGAAAAATATAGAGTGCGTCGTCATCCCGACCCTTTCAATGAATGCGCTTGCCGCCGCCGACCTGCAAGGCAGGGCCGTGATCGGGATCACCGAGGGCCTGCTCTCACGGCTAACGCGGCCGCAGATCGAGGCCGTGATCGCGCACGAGGCGCACCACATCCTTTCCGGGGACTGTCTGGAATCGACTGTGGCAGCGAGTTTATTCGGCCCTTTATCGTCCCTCGTAGACCGATTTTCCGAGACAAAGGACGGGGGACACTTTGTTCACCCCGTTCTGTGGCCTGCATGGCTTGTACTGAAAACAAGCTACCTGCTGAACATGTTCATCTCGCGCGAACGGGAGTACCGGGCCGATGCCGCGGCCGTGCGCATGACGAGGGACCCGGTTTCCCTCGCGGAGACGCTGCATCTGCTGTCGCTGAACTGGCGCGGCGCAGGGTTCATCGGAAGCGGCTTTGAAATGCTCTGCATCGTAAACCCGGCGGCAACGGCCCTGGACGAGACCGAAGGCTTCTGGGCCGACCTCTGGTCGACGCATCCGCCGATTCAAAAAAGAATAGACGTTCTCCTCAGGATGGCGCACATGAACAGTGCGGCGCTGGATGCAAAAATCAACGGGAAGACGGAAAAAGTCCCCGGGCCTTCCTCCGTTCACATCCACGCGATGGACCCCCAGCAGCAATGGCAGGGACCGTTCACCCTTGCGGAGCTCGGCGCATTGCCGTGGCTTTCGCCGCTTACCTGGATCAGGACGGGAGACCAACAAGCTATCGATCGCGCATGGAAGGACCCTGCTATCAATGCCATTTTCATCTCGCGTCTTTCACAGGAGGAAAAAGCTGCGCCTGACGTTGCCTGTCCGGCCTGTCATCAGCCGCTTATAATGGAATCGTACGAGGGCACGCAGGTCTATGAATGCCGCTTCTGCTCCGGAACACTCGTGAGCATCGATAAAATACCCAGAATCCTGGCGCGGGCCGGACAAGAGCGCCCCTGCTCCGAGCGGGTAAAGGCGCTCGCAAAGACCGCCATAAAAGAGAACCAATTCAAGTCTACGCAGCAGAGACTGATGAAGCTCGACAGGAGTTCCATTCCGCTCTTGCCTTGTCCGAAGTGTAAAAATCCCATGTACCACGGCTTTTATAGCGCTGCATACCTGATCGAAATCGACCGGTGCAGTTTCTGCGGACTCGCGTGGTTCGGCCGGGACGAACTCGAGATGCTGCAATGCATCATTGACGCCGCACACTCTGCAAACCCCGTGAACTCAACAAATTCATAATGGTTATCGTCAAACTATTCGCCATACTGAAAGACAAAGCCGGTACGGGAGAATTAACAATACCCGCCAGCCCGGCGACCGTGTATGAATTGCTCAGCCAAATTTCCAGGGACTATCCGGCGCTCTCGGACATCCTTTCCCACGGCGGAATATTGATTTCGGTGAACCAGGAGTTCGTCAAGCAGGATGCGCCCATCAAGGACGGCGACGAGGTGGCCCTCATGCCGCCCTTCTCGGGAGGCAGCGGCGGGCCAAAGAATGTCCGTATCCAGACGGCGCCTTTTTCTCTCGACCAGGAGACGGAACGGCTCAAGAAATCATCGACTGCAATCGGGGCCATCGTCAGCTTTCTCGGGACCACCCGGGATATTTCCAAGGGCAAGCGGGTGGCGAAGCTCGAGTTCGAGCATTACCCGGGCATGGCGGAGAAAAAGCTTGCGGAGCTCAGGGAGCGGGCGATCAGGGACTACGGCGTGATCGACGTGGTCATCGTTCACCGCATCGGCACGATCCCGGCGGGAGAGAACATCGTGTTGATCGCCGTGGCGTCAGGCCACCGCGACGAGGCATTCAAGGCATGCCGGTTCTGCATCGACGAACTGAAGCGTATCACGCCGATCTGGAAAAAGGAAACGACCCCCGAAGGGGAAGTGTGGGTGGAACAACATCCATGAAATGCGGATTGTAGATTGCGGATTTCGGATTTAAGCACTACGAATTGAAGACTTTTCCCATTCCGCATTCCGCACTCCGCATTCCGCAATGGTTTTTACCGCGGTATCAGTATCGTCAACTTGTCCATGATGAGCAGGACGCCCATGATGATCAGAACGATCCCGCTCGTTATTTTAACAACCCGGAGATGCTTCTTCAATCGGTCGAAGGTCGACAGAAAAGCGTTGAGGGCGAAGGCCGAGAGAATGAACGGAATTCCGAGGCCGAGCGAATAAAACGTCAATAGCACCATTCCGCTGCCGACCGTGTCCGTATTCATGGCCAGGGTCAGCGCCGAGCCCAGAAAAGGGCCGGTGCAGGGGGTCCACCCCGCGCCGAATATCATGCCGACGACGAGCGTTCCCGCGTACCCCGCGGGCCGCGTTTTTAAGTGCAACCGCGCGTCCCGCTGAAGAAAGGGGACGTTCACCACGTCCATGACGAAAACACCCATGATGATGATCAACATCCCGCCGACGATCCGTATCGTATCAAGATGCTGCGACAGGACGCTGCCGGCCATGCTCGCCGTGGCGCCGAGAAGAACAAAGATGATCGAAAACCCCGCGACAAAAGCGACGGAGTGGAGCAGCGCGACATTCCTGTTCTTTCCGCGCGACCCAGGGCTTGCCAGCTCATCATAGCTTATCCCGGTGATGTAGGAAACGTAGGACGGGATGAGGGGCAGGATGCACGGAGACAAAAAGGATATGAACCCCATGAAGAGCGCAAAGAGCAGACCGGTAAACGTCAATCCCTGTGAGAGATCCATAATAATTTTTCCCCTCTGATATTTGTGCTTCATCATACCAAAGCCGAATTAACAGAGTCAATGAAAAGATTAATATTTTTGTATTGACAACAAATTGCAATTTTATTACTCTTTGGTGGAATCTAAATCCTTTATTGCCAACAGGAGGGCACCGTTTCATGTACATCGATAAACCGTTGCGGCACTTCATGGACAAACTGGCGAGCAAATCTCCCGAACCCGGGGGCGGCAGCGTGGCCGCGCTCACGGGGGCGCTCGGCGCGGCGCTCGTAAGCATGGTCGCCAACCTCACCCTCGGCAAGGAAAAATACAAGGACGTGCAGCCGGAGATCGAGGCGCTTTTGAAGGAATCGGAAAAACTGCGCATAGAGCTGCAGGACCTGATCCAGAAAGACACCGAGGCCTTCGGCGCGCTCGGCGATGTGTACAAGATGCCGAAGAACACCGACGCGGAAAAGGCGGCGCGGACCGCGAAGATGCAGGAGACGCTCAAGAAGGCCTGCCAGGTCCCCTTCGAGATCGGCTTAAAATCTCTCGAAGTCGCCAAGCTCGCAAAGCGCGCGGCGGACGCCGGCAACGTCGCAGCGGTAAGCGACGCGGGCGTGGCCGTGCTTTTGGCCCAGGCGTGCGCGCAGAGCGCGGCGCTGAACGTCAAGATCAACGTCAACAGCATCAAGGACGAAGCGTACAATAAAACCACCTGGACGCGCATGCAGGACGTCCTCACCCAGGTGGCGGCCCTCGAAAAGACCGTGATGGAAACAACCTACAAAAAGATGGGATAAGACAGGGTGCAGGGGACAGCACCAGGGTCCAGTGAAAGGCTTCCCGCGCCTTTTTACAACATAAGGAGAAAGAAAACATGCCGGCTAAATTATTAACGGGAAAAGAAGTGGCGCAGAAAATGGACCTGGACATCCAGAACGACGTCCAGGGGCTCAAGGCAAAAGGCGTCAACCCCGCGCTCAAGATCATGATTGCGGGCGACGCGCCGGACTCTCTGGCCTATGCGAACAGCGCCAGGAAGATGGCCGAAAAGAACGGCATTGCCTGCGACATCGAGCAGTTGCCGGGAACAACGGGCCAGGACGAGTTCGTCAAGGTATTGAAGGAACGGAACGCGGACAAAAAGATCCACGGGATCATCGTGATGCGGCCGCTCCCGAAGCAGATCAAGGAGGACGTCGTGAAATACGTCCTTGCGCCGGAAAAAGACATCGACTGCTTCAACCCCGTGAACGCCGGCAAGATCATGGCCGGGGACCTCACCGGGTTCCCCCCCGCGACGCCGCAGGCGGTGATGGAAATGCTCCGGTTTTACGAAATACCGATGAGCGGAAAAGAAGCGGTGGTCCTCGGCCGCTCCATGGTGGTGGGCAAACCCATGTCCATGCTGCTTTTAGGCGAGAACGCCACCGTGACCGTCTGCCACTCCAAGACGAAGGACCTCCCGGGCGTCTGCAGGAGGGCCGATATTCTCGTGGCCGCGATCGGCAAGGCAAAGATGATAACCAGGGACTACATCAAGAGCGGCGCAACGGTGATGGACGTGGGCATCAACGTCGAAGGAGACAAGCTCTACGGAGACGTGGACACCGAACCGGCAAAGGAAGTCGCCGGAGCGATCACGCCGGTCCCCGGCGGCGTTGGCACGGTGACCACGCGGGTGCTGCTCAAGCACGTAGTCAAGGCGGCAAAGCTGCAAAATCCGTAAATCAGGGTCAAGGGTCCAGGGGCAAGGGTACAGGATGGGGCCACACACAGCAAACCCCGGAAGGCAGCATGCCTTCCGGGGTTTTTATTGGGACACGTCTTCAGTCAACTTTAGAAATAAAAATTCGCGCTGACGCCCACGGTGCGGGTGCCGAAATAGGTATAATCCGAGTTCGGAGCCTTATTGTCCACCGAGCCGAGACCAAGCCCGATACTGCCTTCGATACTGAACTGCTTGTGCAGGAAGTATTCCGCGCCGAAGACGCCGGCTACGTCAATGACCGTCCTGTCAATTCCGTTGAGATCATCCTTCCTCTTCTCGTACGACAACTTCCCTCCGAAAAAAGGGGCGAAATCGCTGACCTTGAGATATTTTCTCACGCCCACGGAAAAGCCGAAGAAATTGTTGTCCACATCCCCGGAGCTGGCCTGCGCCCCGAACCCGGCAATAAGAGCAAGATCGTTCTGAACAAAATATTTGCCGGAGATCATGACGACGCCAGGCTCTCCCAGGGCGCTGTCGCCGAACCCTACGTTAAAGCCGAACGTGCCCGCTTTAAGGCTGTTGTCCGCCGCCGATGCGCTCCCGATGCCCAAACTCATCACTGCGATGATTACCGCTGCGACGATAAAAAGCTTTTTCATTGTTTGTCCCTCCTGTTGGAATATAGCGCGGCCAAACTGCCGCTTTCTTTCAAGTTCGTACATTTAATTTATCATACCATAATGCTGAGCGCAAGGAGCAGATAAAAAAATCCCCCGGAAGAAGTTTCCTCCCGGGGGATTTCGCTATGCTTAACAGCCCTGTCGGGAATCATCCGACAGCGGCATCATGCTGCAACTTAGAACGTCAAAGAAAGGATACCCTGCGCGCCATATGCCGGGTCTGCCTTTATGGCAGCCGTATTGTAGGCTGAGCCGGGCTTGAAGTAGCCGAGCTGCCAGTTCCAGGTCAGGCCGGGTGCGAGCGTCCAGTTGACCTTCACATCGAGCTCGGTGCCCAGATCGCGTGATTTTTCAGCCGCGCCGTTCAGGGCCACCTGCTCGGTTGCACGAAGGAACCACAGATCAGCGCCGACTGCGAGGCTCTTGGCAACCTGGAACATTGCGCCGGCTTCAAGCGCCGTGGTATTGGCAAACAGGGTGTTCGTAGATCCGGTAGCCGCCTTAAGCCTGTACTCATAGATCAAGGTATAGTGCTGACCGACGTCCGAGAAATTCATAAATTGCGTTACTTTATTTTGACCCGAAACGTTGCCGGTGCCGCGCGCTGCTGTAGCGTTGACCGTCAGCTTGTCCATCGGGATGGTGGCCTGGGCCACAACCTGGTTGGCCTGGTAACCTATGTGTCCGTTAACTGCGTCGTCAACCATTCCCCGCTGAGCATCTGCCTCGGCCTTGATGGTTGCCGGTCCCACTTTCCCGTTGAAATTGACTCCGACGTTGTACAGTCTGCCCTTGTGCTGTCCACCGGCGCCGACGCCGGGAGACGCGAGATAGTTGCCCGTATCGTCCTTGAGCGCGGTAAGGTCGATGCCGATGGTATTATCGCCCATCTTCATGGTGCCCATGGCCGTATAAACATCAACATCATCCTGGTTCGAGTTGATGTTGCCTTCGGCGACTTTCACGTCCTGGAAAGCAAACGTGTTGTTCCCCATCTTCGCATAAACGATCCAGGCGTCCGTGCCGCCGTAGTTCTGGCGGAAGAACCAGCCGTTGCCGATCTGCAGGAGCATATGACCGGCCTTGATGCCCACCGGGGTGTCTGGTACCATGACATCGATCCATGCTTCACGGACTCCTGCGCTGCTTTGGCCCGTAGTAGCAGCATTCAAAGGACCGCCGACGTTATTCATATCTGTCGTGTTGTCGGGATTGGTCTTCCTATTCCCGCCCCATGCTTCATGATCGTTCCAGAGCGACAGCTTGGCCTTGGCATTGTCCGCTTTGACGTTAAAGTCAAGGCGAAACGCGGTCTCTGTCGTCTGCCGCGACGCCGTCTCGTTGTTGACTGCGTTGTTCAAATCAAAGTTCTGAAAATCGCGGGTCCGGATGTCGAAATAACCGTTGATCGTCACTTCCGCGGCAATAGCCATGGAGCTCATGCAGGCGATTGCCAGTACTACTGCTACAACTAAAAACTTCTTCATCGTTTATCCTCCCTTAAATTAATTTTGCTCCGGTCAGGACCGGAACACTGAGTAACCCCTCTAATTTCGAAATGAAGCAATGTGCTGTATTACACTGGTGCAAGCGGATTTTTTAGGATTGCGGCTCAGCCCCCTTTCTCTTGGAAAATTTTAAACAAATGCCGGTAGAAACAGTTCGTAGCTGATGGTTCACAGCCGGAAGTTCAGCTCGTAGCTGGTAGTTCGTCGAATGGATTTTAGGTTGAGTGAGGGGCCCCGCGATGCAGCCGCCGGACGTGTCCGCGAGAAGGCAGGACAGGTCCCGGCCGCGCCGGGATACGGGGGGGCAATCGTGATATGCAGGTCTGATAGTGGTTATCATACGTTGTTTGAATCGTTTGAATCTGCCACTAATACAAACTGCTACAAACTACAAATTGCTGCAAGCTGCCGTTATTTTCTACTGCGGAAAAACGTGTCGTTTTCTGAGGCTGAGCTGATATTAGGGCGGACTATAGCAAAGTTAAATAGTCAAGTCAAGCGTTTTTTAGCTATTTTAAAAGGGCCTTTATCTCCATGCGCTCTGTCCTCTGCGCCATGATCGCCATGAGAAGTCGTTCTATCCCCTTTTCCTCGGTTGCCGTGGTGACGATAATGGGCGGTTTTTTTTCGCGCTGGGGCAGCATGGCCGCCAGGTCTTCCAGTTCCTTCGCGATAGTTTCCGCATTTTTCAAATCGCCTTTGTTGACGACAAAGATGTCGCCGATCTCCATGAGCCCGGCCTTCATCATCTGGACGTCATCGCCGAGGCCCGGCGTCAAGACGACGACAACGGTATGGACAACGTCTTTCACCGCGGTCTCGCTCTGGCCCACGCCGGTTGTTTCGATAAGGACGACCTCCATCCCGAAGGCGTCGAGCACGGACGCTGCCCGTGTCGCCGCTTTTGAGAGGCCGCCGACGCCTTCCCGCGCGGCCATGCTCCGGATAAAGACGTCTTTGTCTTTCTCGTGCCCCTGCATCCTGATCCGGTCGCCGAGAAGCGCGCCGCCGGTGAGCGGGCTTGTCGGGTCGATGGCTATGACCCCGACCTTTTTCCCGCTCTTTCTGAGCAGCCCGACGAGGCCGTGGATAAGGGTGCTCTTGCCGCTGCCCGCCGCGCCGGTAATTCCGACCAGGTGCGCCCTGCCGAGAAAAGGCTTGAGCTCCTTCATGATGCTCTTGCCTTTTTCTTCATCGTTTTCGACAAGCGAGATCAATCGAGACGCGGCGCTTTTATCGCCTTTGAAGAGTTCTTTGAGAAGTTTTTTCATTCTGGAATAAAACCCACCCTCTTACCTTCCTACCTTCCTACCTTCCCGCCTCTATTTCTTCCTGACCGCTCCTTCTATGAACCTTACGATATCTTCCGTCTTCGCCCCCGGGGTGAAAAACTTCGCCACCCCTTTTTTCCTGAGCCTCGCCATGTCCTCTTCCGGGATTATCCCGCCGCCGATCAGCGGTTTGTCCGCCAGCCCTTTTTTCTTCATCAACGACGCGATCTCCGGATAGAGGACGTTGTGCGCCCCCGAGAGGAGGCTCACGCCGATGCAATCCACGTCCTCTTCGAGGGCCGCGTTTACGATCTCCTCGGGCGTCCGCCGGAGCCCGAGATAGATCACCTCCATGCCCGCGTCGCGCAGCGCCATGGCAATCACCTTGATCCCCCGGTCGTGGCCGTCGAGCCCCGCCTTGGCAAGAAGAACGCGGATTTTATTTTTAGAAAAGCGCCGGCTCTTTGTATTCACCGAAGACCTCCTTTAAGGCGCTCGAAATCTCACCCACGGTCGCGTAGGCCTTTACGGCCTCAATGAGAGAAGGCATCAGGTTTTCGTCTCCCTCCGCCGTTTCCTTCAATTTTTTTAAAGACGCCTCCCATTTTCTTCGGCCCCTCTTCTTCCGGACGGCCTGCACCGCCCTGGCCTGCTTCTTCTCAACCTCCGGCCCGATCTTCATCACTTCCAGCGGCTCTTCTTGTTCGGTGAATTCATTCATGCCGACGATGATCTTTTCTTTTTTCTCGATGGCCTGCTGATACCATTGGGCGCTCCGGGCGATCTCGCGCTGCGGGTATCCCTGGCCTATCGCCTCCACCATGCCTCCGAGGCGGTCGATTTTCTTGAAATACGCATAGACCTCCTCCTCCATCTTATTGGTCAGGGCTTCGACGAAATAGGACCCGCCCAGGGGGTCGATGGCGTTTGCGACGCCGCTTTCATGGGCGATGATCTGCTGGGTCCTGAGCGCCATGGTCACGGCCCGCTCCGAGGGAAGGGCGAGCGTTTCGTCCATGGAATTAGTATGAAGGGACTGGGTCCCTCCGAGCACGGCGGCAAGGGCCTGGATGGTCGTCCGCATAATATTGTTGTAGGGTTGCTGGGCCGTGAGGGAACACCCCGCGGTCTGCGTATGGAACCGCATCTGGACCGACTGGGCCTCCTTCGGCTTGTATCTTTTTTTGATCTCCCGCGCCCAGATCCTGCGCGCGGCCCGGTATTTTGCGATCTCTTCGAAAAAATCGTTATGGGAATTGAAGAAGAACGAGAGCCTTCCCGCGAAAGCATCGATCTTCATGCCCGCTTTGATGCACGCATCGACGTACGTCAGCCCGTCGGCAAGCGTGAAGGCAAGCTCCTGCACGGCGCTGGACCCCGCCTCCCGTATGTGATACCCGCTGATGCTGATCGGGTGCCACTTCGGGACGTTTTGAACGCAATAGGAGATCGTGTCCGTGATGAGCCGGATGGACTGCCGCGGCGGATAGATCCACTCTTTTTGGGCGATATATTCTTTCAGGATATCGTTCTGGAGCGTCCCGCCGAGCCTGGCGGGCGGGATCCTCTTTTTTTCCGCCACGGCGATATACATGGCGAAGATCACCGACGCCGGCGCGTTGATCGTCATGGAGGTCGTGATCTTGTCGAGAGGGATGTCCTTGAACAGGGCCTCCATATCGGCGAGCGAATCGATGGCGACGCCGCACCTGCCGACCTCTCCTTTCGAGAGAGGATGGTCGGAATCGTAGCCCATCAACGTCGGCAGGTCAAAGGCGGTGCTCAGGCCTGTTTGGCCTTTTTTCAAAAGATATTTGAACCGTTTGTTCGTCTCCTCCGCAGTGCCGTATCCGGCGAATTGGCGCATCGTCCAGAGACGGCCCCGGTACATGGACGGATAGGCGCCTCTCGTATAGGGATATTCGCCGGGGAAGCCGATGTCTCGCAAATAGTCCGTATCGGCCAAGTCCGCGGGCGTGCAGAGCGGCTCCTCGATCGGGAAACCGGACACGGTGGTAAAGGCCGGAAGCCGTTCAGGCAGCAGCTTGAAGTCCTTTCTGAGAAATTTTTGGCTCCAGTGGTCCTTTGCGGCCTTGATCGCATCAGCGCTTTTTTTTGCCACAGAATATCGTCCTCCCATGCCGTACTCTGGTCCGGATGGGATAAATATACCACGAAAAAATCGCCGCTGCGCTCATGCATTGATCGCGTCAATAAGGCCCTTGAGCCTGCCGAAATCCTTGCGGTTGAAATCCACCACGAGCCGCGGCAGATGCAGAATGTCCGCGTCTTCCATTTCGGCTTCCAGGGCCCCCGACAGGGTGATGCTTCCCTCCGGCAGAAGGATGTCGTGAAAGCTCTCCGTGAGTTTTCGGATGTCTTCAGGGCCTAACGGGGACGTGAGCCGGATCACGAGCCGTCCATCCACGTACCGCATGCTGTGATAGCGGCGGTAGAAACGGTTGATCTTCTCGACCGCGGCGTCCACGGAACAGACCCGTTCAAAGAGCGAGAAGTCCGATGGGCTGATATAGTTGCGCGCCAGCAGCTCTTCTTCGAGGAGCTTGATCAGCCGGGTCCAGTAGGAACAATCCGGATCGTCCACGAGCACGAGCGGCAGGGGATTGCGCTTGCCGGTCTGCACCAGGGTGAGCGTCTCCATGGCCTCGTCGAGCGTGCCGAACCCTCCGGGGAAGAGCGCCACGGCGTCGGCTTCCTTCAGGAAGGCGACCTTGCGGTTGAAAAAATACTTGTACGTGATGAGCCGCGGGTTGCCTTCGAGCACGGGGTTCGCCTTCTGCTCGAACGGCAGGCGGATGTTCACGCCGAAGGAATGCTCGGACCCGGCGCCTTC
>JBGOTO010000042.1:0-20044 GCA_041476485.1 Nitrospirota bacterium
CATCTGGTGAGGATCGCCTTCGAGCAGGAGCCTGTCCTTGAACGCGCCGGGCTCCATCTCGTCCGCGTTCACGACGAAATACTTGGGGCGATGCGCCTCCGGTCCCATGGGCACGAAGCTCCACTTCGCTCCCGTGGGGAAGCCCGCGCCGCCGCGGCCGCGGAGGTTCGAGGCCTTCACGACGTTCTGCACGTCCTGGGGAGACATCGCAAGGGCCTTGCGCACGGCCTGGTAACCGCCGGCTTTCTCGTATTCCTTGAGCGAGAGCGGCCCCTGGCCTGGATGGATATTTTTTGTGAGCGGTCGTTCCATTTTAAAGTCTTTGACACGGAAGAATCGGACAAGAGCTATGATTTTCACGGATTAAAGTCAAGGGTCTAATCCGCCGTTGTCATGGTTTTTATCCGTGTAAATCCGCCTGCACCCAGCGGTTACGAGTGCTATGCGCGAGTGCAGGGTGTGTCTAAGGTTATTGGTATTTTCCCAGTATTTCTTCCATCATCCTCGGCGTCACCGGGCCGTACAGGTCTTCATCCACCATCATTGCCGGCGCGCGGTCGCACGCGCCGAGGCAGGAGATCGGGAGCAGCGTGAACCGTTTGTCCTGCGTGGTCTCGCCGAAAGCGACTCCGAGCTTTGTTTTCAGAAGGTCGAGCAAAGGATTGTATCCCATGACCCAGCAACTGATGCTGTCGCAAACGAGGATCACGTGCTTTCCCACGGGCCGCCGGAAAATGAAGCTGTAGAACGTCGCCACCGCGTCAAGTTCATGAACGGTCATATCGAGCATCGCCGCAACGTCTTTCACCGCGTCGTCGGACACCCACCCACGGTGGCGCTGTACGATATTCAGCGCCTCGATGGAGACCGATGCCTTCGTCGCGGCATGCGCCAGCTCAACGGCTATTTCTTTTTTCTCTTCTTCTGTAATCATCTGTCTATATCCGCCAATACAAAATCAATGCTCCCGATGATGGCCATGAGGTCAGCGATCATCAGCCCCCTGCTTATCTTCGGCACCATCTGCAGGTGCGCGAACGAAGGGGTGCGGATGCGGGTGCGGTACGAAACGGTGTTTCCGTCGCTGATGAGGTAATACCCGTTATTGCCTTTGGTCGCTTCTATACCTTGAAACGCTTCGCCGGGAGGGATCACCGGCCCCCAGCTTACGCTCAGAAAATGGTTGATGAGCGTTTCGATATCATGCATGGTGCGCTCCTTGCGCGGAGGCGTGGTCAGGGGATGATCGGACTTATACGGACCGGAAGGCATGTTGTTCAGACATTGCTCGACGATGCGCAGGCTCTGGTATATTTCCGCAATCCGAACAACGCCGCGGTCGTAGCTGTCGCCGTGCACGGCCGTGGGGACATCGAACTCGAAGTTCTCATACCCCGAGTAGGGGCGCTTTTTGCGGAAATCCCACTCGAGCCCGCAGGCGCGGAGGCCCGGCCCGGTCACGCCCCAATCGATCGCTTCGGCGAGCGTATATTTCCCGATGCCGATCGTGCGCGCCTTGAAGATCCTGTTCTGCATCACCATCGCGTCATATTCCTTGAGACGCGGCGGCAGGTACTCCAGGAACGTGCGCACGAGGCCGTCCCACCCCTTCGGGAGGTCCTGCGCCGTTCCGCCGATCCTGAACCATTCGGGGTGCATGCGGCCGCCGCACACGGCTTCGATGATGTCGAAGACGCGCTCGCGGTCGGTGAACATATAAAATACGGGTGAAAGCGAGCCCACGTCCTGCGCGAAGGTGCCGTACCAGACCAAATGATTCTGGATGCGGAAGAGCTCAGACAACATCACGCGGATCGTCTTTGCACGGTCCGGCACCTCGATACCGGCCAGTTTTTCCACGGCAAGACAGTAAGCGAGGTTGTTCATCACTCCGCCGAAATAATCGATTCGGTCCGTGTAGGGAATGTAGGTGTGCCAGGACTGGCGTTCGCCCATTTTTTCGGCGCCGCGATGGTGATAGCCGATATCGAGCACGGCGTCCACGATCTCTTCTCCGTCGAGCTGGAGGATGAAGCGGAGCAGGCCGTGGGTGCCCGGGTGCTGCGGCCCCAGGTTCAGGAACATGAAGTCCGTGTCCTCGGCGCTGCGCTTCATGCCCCAGTCTTCGGGCTGGAACTGGAGCGCTGTCTGCTCCGCCAGTTCCTTCTCATCGGGAAGGCGGAAGGGCCCCATTTCCGTGGCGCGCGCGGGATGGTCCTTGCGGAGGGGGTGCCCTTTCCACGTCGGCGGCATCAGAATTCTTTTTAAATGCGGATGGCCGTCGAACTTGACGCCGAACAGGTCCCAGACTTCCCGCTCGTACCAGTTGGCCGATTCCCACAGCCCGGTGATAGACGGAAGAGAAGGCGAGTCGCCCGTGAGCGGGATCTTTATCCTGATGTCTTCATTTCTGTCATAAGACAGGAGATGGTAGACCACGGTGAAGTCGCTCTCCGGCTGGTTGTCGCGGTGTGAACGCACGCGCTCGTCGATGGCCGTGAGGTCGTACAGCGTGCGAAAGGGCCGCTCCACGCCGGATTTGAGGTGCCGGAGGACATCACGCGCCTTATCCGCGTTCACCCAGAGCGTGGGGATGTTGTCCTTCGTTTCCTGGGACGCCATCAACGCGCCGGGAAATGCGTTTTTAATCTCTTGAATGATCGGGTGATCGGGAGTCATAAAATGAAAGTTCGCTTTGGTCCTGACTTCGAAGTTTGATTTTAACTTTGGATTTTTAACCTTGAACTTACTTTACTTACACTTCGTCCATCGGGCGAAGGATGGTCGCCTTCCGCCGCTCCTCGCATTTAAGGTCCCGCATCGACGGCATCTCCGGCCGCACCACGCCCTGCGGTCCCGCGACCCAGCTCAGCGGACGGCGCTCCTTGCCGACCTTCTCTCTCAGCAGGAGGACGCCTTCCATGAAGGCATCGGGGCGGGGCGGGCAGCCGGGGACGTACACGTCGACGGGAAGAAACTTGTCCACGCCCTGGACCACGCTGTAAATATCGTACATGCCGCCGGAATTGGCGCAGGAACCCATGGAGATGACCCAGCGCGGTTCCATCATCTGTTCGTAGAGCCGCTTGATGACCGGCGCCATCTTGACGAACACTGTTCCGGCAATGACCATCATGTCCGCTTCGCGCGGCGTGCCGCGGATCACCTCTGCGCCGAACCGCGCGATATCATACTTGCTCGTGATGCTCGTCGCCATTTCCACAAAGCAGCAGGAGAGTCCGAAGTTGAAGGGCCAGATCGAGTTTTTCCTGCCCCAGGCAACGACGTCATCAAGGGTCGTCAGGATCAGGCTCTTTCGCACGACGTCTTCGACGGAATCATGGTCCGGCTTGGTGAGGGTATATTTCATGGAAAACCTTTCGAACTTTGCTCTTTGAACTTCGAACTTCTCTTTATGAACGAGCCCCATTCCAGCGCCCCGAGCCGCCAGAGGTAGACGAGCGCGGCCATCAGGATGCCGGTGAAGACCAGCATTTCCACGTACCCGGCCCACCCCGTCTCGCGGACCGAGACGGCCCAGGCGAAAATGAACACTGCTTCGAGGTCGAAGATGACGAAGAACATCGCCATGAGGTAGAATTTTATATCGAAACGCACGCGAGCGGTGCCGGTGGAAACGATCCCCGACTCGTACGGCTCGCCCGTCTGCTTCTCGCGATGGCGCTCTCCCAGGACATACGAGAGCGTTATCATGACCGTTACCACCACGACGGCGGCTGCGAAGTAGACGGCAAGCGGCCAGAGCGCTGGCTCTCCCCCCGGGTAACTCATGGGAAAAAGAATATCATAATGGGCAGGAAAGTCAAGCGCGGCAGCACGGTGAAGCGGATTTATAATCTGCACTCACGCCGATCACCTCGGGCAATAAAAAAGGCGGGGCATCGCTGCCCCGCCTTGCGCCGTTACTTCGCCGTTGAGCCTCCGTACCGCTCGTTGTAGAATTTCTGGATGTTCTGTAACTGCTCCTTGCTGATGCCCTTGAGGTACCAGGCGTTCCGCACGTCGGGCTCGAGGTATTTCACGGTCAGTTCCTTGTACAGTTCGGGCCCGGCCACGTTCCTCACCTCGGGCAGGAACTCCGTATAGAAGTTCTTGGCGACCTCGTAGATGCCGTGCCACCACGCGTAATCGGGCCCGGACATGGCCGCGCCGTGGCGCGCCCGCCTTCCCTCATGGTGCCACAACTCATAGTAGATCCACTCGAGTTTGTTGGCGAAGTCGTTGGGTTTTATTTTCCCCTTGTCGATCAGCTCCTGCCTGATCTTCGTCGCGGGAATGGCGAATTTATCATTATAAAAATTAACCAGGTTGTCGAATTGAGTGTAGAAACCGGTGACAAACGGCTCGGAATGGCAACTGGAACACACGTCTTTCATGCTGTCGCGCCTCTTGTCCGCGTTCTCCATTTTCTTGGAGATCGGGGGCCGGAGGGTCCAGCTGATGCGCGCGCCCACGTCGTGCGTCACGGGCTGGTTCGGCGTGGCGCTCATGTGGCAGGTGGCGCAGGTCGGGGCCGCGCTATAGTCCTTGCCCACGACCCACTTGTCTTTGTGCATGTTCAGCCGCTCCTTGTTCGCCTCGTACAGGATGCCGTGCTTCGATTCCTGATAGACCTCGATCTGCGGATGGTCGGGCCCGAGGTGGCACTTGCCGCAGGCCTGGGGCTCGCGCGCCTGGGCCTTCGAGAAGTTGTGCCGCGCATGGCACGCCGTGCAGGAGCCCTTTGATCCGTCCGGGTTGATCCTGCCGATGCCGGTATTGGGCCAGCTGTTCGTATCGAGCTTGCCGTTGGCAAGGACCTTCACGTTCGCGCCGTGGCATTGCCTGCAGCCCACGGCCACGGCCTCCTGGCCGCCCACGACTTCGCCGAGATAGTTGTCGAGGGAGTTGAGGATGTCGGCCGCTTTCGCGTGATGGCTTTCGGTCATCTCCTTCACTTCCCTCGCGTGGCACTGCGCGCAGTCCTTGGGGGTCACGAGCACGGCGATAGTGAAGCCGTTATGCTCCATGGCGTCGGGGTCGGACTTCTCCGCCCTGTGGCAGGTATAGCAGTCCACGCCCTTTTCCGCGTGTTTGCTGATCCGCCATTCTTTCACGAACGATGGAGACTGGGCTTCGTGACACCCGATGCACGCCTGACCTTCCTTTGAAATTGCCCCTTTTGCCTTTGCAGCTTCCCCCGGCACGGCATACGATAGAATGCCGATGCACAGAACCATCAATGCCGCCCCAAATAAATATTTCCGTTTCATACAGCCCTCCTTGTATAGTATGGCGTATTATCATGGCTTTCGGCCAAGCGCCGAATCTCTTTTAGTTTAGCATAAGATTTTCCCGATGGATCGAAACGCATGAGCGTCTTTTGAGGGTGTTCGCTTTGTTTATCACACTCTCCCCAAATAGCCGTATGATTTAGATCATACTTTTTGCACAAATTGCCTGTGGGACAACCCGGCAGATCATGTTTTTATTCAGAAAAAGGGCAATTTCGCCTTGACTTTGAAGTGCTTATGCTCTATAGTATGTTCCGTATGAGGAGGGACTATGACCAAGGCGGATATCATTTCTGATGTCTTCGATAAAGTCGGCCTGCCGAAGCAGGATGCGGAAGAGCTGGTCGAAATGATTCTGGATATGGTCAAGCAGACCCTGAAAGAGGGCGAGACGGTTAAGCTTTCGGGATTCGGAAATTTTGTGGTCCGGAGTAAAAATTCGAGGAAAGGCCGCAATCCGAAAACGGGCCAGGAGATCGAGATCACGCCGAGGAAAGTCGTGAGCTTCCGGCCGAGCATGATTTTCAAAGAGCATGTCATCGAACCCGCAAAAACCGAGTAAGCTTTTTTACCGGATCGGCGAAGTGGGACGCCTTGCCGGGCTCGAACCCTACGTGCTCCGTTACTGGGAGACGGAATTCCCGCAGCTCCGGCCCGACAAGGGCAAGACGGGCCAGCGACTCTACAAAAAAAAAGATTTGGATTATGTCCTTCGGATAAAGCAACTGCTCTATAAGGAAGGATACACGATCGCCGGGGCCAGGAAGAAGCTGAACGGAAGAGGGGACCAGGACATCGAGGCCGTCATCGAGACGGCGAAGCGGGAACTGAGGGAGATATTGGAGATACTGAAGTAACGGGAAGTTTTTCGCATAAAACATCGGGGCGTGGCGCAGCCTGGTAGCGTACTCGCTTGGGGTGCGAGTGGTCGGCCGTTCAAATCGGCTCGCCCCGACCATAATAAAAAGCCTATAACTTGCAAAAGTTATAGGCTTTTCCTTGTTCCGCCCGCTTCGTGAACAGTATTCGTTAGCCGATTATGCCGCCCGCTTTCCCGCCCGCTTCAAGTTCAACTTTTCCCTGATCTCTTGCGCCGAAGCGCTCGTTGCATACACCAGGGCCCCAACATCGAATAATTTCGATGCGCTTAAGCCCCCGACCACAACAGGGTCAAGACCCGCTTTCTCCGCCAGCTCAACCGCGGCTTTCAATCCTTCTTCATCATCCGCGGCTATCGGAATCCCGATCTTTTTACCCTTGCTGTTCTTTGTTTTCCTGAGATCTACGTAATAAACCGTATTGAACGCCCGTACGATCCGAGCACCCGGCAGAAGGTGGGCCACCACAATGCCCATGCCGCCCGGGTCCTTTCTTGCTTCTTCCGCGATTTTCCCGTCTCTCTCAGGATACGGGTTCGACGTGTCGATCACGACCTTGCCTTTCAGTGCCTCCTTTGTTCCGGCGTCAAGCTCCGGTATGGCCTTCAACGGGACCGACAGCACGATCACGTCTCCGAATGCGATTGCATCTGCGACGGCGCCGGCGCGGGCTTTTGGCCCGGCGATCCTGACAATATCTTTCAGAGTATCGGGATGTCTTGAGCTATAGAAGATCTCGTATCCCGCCTTTGCGAGCAGAATCCCGAGAGTTCCCCCGATATTGCCTGATCCCACAATGCCTATTTTATTTATTTTCATGTCCTCATCTCCTTTTGCGCGCAATGCTCCCCTGATGCTCAACTCTGATTAAAAGATACCACGGCCTGCAATAATATCAATTCGACAAAAGTATTCCGAAAAGCGTCAATCTCTCTTCGGTAATCAAGCCGCACGCTTCCGTCCTGCCACGGAAGGCATTGCTGTCTTGACAATATAACGCTATGTGTTATAATGTGCAGCATGATCGTGGGCTTTGCCGACAAGGAAACGGAGCGTCTGTACGTCACGGGAAAGAGCAAACGGTTTCCCCCGGGTGTCTGGAAGGCATCGGTGCGAAAACTCGATTATCTGAACAAGGCCAAAGTGTTGCAGGACCTGCAGGCGCCGCCCGGCAATCGCCTGGAGGCTTTGAAGGGCGATTTGAAAGGGAAATACAGCATCAGGGTCAATGATCAGTTCCGGATAGTATTTCGTTTCATTGACGGCGATGCATCGGAAGTTGCAGTGACCGATTATCACTAAGGAGAAATTGCTATGGCAAAGTATGAACTGAAAAGAACTCCCACCCATCCGGGGGAGGTCCTCAAAGAGGATTTTCTCGCTCCGCTCGGGCTTACCCAGGTCCAACTTGCCAAGGCGCTGAAGACCTCATTCCGCACCATCAACGAAATCCTGAACGAGAAGCGGAGTGTCAGCCCTGACATGGCGCTTCGTTTCGCCCGTTATTTCGGAACATCTCCCGATGTCTGGATCGGCCTGCAGGCGGACTACGACCTGTACCGGGCCAGAATGAAATCGAAAAAATCGATCGCCGAAATCAAGCCGCACCAGGGCAAACGAGCCGCCTGACAGGACGCTGAAAAACTCCCGCTCTGTCACTCGCAAAGACAGCCAAAAGACTTTTCCGCAACCTGCTCACGGTTTCATGAGCGCGAAGCTCATGAAGACCTTCTCCCTTCCAACTATTTTCCCTTTACATTTCGCCCAGATTGTTGTAATTTCAAGGTGCAAATTCTTGCAGTCCCTTCTTAAGGAAGCGGTGTTCATGAATTTTATCCGGAAAAAAGAGGTCGAGACGATCCTGGACTCCATCCACGACGGCATCATCGCGGTGGACAAGAACGGCGTCGTCACCTTCATCAACAAGGCGGCCGAGCGCATCACGGGCCTGAAGCCGGAGGACGTCACGGGACGGCCCGCAATCAAGGTCATCCCGAATACCCGTCTCCCGGTCGTCCTCGCGGAAGGCAAGCCGGAGATCAACCGGGAACAGAAACTCGGAAACACGGTCATTGTGACCAGCCGCATCCCGCTCCGGGACGAGGCCGGGGAGCTCGTCGGCGCGGTCGCCGTGTTCCGGGACATCACCGAGATCCGCGCCCTGGCGGACAAAGTGACGGACCTCTGGAACGTGCGGAGCCTGCTCGAGGCGGTGATCGAGTCCACGGCGGACGCCATCTCCGTGGCTGATGAGCACGGAAACAACAAGATCGTAAACCCCGCGTATACGCGCCTCACCGGACTCACCAAGGAAGCCGTGCTGAATAAGCCCGTGACCGTGGACATTGCTGAAGGCGAGAGCATGCACTTGAAAGTGCTGCGAAGCGGCCAACCCGTTCGCAACATCCGGATGAAGGTGGGGCCCGCTAAAAAAGAAGTTATCGTTAACGTTGCCCCCATATTCATCGACGGCCAGATCAAGGGAAGCGTCGGCGTGATTCACGACATTTCCGAGATCATGGGACTGAATGAGGAATTGGCCCAGGCGCGGAAACTGATCCGTCACCTCAAGGCGCGTTATACCTGGGGCGACATCATCGGTACGAGCCCTGCCATGGTGGCCGCAAAAGATCAGGCGCGAAGGGCCGCTGAGACGCCGGCCACCGTGTTGTTGCGAGGCGAGAGCGGGACCGGCAAAGAGCTCTTTGCCCATGCAATCCACAATGCGAGCACGCGACAGCAAGGGCAGTTCGTCCGGGTCAATTGCGCGGCGCTTTCCGAGAACCTGCTGGAGAGTGAACTGTTCGGATACGTTGAAGGGGCCTTTACCGGCGCTTTGAGAGGAGGCAAGAAGGGCCTCTTTGAGGAGGCGAACGGCGGCACCATCTTTCTTGACGAAATCGGAGAAATCAGCCTCTCGCTCCAACGCAAATTACTCCGGGTGTTGCAAGAGCGGGAGATCGTTCGCGTCGGCAGTACGGTGCCTTTCTCCGTCGACGTCCGCGTGATCGCCGCGACCAATGTAAATCTTGAGCAGAAAGTGAAGGACGGCACGTTCAAGGGCGACCTCTATTACCGCCTGAACGTCCTGCCCATTTCCATCCCGCCGCTCCGAACGCGCGAGGAGGATGTCCCGCGGCTTGTCGAACATATCATCGGCCGTCTGAACCAGGAATTCGGAAGGCAAGTTATGGGTATGGCGCCCGAAGCCGTTGCAGAATTGATGAAATATCCATGGCCCGGCAATGTCAGGGAACTTGAGAACGTCCTCGGCAGGGCAATGATAAACATGCGGCCCCAGGAACGAGTGATCGACACACAGCATCTGCCGCTCTTGGAGTGTGAAAAAATAAATGAGACGTTCCTTGCCCTGGAGCAAGCATCGGTCGTGCGCCCCCTCGCGGACATTGTCGCCGATGCGGAACGCGCTGCGATCACGCGAGCTCTTACGGAGACAGGAGGAAATCGGGAGAAGGCTGCCAAGCTTCTGAACGTTGCACTGAGAAATTTCTATTATAAAATCAAGAAGTACCGTATCACGACAATCAAATGATGCAGCATCATGCCTGCATTATTTTTCAAATATTGCATACTATTGCGCTATACTATGTTTACCTATGCTCAATTATATGCTGCCATCCGTTTTATTTCGTTTAAATTCATATAGTTACATAAATTTCATAACATAACTTGAATCACGGTAATATTGGCGCAGGTTTTGCTCTACAGTATTAATGTGTGACTGAAGTGGAGCTCTCTAATCGCTCCGAGAAAGATTACCTCATGACAAGACCGATCTCTCCGGGCGCCCGTTTTCGGGCCGCTGTGCGCGAAGAAAAGCCGCTCCAGGTCGTAGGCGCGATCAATGCTTATGCGGCGCGTCTGGCTGAGCGCTCGGGTTTCAAGGCCCTGTATGTTTCGGGAGGCGGCGTTGCCGCCGGGTCGTTGGGAGTTCCCGACCTCGGCATCACCACGATGGAAGATGTGCTGACCGACGTCCGCCGCATCACCGATATTACCGATCTGCCGGTGCTGGTCGACATCGATACAGGATGGGGAGGCGCGTTCAATATCGCCCGCACGATCAGGTCCATGATCAAGCTCGGAGCGGCGGCAGTGCATATCGAAGACCAGGTCCAGGCCAAGCAGTGCGGCCATCGTCCCGGCAAGGCCATTGTCAGCGAGGGTGAGATGGTGGACCGGATCAAGGCCGCCGTTGATGCAAAGACCGATTCAGACTTCGTCATCATGGCACGGACCGATGCCCGCGCCGTCGAAGGGCTTGACGCCGCGATCGACCGGGCTTGCGCCTGCGTTGAGGCCGGCGCAGACATGATCTTTCCCGAGGCGATCACCGATCTTTCCCTGTATCAGAAATTCGCCAAGGCCGTACAGGTCCCGATCCTCGCCAATATGACCGAGTTCGGTTTCACTCCCCTCTATACCGTGGAAGAACTGCGCGGCGCCGACGTTTCCCTCATCCTTTACCCTCTTTCCGCGTTCAGAGCGATGAGCAAGGCGGCGCTTATGGTCTATGGCACGATCCGCAAGGAGGAATCCCAGAAGAATGTGATCAGCCTGATGCAGACCCGTGCGGAACTCTATGATTATCTTGACTACCATGCTTTCGAGCAGAAGCTTGATGCGATCTTTTCAAAGGAAGAACAATCACGAGCGCAGAGACAGAGGTAATATCGACCAAGGTTAAAGAATCAGCCGCGCTTTCCGGCGTTATGACAGGCGACACCGCTGTATGCACTGTGGGGCGTACCGGGAACGACCTTCATTGCCGGGGCTATGACACCGTTGAGCTCGCACACCGTCCGAGCCGGACCCGAAGGTATTTCTTCCAAGGAGAGACTATGAAGACCGATGAACAACTGGAGCACCTGAGAAAACTCGAGGAAGAAGCCCTTTTGGGCGGTGGTCAACAAAGAATCGATAAACAGCATGAAAAAGGGAGCTTGACCGCCCGGGAGCGTATTGATCTGTTTTTAGACAAGGGCTCTTTCGAGGAATTCGATATGTTCAAGACCCATCGATGCAGGGATTTCGGCATGGATAAGCAGGTCTTCCTGGGAGACGGCGTGGTAACCGGGCATGGCACGGTCGATGGCCGTATTGTCTATGTTTTTGCCCAGGATTTTACCGTGCTCGGCGGCTCCCTGTCGGAAACCTTTGCGGAAAAAATCTGTAAGATAATGGACCTTGCCATGAAAAACGGCGCTCCGGTGGTCGGATTGAATGATTCCGGCGGGGCGCGTATTCAGGAAGGAATTGAGAGTCTCGCCGGCTATACGGAGATATTCCAACGCAATGTCATGGCCTCGGGGGTAGTGCCCCAGATCTCGGCGATTTTCGGCCCCTGCGCCGGTGGAGCGGTATATTCGCCGGCCCTCACCGATTTTGTCATCATGGTCAAGAATAAATCGTATATGTTTCTCACCGGCCCGAAAGTCGTCAAATCAGTGACCCACGAAGATGTCAACGAAGAAACTCTGGGCGGGGCATCGATGCATGCCAGTCGCAGCGGAGTTGTTGATTATCCCGCAGAGTCGGAAGCCGATGCCATCGCCTATGTTCGCCGGCTGCTTTCGTTTCTGCCCCAGAATAATATGGAAAATCCTCCCCTTGTGCCCAGCGCCGATCCGCCTGATCGGGAGATTGTCGCACTCGACCACATTATTCCTGAAAATCCCAATGCCGCCTACAACATGAAAGACGTTATCCTTCAAACAGTCGATAACAATGATTTTTTTGAGGTCAAGGAACACTTCGCGCCGAATCTCTTGGTCGGGTTTGCCAGGTATAACGGGATGAGCGTCGGTATCGTTGCCAATCAGCCGGCCTATCTCTCCGGCGTCCTCGATATCGACTCCTCGATAAAGGGCGCTCGTTTCGTCAGGTTCTGCGATTGTTTTAATATTCCGGTTGTTACCTTTGTCGACGTTCCCGGCTTCCTGCCGGGGACCGCCCAGGAGTTCGGCGGAGTAATACGTAACGGCGCTAAGATCCTCTATGCCTTTGCCGAGGCGACCATTCCCAAGGTAACCGTCATTACCAGAAAAGCGTATGGCGGAGCCTATTGCGTCATGTCCTCCAAACATTTACGCGGCGACATTAACTATGCCTGGCCCACCGCCGAAATTGCAGTGATGGGGGCAAGAGGCGCTGCCGGCGTTTTGTATGGCAAGGACGCCCAAAAAGCCCCGGAACCAAGAGCATTTTTGGCGGAAAAGGAGAAGGAGTACCAGGATGCCGTCGCCAATCCCTACATAGCGGCCCAACGCGGTTACATCGATGAAATTATCAAACCGTCGAAAACCAGGGTAAGAATAATCAAGGCGCTGGGGTTGCTCCAGAATAAACGCGATACAAATCCGATGAAAAAGCACGGTAATATACCGTTATAACAGTCGCAAACACATCTGAGTATCATAAGGAGATCCACATGACCGTGAAGATTTTTATTAAACGAAAGATACAGGATGCTACTGTCCCTGAGCTGACACTCCTCCTGAAAAAGTTGCGGGCTCTTGCTCTCGGTCAACCCGGCTATCTCTCAGGAGAAACCTTACAGAGAATAGACGTTAAAGATGAGAGCATGGTGATTAGTACCTGGCGTTCCCTGGAAGACTGGAACCGTTGGGTAAACAATCCGCAACGCATCGAACTTCAGTCGAAGATAGACAGGCTGCTTGGCCAGGAAACAGAATACGCCATGTACAGCTACTAAGGGTCTGAAAGACAATGATTCGGGATTTCCATGCCGCCCAGGGCGCTGTTTTTGGATGCCGGGCCGTGTAGGTACTACCAAATATGGGTGATGTGATGACAGGTCAAAGAAAAAGAATGGCCGCCGCCCTGGCTGCCGTGAATCTCTATCTGCAACAGGAGGAAGCTGTGGCGGCGCAAGCGCAGCAAGCGCCTCTCAAGAAACCTCAGAGTTGCGAGTTCAGCCAGTGGGGACAGAGTGGGCGGCAGGAGATGATGGCCATGCGGAGATTAATCCAGCTGAGGACGTTTACGCGTTTTTAATTGCATCAATTGTTAATGATGAGGAAAGAGGAGGCACATACAATGAGCGATCAAGTGAAGATGACCCCATTGAACTATTCCGCAGACCGGCAAAAGGCGCTGAATCCCGTTAAGATCATGGATCTGTCCCTGCGTGACGGCCATCAGTCCCTCTTCGCCACCCGCGGGCGCACCGAGGACATGCTTCCGGTAGCTGAACTGATGGATGAGGTCGGGTTCTGGGCGATTGAAACGTGGGGTGGAGCCACCTTCGATACCATGCACCGGTTTCTCAACGAAGATCCCTGGGAACGTTTGCGCATTTTGAAGCGCTCTATTAAAAAGACCCCGTTCTCCATGCTGCTGCGGGCGCAGAACCTGGTCGGGTATCGAAATTACGCCGACGACCTGGCCTTTGCTTTTGTTGATCGCGCTGCCGAAAATGGCATGGATATTTTCAGGACGTTCGACGCCTTAAACGATTATCGCAATTTCGAGACGGTGGTCAAACAGATAAAAAAGAGCGGCAAACATTTTCAAGGCTGCATCTGTTACACCCTCACCGAGCCGCGGCTTGGCGGAGAAGTCTACAATCTCGAATATTATACTGATAGAGCAAAATCCCTTGAGTCGATGGGGGCGGATTCCATCTGCATCAAGGACATGGCCGGGCTGCTGGCCCCCTACGATGCCTATCCGCTCATCAAGGCCCTGAAAAAAGCGGTCAAAGCGCCCATTCATCTGCACAGCCATTTTACCTCGGGCATGTCGCCGATGTCGCACCTCAAGGCCATTGAAGCAGGAGTGGACATTATCGACACCTGCATGACGCCCTATGCTTACCGGACTTCGCATGCCGCCGTCGAGCCTTTGGTTATGGCCCTTTTGGGGACAAATCGCGATACCGGCTTCGATATTAAAAAATTAGCCAGAATTAATGAGATACTTGAAAAAGAGGTGATGCCGAAATATAAGCACCTCCTCGACGACTCGAAGGTTTCGATTATCGATATCAATGTTTTGCTGCATCAGACCCCGGGCGGCATGTTGTCGAACCTGGTCAATCAATTACGGGAAATGGACGCCCTGGATAAAATTGACGAGGTGTACAAGGAACTGCCGCGAGTGCGCAAAGACCTCGGCCAGATCCCCCTGGTTACCCCGACCAGCCAGATAGTCGGCGTGCAGACCGTCAACAATGTTCTGCATGACACTCCCGACGAACGGTACAAGATGATCACCGGGCAGGTGAAGGACCTCTGCTTCGGCTTGTACGGCAAGACCGCCGTGCCTATTAATCCTGAAGTGCAGGCAAAGGCCCTGAAAGGCTACCCCCGTGGAGAAAAGCCGATCACCAGTCGTCCGGCGGAAGTTCTCGAGCCGGAACTGGCCAAGGCGAAAACCGAGATCGGTGATTTGGCAAAAGATTTAGATGACGTCATCACGTATGCCCTGTTTCCGGTCACCGGCAAGAAATTTCTTGAGTGGAAGTACGGCAAGGCAGAGGCCCCGGCCAGTGTGAAGCCGATCACCATTGAGGATGTCAAGAAAAGAGATGAATTGGTGAAAAAGGCCCTGGCCGGCAAGCTCGTTGAGGTGAAACAGACTGAAAAACCGCCGAAGTCACAGGCAGTCAGGACCTTCAACGTTTTTGTTGATCAGGAATTTTTTGCAGTCGAGGTAGATCCCGTGGGCAACACGCATCTTGTGGCGGCTCCCCAACCAGTCGCCGCTGCTCCTGTGAAGACCCCGGCTCCGGTCGCCGCCGCTCCTCTGAAGGCCCCGGCCCCCGCACCTGCCCCGGAACCCGCGCACCAGGGAAGCGGAACAGTCCTTCTTGCGCCGATGCCCGGGATGATCATCAAGTATATGGTAAAAGCCGGAGATGCGGTAAAGAAAGGCGATCCCATTGTTGTCCTTGAAGCCATGAAGATGGAAAACGCCCTTGTCGCCCCTTGTGATGGGAAGGTCCAGGATATCAAGTTTGCCAGTGGCGACACGGTTGCAAAAGGCGCTGTTCTCTGTGTTATCGAATAGATCCGATGAAGTCGTAAAAACTCGTTCTCACACGAAGAACACAAAGATCACAAAGAACATCCCGAATGTTTTCAATTCGTCTTTCTTCGTCGCTCCGTGCCTTCGTGTGATAAATTGACTTTTTTTGAGATCATCAAATTTTGGTGAGGTTCTATGCTGATAAGAACGTTGAATGGAAATACCCCGAAGTTCGGCAAGGATTGTTTCCTGGCCGAGAATGCCGTCATTGTCGGCGACGTGGTGATGGGAGATCAGTGCAGTATCTGGTACAATGCAGTGATTCGGGGTGATGTTCACTTTATTCGGATGGGTAACAAAGTGAACATCCAGGATGGAGCCGTGGTGCATTGTACCTATCAGAAATCGCCGACCACGATCGGTAATAACGTCTCCGTTGGACACAATGCCATCGTTCATGGCTGCACTATTCACGATAATGTTCTCGTGGGAATGGGGGCGATTGTTATGGATAATTGCGTGATTGAAAGCAATTCAATCATAGCTGCCGGCGCCGTAGTTACCGAAGGTACACGGGTGGAGGCGGGAACGATTTATGCCGGTGTGCCGGCGAGAAAGTTAAAAGATATCAGTCAGGAACTTATTTCTGGTGAAATTGAAAGAATAGCGAACAACTATATCAAATACGCCGGCTGGTACAAATAGCATTTTCTGCCCTCCATCCTTCCTTGTATTTGCCTTTTTGGGTCCAAAAAGGCAAGAAGGCTATCCCCTCTTCAGTTGAGCGCCGTCTCATGGCTTGAACTTGTTCACATCGAGGCCAGATATTTTTTTGAAGTGCTTATAATTCGCGCTTACGAGAGTGTCATCTTCCCCTAGCGCCGTTGCCGCAACTAACGCATCGACCGTTCTCAGTCCATCTGCTAAAGCATGCCCTTCGAGCAAAGTGATTGCTTTTTCCGAAATGCGTTCGTCGGGATGAATAACACCTGATATGTTGTCACGGATAAATTCTTTGACCGCACGCAATTCCTGTCGATCTCGGCAGCCCTGTACCAGTTCCATAATACAAAGGGAGCTTACATGCCGTTCCCTAAACGGAACGCCGGAGAGAAACTCCCTCGCTTTAAGGTTGCCCCGAAAATACCATATCAGTACGTCAGTATCGAAGATCATCGCTGATAACGCTCATTTCTCCGTTCGTCAAGCCACCTTTTGACGTCTTTCATCTCACGTTGACCCTTCCACATGCCGAATCCGACGGCGTTGAAAGGCCTGTCAGCCTCTCCCACGGGTTTCATGATCGCAATAGATTTTCCGCGCATGGTAATGGCCACCTCATCACCCTTCCTGACGCGTTCAAGGATTGCCGCTGCGCGGCTTCTGAGCTCTTTTGCAGTTACGGTTTTCATACGCCCTCCCTTGCGCACAGTCTAAAGTGTATACTTGAAAGTATATACCCAATGCCTTCGTTAGTCAAGGCTTTTCCCGCCGTACGTTGAGGTATTTTGAGGAAGATAGTTATCGAATGCGGAATGAAACATTGAATATTGCGAACATTGGCAACTTCAACAGATACAGGAAGTTTCTTTTGTTATCGGTATTGGCCGAATAAGGTCGGATTTGGTGTCCGCTATCTACCGGACAATGATCATTCATAAACCGATCAGGTTATGAACGTGATGAGGACCTCATCGGTTTCCACGGCTTTGCCGATAGTTGCAGTCACCTTTTCCACAACCCCATCGCAGGGTGAGGAAACACCGCTTTCCATTTTCATGGATTCAATGACCACGAGGTCCTGGCCGCGGTGCACACGATCACCTTTCTTAACCAGGATATTTACCACCATGCCGGGAAGGGGAGAAAGGAGCTTATTTTCGTGGACGTCTTTCTTCTCCTTTGGCATGTATTGGGCCAACTCCCACTCCCGTGGAGTGTATAACTCAAAAATCCGGGAAATGCCGCAATAAGCGGCCCACATGAAATTCTGCCGGTACTGAAGACTGAAGTAATGGTCCAAACCGTTTATCGACAGTTTCAATATTCGCCGGTAGAATTCAAATACCGGCGTGACGACGCTATAGTCCGCGCCGTTTACCTTGAAGCGCCAGTCCGGGGAGGCAAGTTCTCCGACTAATTCAACTTCAAAGATATCATTATTGCCTTTGACCACATAACGATGCTTCTGGTCCGGCTTGTGAGAGAGGCCGACTTTTGCAGCCATGGGTTTTAGAGATTCACGGACCAGGTTCTCGCGGTTATGATAAACGATGGTCGCGGCAATGACCATGGCTTCAAGCTGCTCCATCGGCGGGTCGATTTTGGCCTTGCCTTCCTCAAAATATTCATCGATGAATCCGGTTGAAAGCTCTCCTTTGATAAAGGCAGGATGGTTGAGAATGGAGTTTGCAAAATTGACATTGGTGGTCACGCCCTCGATATGGTATCGATTCAGGGCATTGATCAGGGTGGTCCGGGCTTTTTCCCGCGTCTCACCCCAGCTGATCACTTTGGAGAGAAGCGAGTCGTAATACACGCTTATGAAACTGCCGGCCTCTACACCGCTGTCAAGCCTGACATTTCCGCCCTTGAGATTTGAATACCGGGTGATCAGTCCGGTTGACGGCAGAAAATTTCGGGCGGAATCCTCAGCGCAAATCCTGGCCTCTATGGACCAGCCTTTGATTGAGACATCCGCCTGCGCGATCGGCAGAGGTTCGCCCGCCGCTACCCTGAGTTGCAGTTCTACGAGGTCAAGGGAGGTGACCATCTCGGTGACCGGATGCTCCACCTGAAGCCTTGTATTCATTTCCATGAAGAAAAAGTTTCCCTGATCATCCAGGATGAATTCCACTGTTCCTGCGTTGGAATACCCCGCCTCCCGGGCCAGCGCACAGGCCATGTCGCCCATACGGGACCTGAGTTCCGCATCAACCGCCAGGGAGGGCGCCTCTTCGATCACCTTCTGGTAGCGCCGCTGGATTGAGCATTCCCGTTCTCCGAGAGAGACGACGTTTCCATGCTGGTCGGCAATGATCTGGACCTCGATATGGCGGGGAGTGCTGACAAATCGCTCCAGAAAGATCCTGTCGTCGCCAAATGCCTTGCGGGTCTCGTCCTGGGCCGACTGAAGGGCGGATGCAAGTTCATCAGGCCCGGCAACCTTGCGCATGCCCCGGCCGCCGCCTCCGGCAGCCGGCTTGAGCAGAACAGGATACCCGATTTGAGCGGCAATCGCCTTGATTTCCTCGAGCTCGACAACAGGCCGGTTGTGGCCGGGCACCACCGGCACCCCCGCTTTCATCGCGATATCTTTGGCGGAAATTTTATCTCCGAGAGCGGCGATTACCTCCGCTGAAGGCCCGATAAAGGTCAACCCCGCCTTGACCACGGTCGCGGCAAATTTTGCATTCTCCGAAAGAAACCCATAACCCGGATGAATGGCCTGGCAGCCCTGCGCAACCGCAGCCTTGATGATATTTTCCTGCGCAAGATATGAGGAAGAAGAAGGGGATGGCCCGATATGAACAGCCTCGTCAGCCTCCCGGACATGGAGTGAACGTGCGTCGATATCCGAATACACAGCCACGGTCTTTACGTTCAGCTTCCTGCAGGTCCTGATTATACGGATTGCAATCTCACCACGGTTTGCTATAAGAATTTTTTCAAACATAACCCCTCAAATGGTGATTACTCGGGTCAGCTACCTCGACGCGCTTTATTGCGCCTGCGCTCCGCAGCAGACCTGAGTAGTTACCTCAAATATACTATCACTATTCTCTCCAGAGCGTATCGCAACTCAAGGATCACAATGGAATATTCCCGTGTTTCCTCTCCGGCCGCATTGTCTGCTTGTTTTCCAGAAACTGGAGGCTGCGGATCAGCCGGTGCCTTGTATCACGCGGATTGATGACGTCGTCGATGAACCCTCTCTTGGCCGCCATGAAGGGATTGGAGTACGTTTGCCGGTATTCTTCCGTTTTCCGGGCGAGCATCTCTTCGGGGTTGCCGGCCTCGTCGAGCTCCTTGCGGTAAATGACCTGCGCCGCGGCTTTGGGGCCAAGCACGGCGATTTCCGCCGCGGGCCAGGCAAAATTTATATCGCAGCCGATGTGCTTGGAATTCATGACTACGTATGCGCCGCCGTATGCTTTCCGGATAATGACCGTTATCCGCGGCACCGTAGCTTCCGAAAAAGCATAGAGCAGCTTTGCCCCGTGCCGAATGATGCCGCCGTGCTCCTGCACCGGACCAGGCATAAAACCCGGGACGTCCTCAAGGCAGACGAGCGGGATATTGAAGGCGTCGCAGAAACGGACAAAGCGGGCGGCTTTTTCAGAAGCCTGGACGTCAAGGACGCCGGCAAGCACCGCGGGCTGATTGGCGATGAGGCCGATGGTCTGTCCGCCGAGACGGCCGAAACCCACGATGATGTTCCGCGCAAAATGGGGATGGATCTCCATAAATTCCGCCCCGTCCAGAATGCTGGTGATGAGAATCTTCATATCATAGGTCTGGTTTGGATTTGCCGGGACCAGATAATCCAATGCGGGGTCGGTGCGCTCAGCCGGGTCCCGCAGATCGAGGATCGGCGCCTGCTGACGATTGTTTGAAGGCAGATAATTGATCAGCCGCCTCACCTCCCGCAGGCACAGAATGTCATTGGGTAATGCGAAATGGGCCACGCCGCTCTTTTTACTGTGCACCATCGCCCCGCCCAGTTCTTCCGCCGTGATGTCCTGGTGGGTGACGGTCTTGACCACATTGGGCCCCGTGACAAACATGTACGAGGTGTTTTCGACCATGAAGGTAAAATCCGTTATGGCAGGGCTGTAGACCGCACCGCCGGCGCAGGGG